>JABISF010000008.1 GCA_018699935.1 Flavobacteriaceae bacterium | reverse complement strand
TTTTTTAAAAAAATCACCGGGAGCACTATGCGTTAATAAACTATTGAATTTGTTGCAATTGCACCAATTTGGCATAAGTACCATTCAATTGCATCAAGGTGTTGTGGTTGCCGGATTCGACGATATTCCCTTGGTCGATGACCAAAATTTTGTCTGCTTTTTGAATGGTGGAAAGACGATGGGCAATGACCAGTGAGGTTCGGTTTTCCATAAGTTTTTCCAAAGCTTGTTGCACCCATTGTTCGGCGGTAGTGTCTAGGGCGGAGGTGGCTTCGTCCAAAATCAAAATTTGTGGATCTTTGAGTAAAGCACGCGCAATCGAAAGCCGTTGTTTTTGGCCGCCGGAAAGTTTGTTGCCACTATCGCCAATGCGGGTTTGGTAGCCTTCTTCCAATGCTTCAATAAAATCGTGCGCAAAGGCGGCTTGGGCAGCTGCGATAATTTCCGCTTCGGAGGCTTTGGGATTGCCCAGTTTAATGTTGTTCCAAACCGTATCGTTAAACAAAATAGATTCTTGAGTCACCATTCCAATGAGCTGGTATAAAGAAGCTTTTGTAAAAGAGTGGAGCGGAATTCCATCAATCGTTATACTTCCAGATTGGATGTCGTAAAAACGATTCAGCAGGTGGGTCAAGGTGGTTTTTCCGCTTCCCGAAGGCCCCACCAAAGCAACGGTTTCCCCTTTTTTTATGGTAAAATCAATACCATTGATAATGGGCTGATCTTCATAACTAAAAAACACTTTTTTAAAGGCAATCTCTTTTTGGAAAGCGTCTATTGACGTCGCTGTTGGGAGATCCTTCAAAGAATCTTCTGCAGCAAGGATGTCCAAGATGCGTTCGGCGGCAGCGTTCCCTTTTTTGATGCTGTAACTGGCTTTGCTGATTGCTTTTGCGGGAGTGAGTATGTTGTAGGCCAAACCCATATATACAATGAACGTAGCACCTGAAATCTCTCCCTGAATCAGGACCATTTGTCCTCCAAACCACAACAATATCCCAATGGCTGCGATGCCTAAAAACTCACTTGCGGGACCCGCCAAACTGGCGCGGTGTAATAACTTATTAGAAAAATGATGAAAACGAGCAGTGGCACCCTCAAAACGACGGGTGAAATGACTCCCGGCGGCAAAAGTTTTGATGATTTTCTGTCCACTTATCGTTTCGTCGATAATCGATAAAAAATCACCTTGCTCCTCCTGAATTCGTGCAGAGTGTTTTTTAAGACGTTTTCCTAAACTTGAAATCACAATCCCGGAAAGTGGAATAAACAACAAGACAAAAAGGCTCAATTTTACACTGATAAAAAACATGGCTAGGAGCGAAAACAAGATGGTTAGGGGTTCGCGCACCAACAATTCCAAAATTGATAAAAACGAAAATTGAATTTCAGATACATCCGTAGTCATCCGCGCCATCAAATCGCCTTTTTTCTTGGCCGTAAAATAGGCAACAGGCAACTCAATGATTTTGTGATACAGTGCATTCCGAAGGTCTTTGAGGATTCCATTCCTCAAATTGGCAATGAAATAGAGGGCTAAATAATTGGATAAATTTTTAAGAAAGAAAAGTAAAATCACCAAGCCAACTACGAGGATCAGCGTTTGCCCAACATTCTCTTCCAGCCGTTGTGAAATATGATAGTTTAGAAGATTTTTTGCATAAGATTGCAGCTTTAAAATGCCTTCGTAGCTGGGTGGTTGCACGATCTTTTCGGTGGTTTCAAACAATACGTTCAACATCGGTATCAAGGCGATGAACGATAGGGCACTGAACAAAGCGTATAGCGTATTGAAAAAAATATTTAAAAAAGCATACTTGCGATACGGAAGACCGTAACGGATGATTTTTTTAAAAGAGGAAATCAAAGCGACAAATTGTTTTTTAAAGTGTCAATTTTCTCATCCAAAACCGACATTGCAGTTTCCCATGAAAGGGATGCATCGTAGGGGTTTGTGACACTGAAATAGTATTTGATTTTGGGTTCTGTGCCACTCGGGCGTAGCGCAATTCGTGAACCATCTTCTAAATAAAAAATCAGGACATTGGAAGCAGGATAATCCATTTTGGTTTTTTCTCCGGTTTTGGTGTCTGTTTTTACACCCGTTCCAAAATCCTCCATATACCGTACCGCCGTAGCTCCAATTTTAGAGGGAGGCTGTTGTCGATATTGTTCCATGATATCGGCAATTTCCTGAGCACCGTCTTTTCCTTTTTTGGTGAGTGAGACCAAGCCCTCGCGAAAAACCCCATATTTCTTATAACATTGATACAAATGGTCTTCGAGCGTTTCTCCTTTACTTTTGAGAAGCGCAGCGATTTCACAGGCAAGCAGACAGGCCGAAATAGCATCTTTATCGCGTACTGCGTCGCCGATCAAATAACCAAAACTTTCTTCACCCCCGCCAACAAAGGTTAAATGGGGGTGGTCTTGGATGCCTTTGGCAATCCACTTGAATCCGGTGAGATAGGAAAAGTAATGCACCTTATAAGCCGCTGCCATTTTTTCTATGGCAGGGGAGGAGACCACTGTTGAAGCTATAAAATGTTTGTCGGTAAGTTTTCCATCTGTAGCTTTGGACTGTAAAAGATATTCGGTCAGGATTATCATCAGTTGATTTCCGTCTAAAAACTTCCATGCCCCATCGTTATTTTTGATAACGACACCCAATCGATCTGCATCCGGATCGGTTCCGATAATAATGTCTGCGTCGTTTGCTTTTGCCAGATCCAAAGCCATTGCCAAGGCTGCAGGTTCTTCCGGATTGGGAGAACTGACGGTGGGGAAATTTCCGTCGGGTTGTGCTTGTTCCTCAACGATAAATATATTTTTATATCCCACTTTTTCCAATACCGATGGTATGGCTGTGATCGAGGTTCCGTGTATGGAGGTAAAAACGATTTTTAGATCGGAGCGATCGAGATTTGGGATTTGTGCCAATTGGATAATTGCATCTTGATAAGCATTATCCACTTCCGTATCAATATAATGGAGCAGTTGTTCCTGCGCCTCAAAATTGATGTCTTCAAAAGAAATCGCATCGATGGCATGCATCACCGCTTCATCTTCTGGGGGTACCATTTGCCCACCGTCCTTTCCGTACACTTTATAGCCGTTGTATTCGGGAGGGTTGTGTGATGCCGTCAAAACGATTCCACATTGTGCGTTTAAATGACGCACCGCAAAAGATAATTCAGGAGTGGCGCGCAAGTCCGAAAAAAGATAGGTTTTTATTCCATTGGCGGTAAAAACATCGGCAACAATTTTGGCGAAAGCGGCACTGTTGTTTCGGCAATCATAGGCAATCACTGCACTGATTTCTTGTTGTGGATAGGTGGCATTGAGATAATTGCTCAATCCTTGGGTGTTTTTACCCAAGGTGTATTTGTTGATACGGTTGGTGCCTACCCCCATAATTCCGCGCATCCCACCCGTTCCAAAAGCTAGATTGGTATAGAACGCATCTTCCAATTTCTTCGGATCCTGTTGTAACTTTTTTAGCGCTTCGTGCGTTTGTTGGTCAAAAGTGGAGCTGAGCCAATGGGTGACTTTTTCTTCAATGTTCATAAGATTCGATTTTTTCAGAGATGGTGTAACGATTTAGTTTGTTTTTTGATCGTAGGATCATTTCACCCAGAAAACCAGCAATAAAAAATTGGCTTCCCAGAATCATCAGGGTGAGTGCGATATAAAATTGGGGACGTTGGGTGATCAACCTTCCCGTAGTTTCCAAAAAAAGTTTGTCAATACCCAAATAAAGAGTAAAAATAAAGCCAATTAAAAGCATCATACTTCCCCAAAATCCAAAAAAGTGCATGGGACGTTTTCCAAAGGTATGAACAAACCACAGGGTTACTAAATCCAAGAAACCTTTAAAAAATCGGTCGGCACCAAATTTTGTCTTTCCATATTGCCGCGCTTGGTGTTGCACTACTTTTTCTTCAATTTTTTGAAAGCCCTCATGGGCAGCTAAAACGGGGATGTAGCGATGCATTTCACCGTGCACATCAATTTTCTTTATTACTGCTGCACGATAGGCTTTGACACCACAATTGAAATCGTGCAATCGGATGCCAGAAACTTTGCGAGCCGCCCAATTGAAAAGTTTGGAGGGAAGGTTTTTAAACACCACAGAATCATAACGTTTTTTCTTCCAGCCCGAAATTAAGTCCAATTTTTTGTTTTTTAATTCCGTTATCATGGGAATTATTTCTTCGGGAGAATCTTGAAGATCGGCATCTAAAGTGACTACAAAGGCTCCTTGAGCCCATTCAAAGCCAGCATGGAGCGCTTGAGATTTCCCAAAATTTTTAGCGAAACGTATCCCTGAAACTGTTGGATGTGTTTTGCTGAGTTGCTCAATCACCTCCCAAGAATTGTCCGTACTACCATCATCTATATAACAAATCTCATAGGTATAGACGGTATCTTTCAATGCCTTATCTATCCACAACTGAAGCGAACTCAACGATTCACTTTCGTTGAGCAAGGGAATAATTACCGATATATCGGGGGTGTTTTGCATACTGCAAAACTACGAAATTTGACTTACTCCGGTCTTGATTTTTTAACGATTAAACCACCGATTAAAGAAATAATAAAGGAGATGAACAGACTAGAAATAATTTGAAAAGCTCCTGAAATTAGTGGTGAAGAGAATTTTTCTTGCATGCTTCGCATCTGATCCAACTGTTCTTGCGTCATGTTTGGATTCGTTTGTTGCATTTTTGCCTGCTGAAAATCTAGTAATTTAGACATAAAGTCAGGGTCGATGAAGGTGGTCAGAACGAATAAATAAACCACGCCTAATAAACCGGAAATTAGCCCGATTCCCAGTCCGATTTTCAATGCTTCTCCAAGACTGATAAAACCTTCATTGTCTCTTCTATATTGTATAAAAGCGAAAATGATAAGGGCGATAATCGATGCTATACTAACAATAGCTGCAGCTGGGGGTTGCTGATAGTCCATTTCCATGATGTGTAATATAACAGAAAAGGTAACGGTGATGGCACCGAGAAGGGCACCGTATTTCAGAATATATGGTTGAACGGGGATAGATTGTTGATTCATGAAATTTAAGTTTAAATTCATCAGCAATATAAAAAAAATGTAAGATGTATTTTAGTTTCAAAAAAAAAATTAAATTTGCACTCCATAAAATACGATTATGAAAACAGAAATTCATCCCGATAACTACCGATTAGTTGCTTTTAAAGACATGTCCAACGAAGATGTGTTCATTACCAAGTCCACGGTAAACGCAAAAGAAACCCTCGAAGTAGATGGTGTTGAGTACCCTTTGGTAAAACTTGAAATTTCAAGAACCTCTCATCCCTTCTACACCGGAAAATCCAAATTGGTAGATACAGCAGGACGTATTGACAAGTTTAAAAACAAATACTCCAAGTTCAAAAAATAATTTATTTGAACCTCTTATATCAAGACCGCCTTTTGGGCGGTTTTTTTATTTCCTTACATTTTTCAGCACCAAAGTGTTGATGGGGTTGATTTCCATTCCTTTGATGTCTTTTTGTAAAAATCGAATCACTTGGTCGTAATACAAAGGCACGATAGGAAATTGGGTGAGCGCAAGACTGTCCATGGATTGATAAATTTTAGTGCGATGCTCTAAATCCACGGTTTCCAACGCTTGATTGTACCAACGGTCAAATAAACGATCCGAAAAATGAGTGTAATTGGGTCCTTCGGGCGAATGATTGCGACTGTAGAATAGGGAAAGATAATTTTCTGCATCGGGGTAGTCAGCGATCCAACTCGCACGAAACATTTCCAGTTTTCCAGAAGATTTGGCCTGCCGTAAGTTGGCGGTTGGCATAACGTCTATATTGATTTTAATTCCAATTTTTTGAAGCTCCCCTTGAATAAATTCACAAATGTCCAAATAGTTTGCATCTGTAGCAATGTTTAATTCCGGCATTTTAGAGTGTTCTTTTATATAGGTTTGCACCAACTGACGCGCCCGATTGGGTTCGTGTAGAAAAGCTCGGTCACTGGTTCCCATCAATCCTTTGGGAATAAAACCTTTTTTAGCGGGATAGCCAATGTTATTTCGTAAATAGGCAACCATTTTATTGCGATCAAAGCCAATATTGATGGCTTCTCTGATGGCTACGGATTGGAGTGCAGGATTGTCATTATCCAAATAAAAACCCAAATATTCGGTATTGAGATAAGGACCCTTTTGCATTTGAATCCGGTTTTTGTATTTGGGCTGAAGGGCACCACTGGGGGTGAGTAATTCGTCTTTGTAGGAGCTGTCCAAAGAGTTGATAAAATCCAGTTTTCCCTGAAGAAATAACATAAACTCACTCTGAATATCGGGGATAAATTGTATGGCAATGGCCTCCAAATAAGGAAGTTGATTTCCCAAATTGTCTTTTTCAAAATAGGCAGTATTTTTTCGCAAAACCAATTTGACATTTTCTTCCCATCGTTTAAAATAAAAAGGACCGGTTCCAATGGGTTGATTTCGAAATCCATCTCCAAGGGCTTCTACAACTTCTTTGGGAACCACGGCACAATAGCGCATGCTGAGTAGACCCAAAAAAGCAGGAAAGGGTTTTCTCAAAGTGATGTTCAAGGTGCTGTCATTGACCGCTTCGTAATGTTCTACTTGATTCAATACCCAGCTTCCGGGCGAGGCCAACTGAGGGTCTTTCAAGCGGTCGAAACTAAAGACAAAGTCGTGCGCAGTAACGGGACGTGATTGTTTATCGCCAAAGTGGACAGAAGGATGAAAAAAGACATCGTTTCTTAAATAAAAAGTATAATGAACCCCCGATTTGTCAATCTCCCAACTTTTGGCAATTTCAGCTTTTATCCCCAATTGGTAGTCTAATTGAACCAAGCCGTTGAACAATTGATTGATGGGCCAAATGTTTTGAGGATTACGAGCAAAAGCGGGATCGAGGGAAGTGATATTGCGGAATTCATTGTAACGAAAAACAGCACCCTGCACCTCAGAATGGGAAGTGCTGCAGGACAACAAAAAGAATCCCAAAGGGAAGACGAGGTATTTTAGTAGTCGAAACGAGTAACTTTTCGGCATCAATATAATGTTGGTATATTTGCACAAAATTAAGGGAATATTAGCAGCATGTCGCAAAGCTTAACAAATAATGATCCGAAGCCTCGAGTGGCCTTTCATACCCTGGGGTGTAAGCTCAATTTTTCGGAGACCTCCACGATAGCTCGTGATTTTGAAGCGCATGCCTTTCAGCGGGTTCCTTTTGAAAGTCCTGCAGAGGTTTATGTGATCAATACGTGTTCTGTTACAGAAAATGCAGACAAGCGACTGAAAGGATTGGTTCAAAAGGCATTAAAGCAAAACCCCAAAGGTTTTATTGCTGCCATTGGATGCTATGCCCAATTGCAACCAGATGCCATTGCCCAATTGGATGGGGTGGATTTGGTGTTGGGTGCTTCTGAAAAATTTAAGTTGATGGAATACATCAGCGATTTCTCAAAAAAAGAGATCGGTGAGGTACATGCCTGTGAAATAGAGGCCGCCGACTTTTATGAAAGCAGCTATTCCATTAGCGATCGCACGCGAGCCTTTCTCAAAGTACAAGACGGTTGCGATTATAAATGCACCTATTGCACCATCCCGCAAGCCCGAGGGATTTCTCGGAGTGATACGTTGGAAAATATTATTTTAAATGCCCAAAAAATAGCTGCTCGTGGAATACGAGAGATCGTATTGACAGGGGTGAACATTGGAGACTATGGAAAAGGGGAATTCGGCAACAAAAAGCATCAACACACCTTTTTGGAATTAATTCAAGCTTTGGATCGAGAAGTTCCGGTGGATCGAATGCGGATTTCCTCCATTGAGCCGAATTTATTGAGTGATGCAATGATTGCATTTGTGGCACAAAGCCAACGTTTTGTCCCTCATTTTCATATCCCGTTGCAGAGTGGGAGTGATGTGCTCTTAAAGCGCATGAAACGAAGATATCTCAGTAGTGTTTACACGCAAAGAGTAGCAAAAATCAAAGCCTTGATGCCACATGCCTGTATTGGAGTAGATGTAATTGTCGGCTTTCCGGGAGAAACCGACCAAGAATTTTTAAAGACCTATCATTATCTGAGTGCGTTAGAGGTTTCCTATTTACATGTGTTTACCTATTCCGAGCGCCCCAATACCGAAGCCGAATTGATGGATGGGGTCGTGCCCATGGCAGTGCGAAACAAACGGAGTAAAATGCTTCGCAGTTTGTCCGTCAAAAAAAGGAGAGCCTTTTATGAAAGTCAACTGGAGAGTACGCAAAAAGTACTTTTTGAGGGAGAAAACAAAAAAGGGTATATGAGTGGGTTTACAGAAAACTATGTGAAAGTGCTTTTGCCATGGAATCCGGCAAAAGTCAATACAATCGCTTCTTTAAAATTAAAAAATATAGACGAAGCAGGCTATGTGCGGATTGAGGCGCCTGTTACAGCTTGATGCCGACAGGAAGGAGTTCTTTGTACCGTCGGTTTCTACGAACAAAACCAGCGATTTTTGGAGAAGTGGGAACCACTCTGAGATTTTTTTCAGCAATGAATTCTAATACTTTTTTGATGAAATTTTCTTCAAATTCAACGCTTTGAATTGCCTCGGGAATGGAGATTTTGGTTAGAAAAATTTTGCGTTCTTGTTCTGCATATTCGATTCGAGCAAGCGAGTCATCGACTTTGATTTCGAATTGACGCAAAAACTCATTATTAACGAGGTTTAAATTTTCCATTTTACTTTGAATTAGAATGAATTAATAAATTCTTCTGTACCTTTACGTGATAAAAAAAGGGAATTACAAATTTACGACTTTTTAAGGTTTGATTCATACTATTTAGGCGAAAAAAATGGAAAGTATACCGATTTACTTTATGCCCGGCATGGCTGCCAGTCCAAAAATATTTGAGTTTATTTCCCTCTCTGAACCTTTTGAATGTCATTTATTGAGTTGGATACCCCCTCAAAAAAATGAACCCCTTTCGGACTATGCCAAACGCATGGCGGAACGCGTAAAACAACCGAATCCCATACTTGTAGGGGTTTCCTTTGGCGGCGTACTGGTGCAAGAAATGGCGCATCATCTAAATGTGCGTGCACTTGTTTTGGTCTCTAGCATCAAATCTCACAATGAATTGCCCAGAGCCATGAAAATGGCCGATCGCACCAATATTCATAAATTGTTACCGACGCAATGGATTGAAAGTTTGGATGCCTTAGCCTTGTTTGCTTTTGGGAATGGCATCAAAAAACGCTTGGAGCTCTATCAGAAATATCTTTCAGAGCGTGATCCCGAATACCTGAATTGGGCGATAGATACTTTGGTACATTGGAAGCAGGAGCGTTTGGAGATCCCTTTTTTGCATATACATGGGAGCAAAGACAATGTTTTCCCTGCAAAACACCTACAATCTCCTGTCGAGTTTATTGACGGAGGGCATGCCATTATTCTCACCCAATCGCAGTGGTTCAATGCCAACTTAGCTTTGTTATTAAAGGATTTTTGAGATAAATTTCTTTAATTTGTAAGTGTACAGCTAGAACTTATGAATAATAAAATTACATTTTTAATGTTGGTTTTTGTGCTTATCCTTGTTGTGATAAGTAGCACCGTAACACAGCCGGAACTCGCTTCAGCGTTCAACAGCTATGGCAATGAGGATATTAATAAAGTCTACCCCATAGAGATTCCTGCAAATCTTTCCTTCTCTGAGGAAGCGGTTCCCTTGACGCAACCAGATATCAAAGAACGTTTGGATAAGGAATTGTTGGTCAATACCTATTGGCAGTCCAATATGTTGATGATGATTAAGCGCGCCAACCGCTATTTTCCTCAAATCGAAAAGATCCTTGCCGAGGAGGGGATTCCCGATGATTTCAAGTATTTGGCAGTTATTGAAAGTGGTTTGGAGAATGTACGCTCTCCCAAAGGAGCCAAAGGATTTTGGCAAATCATGCCCACAACGGGCAAGGAATACGGACTTGAAATCAACAGTAATGTTGATGAGCGTTACAACTTGGAATTGTCAACCCGAGTGGCTTGCAAGTACTTGAAAAAGGCAAAAGAGCGTCTCGGCTCTTGGACACTTGCGGCGGCTTCCTACAATCGAGGTATGTCAGGAACTCGGCGACTCTTGGAGCAACAGAAAGTGGAAAGTTATTATGACTTATTATTAGGAACTGAAACCAGTCGCTATGTTTTTCGAATATTGGCGGTAAAAGACATCATTTCAAATCCTGCCAAATACGGATTTATTTTTGAGCCAAAAGATTTGTACATGCCTGTGCCTGTAAAAAAATTGGAGTTGGATACTGCCATAAGTGACTTAGCGCAATTTTCCAAAGACTTAGGAATAAATTACAAGCTTCTGAAAATCCACAATCCGTGGCTGATTCAAAATCATTTGAATAATAAATCTCGAAAACAATATGAGATTTTAATTCCAGAAGCGGACTACTACTAGATTTTTTTCATTTGCTGCTGCATCATCTTCATCTGACCGGTCAGCATGCCGTGTTTGTCCAATTTTTTGGCTTCGGCCAGTAGGATTTGCGCTTCTCGCTTTCTTCTTTTTTGCATCAATATGCCGGCAAGGCTCATTTTGGCCATGGCTAAATCATGATTGAAGGAAAGCCCCAACTGTAAGGCTTTTTTAAAGTGTTTTTCGGCTTGACTCAAATTCTTTTGAGATTGCAAAATTCCATGGAGGTAGCTAAAATAGCCTTGTTGTTTACGTACCAAATTGGCTTCCGGATTTTTTATTTTGTTGAGCCATTTTTCGGTCCCTTCAAAATCTTGTTTGCGCAAACGCAAGAAAGCAAGGAAAATAATCTCGTTTTTAAAATATAATAAGACAAACATACTGGTGAGCAATAGCATCATAATACCATTGCCAATATAATCGTCCATAAACAAATAAACAGCATAGCCTAAGGAAAGGAGTGCGAGTATCAATTTTATGATTTTGGGAAACATCTTTTTTTTTTCAAAGGTAAAAAAAAACACTCGAGAAATGTTGTAAATGAAATTTGGTATAGCAAAAAGTTGTTGTATATTTGCGCGACCTTAAAAAAACAGGAACACTTCCTCAGCAACTGAGTTAATTTATACTATGAAACGAACATTTCAACCCTCGAGAAGAAAAAGAAGAAACAAACATGGCTTTCGTGAGCGTATGGCAACTGCTAATGGTCGAAAAGTGTTAGCCGCTAGAAGAGCTAAAGGAAGAAAAAAAATATCTGTATCCTCTGAGCCACGTCACAAAAAATAATGTCAGTAAACAAAACGTATATACAGGGTGCTATTTTTTCTAAAGTAGCGCCCTTTTTTTATATTCTCATTCTAAATTTATCTTATGCCTAAATCCAATTCAATCAAAAGTATTCTTGTGATAGGATCTGGCCCCATTGTAATCGGACAAGCTTGTGAATTTGATTATTCCGGAACACAAGCCCTTCGCTCTCTGCGAGAGGATGGAATCAAAACCATTTTGATCAATTCCAATCCAGCGACCATCATGACCGACCCAACGATGGCGGATCATGTTTATTTGAAGCCTTTAACCACTAAATCTATCGTAGAGATTTTAAAAGAGCACCCTGTTGATGCTGTGCTTCCTACCATGGGTGGGCAAACAGGATTGAATTTGTGTATTGAAGCGGGAGATAAAGGAATTTGGGAGGATTTTGGTGTTAAAATTATCGGAGTTGATATCGATGCAATTCACATCACCGAAGATCGTGAAAAGTTTAAACAGTTGTTGAAGCGTATTGGAATTCCTGCCGCACCGGCTCAAATTGCGAATTCCTTTTTGAAAGGAAAAGAAATTGCGCAAAAATTTGGTTTTCCGTTA
>JABISF010000058.1 GCA_018699935.1 Flavobacteriaceae bacterium | reverse complement strand
CTTGTGATAATGGTGGAATAATATATTCTTTTTATGGAGACACAAATAATAATGATGTGTTAGATGAAAATGAATCAGTAATCAATGAAAGCTTAGTTTGTAATGGAGTAAACGGAAGGAATGGAAGTTCTGGAGCTACTGGAGCTACTGGAGCAACAGGAGCAGATGGTTCAGATGGCGGAGGTTTAATAGGAATAAGCATAGGTAGTGCATCATCGGTTCAATGCGAAAATGCAGCGGGCGGATTAGTTTTTGAGTTATTTTCAGATACTGATTTAGACGGAATAAAGGATACGGGAGAAGCAATTTTCAGCACCAATGTAGTATGTAACTATTTTGCACCTATAATCTTAGCGTCAAACGGTGTGACTCTTGTTGCAGAAATTGGAACAATAGCAGGACAAAGTTATGATTATAATGGAGTAACATATAAAGTTTTAAATAATTCTGGATTAAAGAATGCCATAATCGATGGCGATGACCTATCCAAAATTATTACAACTAAAGTGACTAATATGAGTGAAATGTTTTATAATGCTAGTGCATTTAATCAAGACATAAGTAGTTGGGATACATCAAATGTGACTACTATGATTAGAATGTTTAGAGGGGCAACCTTATTTAATCAGGATATAGGTAGTTGGGATACTTCAAGTGTAACCAATATGGAGCAAATCTTTAATACTGCTAGTGCATTTAATCAAGACATAAGTAGTTGGGTTACTTCAAGTGTAACGAATATGAGTTATTTGTTTCAGAATGCAACGGTATTTAATCAAGACCTTAGTGGGTGGAATGTATTGTTGGTAACAAATTGTGATGATTTTAGCACAAACGCCTCAAGTTGGTCAAACCCAAAACCTAATTTCACTAGCTGTACGCCTTAGTTTAATTAGATTCACTATATCTAAGCCTCCTTATGGGGGCTTTTTATATTAACGGCATATCATCTTCATTAAGTTCAGGTATTTCTAAACCTCTTAAATAGGTTTTCTCACTCACGAAACAAGTAGTTAACGGTAAAGTGCAATTCCTATATTTAGGAAAAAGAATTAGTGCTTCAAAATATTATACATTGAGGTACGAATTAAATAAGAAGTTTATGTTTGACCATTCTTAATTAATGGTTTGGCACTTTTAAAATGTCAATAAGAGAAACCCGCACGGGTGTTTAGCTCAGTTTGTTTAGAGTGCCACTTTGCCAGTTTAGAGGTCATAGGTTCGAATCCTATAACACCCACTTTTTTTCCAAGCGTTACATTTAAAATTTCTGCTATTTGTATCGCACCCGTACTGTAGCATTGGATAAATCAATTTTCGACAAAAATACAGCGCTTCAAGAAAGTTTAAAATGTTGTTTTTGACCCCTAGGAGGTCTAATTTCTTTAGGAGAATTAGTACATTTAAAAAAACTTTTAAAAATGGCTACTGATAAAAAAGCCTATTGGAAAACAAATCTTCGCTATTTAAGCCTACTGTTGAGTATTTGGTTTTTGGTCTCGTTTCTCTGTGGAATCGTTTTCGCTGAATCGCTTAATGCGTTTTATATCGCAGGATTTCCACTGGGGTTTTGGTTTGCACAACAAGGATCTATTTACGTTTTTGTCATTATAATTTTCATTTACGTCTATCTAATGAACAAACTGGACAAAAAATTTGATGTAGATGAAGTTTAAATTCAAGACAATATATTTATGAGCACGCAACTTTGGACCTATGCAATTGTAGGCGCAACTTTTTTATTATACATCATCATCGCTATTGTTTCTCGAGCCAGTTCCACGAAAGAATTTTATGTCGCCGGAGGGGGAGTGCACCCCATCTTAAACGGTATGGCCACCGCAGCGGACTGGATGTCCGCAGCTTCGTTTTTGTCCATGGCGGGACTTATTGCTTTCATGGGTTTTTCCGGAGCGCAATACCTGATGGGCTGGACAGGAGGTTATGTGTTGTTGGCACTGCTGTTGGCACCCTATTTACGAAAGTTTGGAAAGTTTACCGTTCCCGATTTTATAGGCGAACGTTATTATTCAAAAAATGCACGTTTGGTGGCGCTCATCTGCGCGCTTTTTGTGTCGTTTACCTATGTGGTCGGACAAATGAAAGGAGTGGGCGTTGCCTTTGCACGTTTTTTAGATGTTCCTTTTGAAACGGGAGTTTTCATCGGTATCGGAATCGTCTTTTTTTATGCTGTGTTGGGGGGAATGAAAGGAATCACCTATACTCAGGTAGCGCAGTTTTGTGTATTGATTTTTGCCTTTACGGTTCCTGCGATTTTTATCTCTCTTCAAATGACAGGAAATCCCGTTCCACAATTAGGGTTGGGGAGTAAAACTTCGGAAGGAGTTTATATCATTGAAAAACTCAATCAGTTGTCGGTGGATTTGGGTTTTGATACCTACACGAGCATAAATTCAGACAATTTGACCAATATGTTTTTTATCACGGCGGCCTTGATGTTTGGAACCGCAGGCTTGCCCCATGTCATTGTTCGTTTTTTTACGGTTCCAAAAGTCAAAGACGCAAGAGTTTCCGCGGGCTGGGCTTTGTTATTCATCGCAATCCTGTATACCACTGCTCCCGCAGTTGCGGTTTTTGCCCGAACCAACATCATCAATACGCTTTCCAATGCCACTTACGCCGATGTTCCTCAATGGTTTAAGAATTGGGAGAATACAGGTTTATTGTCATTTGAGGATAAAAATCAAGACGGGGTAATACAGTATGTTGCAGCACCGGAACGAAACGAATTGACCATAGATCGTGATATCATCGTATTGGCCAATCCAGAAATTGCAGATCTTCCCCCCTGGGTGATTGGTTTGGTTGTGGCCGGAGGTTTGGCCGCTGCGCTTTCCACTGCTGCCGGCTTGCTATTGGTGATTTCTACCTCCATTTCTCACGATTTATTAAAAAATTATTTACGCCCCAACATCAGCGAAAAAGGCGAGCTTAAAGCTGCAAGAATCTCTATTGCGGTGGCTGTACTCGCTGCCGGACTAGCCGGACTGAATCCGCCGGGCTTTGTGGCGCAAGTAGTGGCACTGGCCTTTGGATTGGCGGCCTCTTCCTTTTTTCCAGCCATCATTTTAGGCATCTTTGACAAGCGCACCAACCGTGAAGGGGCGATTTCGGGCATGGTGGTAGGTATCGTTTTCACCATTGCTTACATTTTATATTTTACACCGCAGTTGGGTGGGGCAGGAACCAAAGAAGGGTTTTGGTTTGGAATTTCCCCCGAAGGAATTGGAACTTTAGGAATGATTTTTAATTTTATAACCGCTTTGGTGGTTTCTCGATTCACTCCGCCCACTCCAGAACCTGTGGTAGCGATGATCGAATCCATCAGAACCCCCAGAGGAGCAACAACTCCGGTGGAACAACATTAAATATTAACCTCAAATTAAAAAAAAAATGAGTGACCGTATCGATTCCCTTTCGGACTATTTTAAACGTTATGAAGAAAGTATTGCCGACCCGGAACAATTTTGGGAAAAAATAGCAAAGCAATTTCATTGGCAAAAACCGTGGGACACTGTTTTGGATTGGGATTTCGAAGGCCCCAATATTACTTGGTTTAAAAACGCAAAGCTTAACCTAACAGAAAATATATTTGAAAAGCAACGCTTTGCTGATGAAAATAAAATAGCCATCCTTTGGGAACCTAACGATCCTCAAGAGGACTCCCGTAAAATAAGCTACAAAGAACTTTTTGAACGTACTGGACAATTTGCCAATGCGATGTTGGAACAGGGGGTGGAAAAGGGAGATCGGGTGATTATCTATATGCCCATGGTGCCCGAAGCTGCCATTGCCATGTTGGCTTGCGCTCGAATTGGTGCGGTGCATTCGGTTGTTTTTGCAGGTTTTTCTGCCACAGCACTGGCGGATCGGATCAACGATTGTTCTGCCAAGATGGTCTTGACCTCCGACGGAAATTTCAGAGGAGCTAAAAAAATTCCCGTCAAAGAAGTTGTAGACGAGGCTTTAAAACATACGACCACAATATCAAAAGTGATCGTTTATCAACGGACGGGGCAAGCCGTAACGATGGAAGCGGGGAGAGATGTTTGGTGGCATGATGCTATTGCTGGAGTTCCTTCGGAAAATACTCCAGAAAGCATGGATGCCGAAGATTTGTTGTTCATCCTCTATACTTCGGGTTCTACTGGAAAACCCAAAGGGGTGGCCCATACCACTGCCGGGTATATGCTCTATACTTATTATACGTTCCGTAATGTTTTCCAATACGAATCCGACGATGTGTATTGGTGTACAGCCGATGTCGGATGGATTACGGGACATTCCTATATTGTTTACGGACCGCTTTTGGCGGGAGCCACCACCCTGATGTTTGAGGGGGTACCTACCTATCCGGATGCAGGAAGATTTTGGGACATTATTGACAAATATAAAGTCAATCAATTCTATACGGCACCGACCGCGATTCGCGCACTTCAAGCCTGTGGCTTGGAACCTTTAGAAGGACATTCTTTAGACTCCATAAAAGTGATTGGATCTGTGGGGGAGCCCATCAACGAGGAAGCTTGGCACTGGTATCACCATCATATTGGAAAAGGAAGATGTCCTTTGGTGGACACTTGGTGGCAAACGGAAACTGGGGGAATCATGATTTCTCCTTTGGCGGGAATAACGCCCAATAAACCGGCACATGCTTCTTTACCACTTCCAGGAATTCAACCGGTTATTGTAGATGCGGAGGGTGTAGAATTAAAAGGTAATAATGTTGAAGGAAATTTGTGTATTCGTTTTCCTTGGCCGGGTATGATACGGACGACCTATGGGGATCACGAACGCTGTAAAAATACTTATTTTTCTACCTACCCCGGGATGTATTTTACCGGCGATGGAGTAAAACGAGATCACGACGGCTATTTGCGAATCTTAGGACGTGTGGATGATGTCATCAATGTTTCGGGGCATCGTATGGGAACGGCAGAGGTAGAAAATGCAATTAACGAACACCCCAATGTGATTGAATCCGCAGTAGTCGGGTACCCCCATGACATTAAAGGTCAGGGAATTTATGCTTTTGCAATATGTGATAGCAAAGGGTTAACCGATGCCGCCTTAATTGCAGGAATTAAAGATACAGTTCGCGATATTATAGGTCCTATCGCCAAACCCGATCAAGTACAAATTGTTTCCGGTTTGCCCAAGACACGTTCCGGAAAAATAATGCGTCGCATACTTCGAAAAGTGGCCAGTAAAGACATTTCCAATATGGGCGATACTTCAACACTGCTCAATCCCGAAGTGGTTGATGAAATTATTAAAGGTGCTGGAATTCAATAAAATTAAACTTCAAATCCGAATAAAGTAATGGCGCGTTCCAATGCCCATCGGCGGGAACCTTTTATTAAAATATAATCTGGTTTTTCCAAAGGGGGGATAAATTCCTTGAGGAGCGTTTCTGTGTTTGGATAATATTCGATTAGTGGGGTATCACGAGCCGTTTTTTCAAAACCACTTCCCACCAAAATCAACCGACCCAGATTGCGTTTTAGGCATTTTTCTACCAAATTTTTATGTTCTTTTTCTTCATGTTGGCCCAGTTCCAACATGGCACCCAAGAGAATAATACTTTTCGAACTGGCTTTCTGAGCGAATGAGGCAATGGCATGTTGCATACTGCTGGGATTGGCGTTATAGGCATCCAAAATAAGCGTAACATCCTCTTTTTGCAAAACTTGCGAGCGGTTGTTGGAAGGGACATAACTCGCAACAGCCGTTTGTATAGCAGCCAAAGGGACTTCAAAAATATGACCCAACGCTATGGCTGCAAGAATGTTATGAATATTGTATAATCCATACAACGGACTGTGATAGGCGACTCCGTTGCATACGAAACCAATGGATAGTCCTTCAGAGCGATCCACCCATTGTAAATCGACATCCTTTTGCTTTCCAAAACGAAAGGTTTGGGCTTCTTTTGTTTTCTTTAGCTGTATTTCGTCTTCTGCATTCACCACGATTTTTCCTTGATGGTGAATCAAATAACGATACAGTTCGGATTTGGCTTCAATCACTCCTTCTAAACTTCCAAAACCTTCTAAATGCGCTTTACCAAAGTTGGTGATATACCCCCAATTGGGTTGTGCAATTTCACATAGGTCAGCAATTTCCCCGGGATGATTGGCGCCCATTTCCACGATTCCCAGTTCCGTCTTTGCATGCATTCGAAGTAGCGTCAACGGAACGCCTATGTGATTGTTGAAGTTGCCTTCCGTGGCTATTAATTGATATTTTTTTTCTAATACGGTTTTGATCAGCTCCTTAGTGGTTGTTTTTCCGTTACTTCCCGTGATGGCAACGATCGGAATTCCCAATGATCTTCGATGATAGGCGGCCAATTCTTGCAGTGTTTTCAAGACGTCCTTCACTTGTATCAATTGGGGATGTTCCAAAGTGAAATCCTCTACAACAGCAAAAGAAGCACCTTGCTCAAGGGCTTGCAGCGCAAAATCATTTCCATTAAAACGAGCTCCCTTTAAAGCAAAATAGATGCTTTCTTTATGAATATTTCGGGTGTCTGTACAAACTCCTTGGGAGTTTAAAAATAGGGAGTGGAGTTTTGCTATTTCCATCTAAAAAAAAAGCATCTTAGAAAAGATGCCTTGATTAAAACGTTTAACTTTTTCGTTTGTGTCGTGCGGTTTTTTTGACTTTACTTTTCGAGCCCAAGCGTGACATGGCACATCTAAAACCAATATAATCGGTAGCGATATACTGAGGTAGAAAACGCCGTTGTGCAGGGTCTAACCAGTAGGCACGGTCTTTCCAAGAACCTCCTTTATATACCCGTACTTCATCGGTAATCAAGGTAGTACGTGTGGAAGATTTGTCGTAGTTGTATTCTTTTTCACCGTCTTCATTGGTGACGATTCTAGGCGTGAGGGGTGCATCGTACATCAAACTGGTTTCAGGTTTGGCATCTGGGTTCTCTGCTGTTGCATCCTGTCTTCCATTGCTGTATCTTCTTGAAGATTCGATATCCCCATCACGGTAATTTCGATTGTCGCTTTCAGAGAAATTTTGTCGTAAAAAAGTTTCTTCTTCATTAACAGCTTCAGCATCTAATTGGCCAGGTAATCTTTTCAATAAAACTTTTCCATTAGGAAGTGTGTCAAACACTAACTGGTCAGGAGAAATCACTTGCGCTTTTCCGTCTTCTCCAATGACATTTTTAAGATAGACATTACCGCGATAGTAGTTGAAATCTCCAGCTTCATCATCAACAATAGGACGATAAACATCAGACACCCATTCGGCAACATTTCCTGCCATATCATATACTCCAAAATCATTGGGAGGATATGATTTTACTTGGATGGTAATATCTGCACCATCATCGGACCAACCTGCGATTCCGCCATAATCTCCTTTACCTAATTTAAAATTCGATAACTGATCTCCTTCTGTACGGCGATCGCTGGAGCGGGTATATTCCCCAGACCATGGATATTTTTTCTTACCGCGATAGGAATTGTATTCTCGATCCCCAACCAAAGCGAGGGCTGCATATTCCCATTCGGTTTCTGTAGGAAGTCTATAAGAAGGTAATAAAACTCCTTTTTCTACCCCTGCATAAACATTTACAGTGGCGGTATCTCTTTTTACTTGCCCTTTTTTTCCTAAAAGGCTGTCAATTTTTCCTCCATATGAGGTTTCAGGACGCTTTAGATAAGCGGCGGTAGTAAATGTGCTATTGGCTTCAATTTCTGTATAGCGAACATCTTTTTGGATGAAGGCTTCGCGCTCCAAAAGAGCTTCGTTCACACGATCGGTTCTCCATTCGGCATATTGTACGGCTTGTAACCAGTTTACACCCACCACAGGATACTCTGCATAGGCGGGGTGGCGTAAGTAATTGGTGGTCAGTTCCTCAACATATCCCAATTGCGATCTCCAGACTAAAGTATCGGGTAAGGCACCCTCATAAATAAGACGGTAGCGTTCTTCATTTTTGGGGAATACGGTTTCCAACCAATTCAAAAATTCCAAATACATCAAATTGGTAACCTCAGTTTCATCAATATAAAACGACATTACATGCTGTTGGTTGGGTGTGTTGTTCCAATCATGCATGACATCATCTTGTACTTGACCTTTGGTGAATGTTCCTCCTTCAATAAAAACAAGACCGGGACCCGTTTCTTGATCATCGAAATCAGTATTGTACTGAAATCCTCCTTTTTTATTGTTAATATCCCATCCCGTTCCTCTTGATACATTGTTTCTACCACAACTTGCAACTAGGGCAGTGACTAAAAAGAGTCCGATGTATTTACCTATAACACTTGTGTTCATATAGTTAATTTATCAATTACGATAAGTATTGCAATATACAAATAATCATTTTTCTAGCGGAAATAGTTATCATTATATTTCTCACACTTACTCCTAAACGCTCTAGTTTTGGAATTATTGTTGAAGAAAACAAATCCCATAAAAAAAAGACTTTTTTCTCAAGAAGCATACTATTTTCTTTTTTTTTTCGTTGTCAATAGACATAGATTAAGATTTTGAAAAAGTCGATTTTATTCTTTTATTTAATAGGGCTAATGGGTTTTTCAATCTTTGCCCAATCGTCCAATAGAGTAATCTCTACAGGAGTTCCTTTTTTAATGATTACCCCCGACGCCCGTGCCGCTGGAATGGGAGAGCTTGGGGTGGCAACCTCACCAGACGCCTATTCTCAGCAGTGGAATCCTGCCAAATATGTTTTTGCCGAACGCGAAAGTGGAGTGGGAGTGAGCTATACTCCTTATTTGAGTAAATTGGTGAATGATATCTTTTTGGGAAATTTAACCTATTATTCAAAAACCAGTGATCGGAGTTCGTGGGCAGCAAGTTTGAAGTATTTTAGTTTAGGCGATATCGAATTTAATGAATTGATTGGAGGTTCCATCGTCGATCAAGGATCAGAGCGTCCCAATGAACTCACCTTAGATGTTTCTTATGCACTAAAGCTTAGTCAAAAATTTTCTATGGCGGTGGGAGGGCGATATATTCGTTCGGATTTAAAAATATCTACCGACCGCGATGCCTCTTCTGCCAATTCACTTGGAGTTGACATTGCCGGCTTTTACCAAAGCGATCAATTTGACTGGGGAAACAAAGAGGCCATTTTCAGAAGCGGAATCAATATTTCTAACATTGGTCCGCGTTTGAATTATGATATTAATGGGAGAAAAAACTTTATCCCTACCAATCTTAAAATAGGTTCCGGAGTCGATCTTTTCATAGACGATGACAATGTGCTCGGTTTTTACACGGAATTTAACAAACTCTTAGTTCCTACACCTGTTGCTGCCTATGACGATCAGGGAATGTTTTTAGGCTATCAACAACCGGACATCACATTTTTGGATGGTATTTTAACATCTTTTTCAGACGCTCCCGATGGATTGAGTGAAGAGTTAAAAGAAATTACTTGGGCATTGGGTTTTGAATATCGCTATTTTGATGCTTTTGCTGTGCGAACAGGGTTTTTTAACGAAAATCAAGAAAAAGGATCCAGACGCTACTTCACTATGGGTGCCGGATTTAATTTAAATTTTATAGATATTGATGTCTCCTATTTATTTTCCGCTTCCAATGTTCGAAACCCTTTGGAAAACACCATCCGTTTTTCTTTGACCTTCAATTTGAATAGCGCATCTCCTGCTGTATCGAACGATATCTCCAATTAAGAGGTACATTCCACGCGTATTATTAGAATAAATACCATTTATATTTTACCCATAACACAGAATTGAGTAATTTTGTGGGCTATAATTTACGAAACCGTATAATAGAATTTGATGAAGAAAATCACTAAGAAAACTTATTTAGACTGGTATGAAAACATGCTGTTCTGGCGTAAGTTCGAAGACAAATTAGCAGCTGTTTACATCCAACAAAAAGTTCGTGGATTTCTGCATCTTTACAATGGGCAAGAAGCCGTCTTGGCCGGATCACTTCATGCCATGGAGTTGGGTAAAGACAGAATGATCACTGCTTATAGAAATCATGTTCAGCCCATCGGAATGGGAGTAGATCCCAAACGGATTATGGCGGAATTGTATGGCAAAGCCACGGGGACTTCTCAAGGACTCGGAGGATCAATGCATATTTTTTCCAAGGAACACAAGTTTCACGGAGGACATGGAATTGTAGGTGGGCAAATCCCATTGGGTGCGGGAATGGCTTTTGGAGATAAATATTTTGAAAGAGATAATGTTACCTTATGTTTTATGGGGGATGGTGCTGTTCGTCAAGGATCGCTTCACGAAACCTTAAACCTAGCAATGCTTTGGAAGCTTCCGGTTGTTTTTGTTGTCGAAAATAACGGCTATGCCATGGGAACTTCGGTGGCAAGAACCGCCTCTCACAGCGAAATTTGGAAACTCGGTTTGGGCTATGAAATGCCTTGCGAACCTTGCGACGGGATGAATCCCGAAGCTGTTGCAAAAACCATGGACAAAGCCATTCAATTGGCGCGTTCCGGCGGCGGGCCTTCTTTTATTGAGATGAAAACCTATCGCTATCGCGGACATTCCATGTCGGATGCGCAACATTACAGAACCAAGGCAGAGGTGGAAGAATACAAGAAAATTGACCCCATCACGCAGGTGAAAGATATTATCCTCGAAAAGAAATACGCAACTGAAGCTGAATTGGAAGCCATCGATAAGTCCATCAAAGAAAGGGTTTTGGAATGTGAAAAATTTGCAGAGGAATCTCCTTACCCAGAGAAAAGTGTCATGTATGATGCTGTGTATGAACAAAAGGACTATCCTTTTATAAAACATAAATTATAGTAAAATGGCAGAAGTGATCAACATGCCGCGTTTGAGCGACACCATGGAAGAAGGAACCGTTGCAAAATGGTATAAAAAAGTGGGTGACAGTGTGAAAGAAGGGGATATTCTTGCTGAAATTGAAACCGATAAAGCCACCATGGAATTTGAATCTTTCAATGAAGGTGTTCTATTGCATATTGGAATAAACGAGGGAGGAACAGCGCCAGTAGATACTTTGTTGGCCATCATCGGTGCGTCTGGAGAAGACGTTTCCGCCTTGATTCAAGGAGGTGCGCCCAGCAGTGAAACAAACGAAGCTGCTCCTGCAATAGCTGAGGAAACGACGGAAGCAGCTGCCCCCGTAGCAGCAGTGGTTGCCATGCCAGAAGGGGTAGAAGTAGTCACCATGCCACGATTGAGCGATACCATGGAGGAAGGAACTGTGGCACGTTGGTTAAAAAAGGAGGGGGATGTTGTCAAAGAAGGGGATATTCTTGCCGAAATCGAAACCGATAAAGCCACCATGGAATTTGAGTCTTTTTATCAGGGAACGCTCTTGCATATTGGTATTGCAGAGGGCGAATCGGCTCCTGTGGATAATGTTTTAGCAGTAATCGGAAAAGCAGGTACCGACCTTGCAGCAGTAAAAGCTGCACTGGCAGCACTATCGACACCAAAACCTCAACAAAAAGAAGCTCCAAAAACAGAGGCTGCGCCCGAAGCTGTACCGGTGGTGGAAGCTCCTAAAGCAAGTAATCCGGCACCAGTGGTTGCTGCGATTCAAAATAATGGACGCCTAAAAGTGTCTCCCTTGGCAAAAAAATTGGCCTTGGAAAAGGGAATAAACCTCAACCAAATCAAAGGAAGTGGTGATCACGGTCGCATTGTAAAACGCGATGTGGATAATTTTGTTCCATCTGCAGGCAGTGGGATGCAATCCTTTACCCCAAGAGGGGAAGAATCGGTCACCGTTATTGCCAATAGCCAAATGCGCAAGACGATTGCCAAACGCTTGTCTTCTTCCAAATTTGCTGCACCGCATTACTATCTTGGAGTGGAATTTAATATGGACAATGCCATTGCATTCCGTCAACAATACAACAGTCTGCCCGACACTAAAATATCGTTCAATGACATTGTGGTAAAAGCAGCAGCTTTGGCATTAAAACAACATCCGCAGGTCAACGCCAAATGGGAAGATCATCAGATCACACAGTATCATCATGTACATGTTGGGGTGGCGGTAGCCGTGGAAGATGGCCTTGTGGTTCCCGTAGTAAAATTCGCTGACGAACAATCATTACCCCAGTTGGGCGTTGCCGTCAAGGATTTTGCTGTACGCGCAAGAGATAAAAAATTAAAACCCGATGAAATGGATGGAAGTACCTTTACCATTTCTAATTTGGGAATGTTTGGGATACAGGAATTTACCTCCATTATCAACCAACCCAATGGCGCCATACTTTCGGTAGGGGCCATTGAGCAAAAACCTGTGGTTAAAGAAGGTGAAATTGTGGTGGGTAATACAATGAAATTGACTTTGGCATGCGATCACCGTGTTATTGATGGAGCAACCGGAGCACAGTTTCTTCTAACACTAAGGAATTATGTGGAAAACCCGCTAACCTTGGTGCTTGCCTAAAAAAAATCAAGACCCTTTTCAGGTCTTTTTTTATATTAAATGGCGTGCTTTTTTTCGATAAAAAACCATGCTCACGAATATGGATTATAAAATGAAAAAAAATATTGTCGTAACAGGAGCGGGTAGAGGTATTGGTTATGAAATTTGCATGGCTGCATCAGCGCAAGGGCATCGTGTTTATGCCTTATCGCGAAATGTAAAATCACTCGAAAATACGGGTGTGATTGCGCAGTCTTTGGACATCACCAAGGATGAGGACATCGAAAGTTTTGCTAAAGAACTTGAACATCAAGGCGTTCAAATTGATGTTTTGATCAATAATGCCGGGCTGTTGGCAAATCTCCCATTTTCCCAAACCGATCGGGCTACTTTTGAAGCCGTCTACCAAGTGAATGTATTTGGTTTGGCAGCACTCACCCGAAGTCTATTGCCCCTTATTCCCAAGGAGGGACATGTGGTCAGTATTAGTAGTATGGGTGGCAAAGAAGGGAGCGCCAAGTTTGCCGGTTTGTCTGCCTACAGCAGCAGCAAGGCAGCGGTGAATATTTTAACCGAATTATTGGCCGAGGAGTACAAAGAGACGGGACCTTCATTTAATGCTTTAGCTTTGGGGGCTGTACAAACAGAAATGTTGGCAGCTGCCTTTCCGGGCTATGAAGCTCCGCTAACGGCGGAAGAAATGGGAGCTTATGTTTTACAATTTGCCTTGGAAGGAAATCGTTATTTCAATGGAAAAGTACTCGGCGTATCCTCAATGACTCCCTAAAAATACGATCTTGTCCAAGCTGCTTTTTACTCATATTCCTGAAGCTGCTCACCCGCAAATAAAAGCGTATCTCGAGCAACATAAAATTGAAATAAAGATCAAAGCAGTTCGGCAAACCAAACACGGTGACTTTAAGGTGTTTCCCAACGGCAGTTGTCATATCACTGTAAATACGTCCCCCAACCCCTATCGTTTTTTAATCACACTTGTCCACGAACTGGCGCATTTTGTGGTTCATAAAACCTATCGAACACCACCGAAACCTCATGGAGCGGAATGGAAATATCATTTTAGGGAATTGATGTTCCCGCTTTTACAGCCCGTCATTTTTCCAGAAACTTTATTAAGGGTTTTGGCGCAGCATTTAAAAAATCCAAAAGCCAGCTCGGGAACAGACGCTGCTTTGGTCTACGAATTAAAAAAATTTGATCCACCTTCTCACCGCATTGCGGTTATTGATTTAAAGAAAGGGGATCATTTTAAGATGCAGAATGGCAGAGTTTTTATTCGGGGTGAAAAAAAAGTGAAACGTATTCTCTGCAAAGAAATTCATTCGGGGAGGACTTATTTGTTCAGTCCTCATGCAGAGGTGGAGCATTTAACTTCTTAGGTTAAATTTTAATCAGCAATTAATAGCCTTACTTTTCAATGTTCTCCTCTTCGTCTATTTCGAGGATGTACTGTTTTTTTACTTTTTTAAACAATTCAGAAGAATATACAAAGTTGGTAACCGCCTTGTTGTCTGTTTTAAAAATTTCTTTCTGATTGCCTTCCCAAGCTTTTTTGCCATTTTCCAAGAAAATAATTTTCTCTCCAATTTCCATCACAGAATTCATGTCGTGGGTGTTGATGACCGTAGTGATGTCGTATTCTTTTGTGATTTCTTGTATCAAATTATCAATCAATATGGCCGTTCTGGGGTCTAACCCGGAATTGGGTTCATCGCAAAAAAGATACTTGGGATTCATAACGATGGCACGCGCAATAGCAACTCTTTTTTTCATGCCTCCGGAAATTTCACTTGGCATTTTGTTGTTTGCATTGATCAAGTTGACCCTTTTGATCACTTGATTGCTGCGTTCTTCCATTTCTTCCAAACTTCGGTTGGTAAACATCTGCATGGGAAACATAATGTTTTCTTGGACGGTCATGGAATCAAAAAGAGCACTCCCCTGGAAGACCATACCCAATTCTTGACGCAAGATGGAACGCTCCTCAACGGTGCGGTCCTTTAATTTTTTGTTTTCAAATTTAATGCTTCCGCTATCTATGGTCAACAAGCCCAAAAGACATTTTAGAAAAACGGTTTTCCCCGAACCACTTTGCCCAATAATCAAGTTGGTTTTTCCTTTTTCAAACTGTGCTGAAATACCCTTCAATACTGCAGTACCGTCAAAAGATTTTACAACGTTTTCTACTTCGATCATTTGGCCAGTAAGAGTTGAGTGATCAGATAATTAAAAATGATGATAACGACTGTGGTCCAAACAAAAGAGGTCGTACTGGCTTTTCCTACCTCCAAAGCACCACCTTTCATAAAATAACCGTGATAGGCGGGAATGGTAGCCAAAATAAAGGAAAAGAATGCAGTTTTGATGAATGCATAAGTGACATGAAAGGGGCGGAAATCGAGTTGAATGCCTTCAATAAAATCGGCACTGGTGGAAAAACCTCCATAAACACAAGCGATATATCCCCCAAATACCCCTAAAAACATGGAGATACAAATCACCAAAGGGTAAAGAGATAGGGCGACGATTTTTGGAAAAATCAAATAATTATAGGTATTGATTCCCATAACTTCTAACGCATCAATTTGTTCGGTGACTCGCATGGTTCCAAGGCTGGAAGTGATGAAAGACCCAACTTTTCCGGCAATAATGACCGAAATAAAGGTGGGGGCAAATTCTAAAATTACAGACTGACGGGTGGCAAATCCGATCAAATTTCTGGGAAGAAATGGATTTTCCATATTTAGGGCGGTTTGAATGGAGACCACACCTCCAACAAAAAATGAAATGAAGGAAACAATTCCCAACGAACCCAAAATCAGGACGTCAATTTCTCTGAAAATAAGCTTTTTTAATACAGACCATTTGGTGAACTTGCCAAAAATTTTCTGCAGCATTAAAAAATAATTACCAATATGTTCCAGCACTTTCATCGTGGTTCAAAGGTAGGGATTTTATCCCTTTTCGTTGGGTGAACGGATGGAAATAAACCCAAAAGCAAACTCAAATGCGGTAGCAGATCGCGTTGATGTTCATACCTGCACCCACCGAAGCAAAAATGACTAAATCTCCAGCTTGAACCTTATGCCCTCCGTAGTTGGTTTTACGAACCAAATCATACAGCGTAGGGACAGTTGCCACCGAGCTGTTGCCAAACTCGTGGATGTTCATAGGGAGTACAGCAGCATCCATCTTCATGCCATACAAACGGTAAAAGCGTTTGATGATGGCTTCATCCATTTTAAGATTGGCCTGGTGGATAAATATTTTTTTGACATCTTCAATAGAAGCTCCCGAGGCATCAAGGCAATCCTTTATTGCAATGGGGACCTGGTTTAACGCAAATTCGTAAACCTTTCTACCAAACATTTTAATGTATTTGGTGTCTTTGTCCGAAAAGTTAGATTTACCGTAGAAAATAAACTCAGCTTCACCATCGGCAGTGAAGGTGGCGGTTTTGTGAGCTAAAATGCCTCCTGTTTCTTCAGAGGCTTCAATAACAGTTGCTCCTGCACCGTCAGCATAAATCATGGAATCCCGATCTGTTTGATCCAATACTCGGGACAGAGTGTCTGCACCAATGACCAGACATTTTTTGGCCATACCCGCTGCAATAAACGCTTTGGCTTGGATGACACCCTCTACCCAACCCGGGCATCCGAATAAAATGTCGTAGGCAACACAGGAGGGAATTTTTATCCCCAACCCGGCTTTCACTTTGGTGGCCATGCTCGGTAGCGTATTCACCTGATGCGAGTTCAGAGCAATATCCCCAACATTATGCGCTAGGATAATATAATCCAATGTTTCTTGATCAAGCTGTGCATCGGCAATGGCAATTTTTGCAGCTTCAGTGGCAATATCCGATGCCGTCTGGTCTGCAGTGATATACCTTCTTTGTTCAATACCGGTAATGGCTTTGAACTTTTCTATAATTACAGCGTTGTCATGGGGAATGGCTACACCCTCTGCATCATAAAATTTGTGCTTTGAAAAACTTTCGTTCAACTCGGCATGTTCCGGGATGACACTTCCTGTGCCTGTGATTTTTATATTCATAATCTCAGATCAAAAGTATTCAAAGGTTTTACCCTTATAAAACAAGCTGAAAAAGTGCTACGACGGTCAAAAGGAGGGAGGCGGTACAACACCACTCTTTTATAGGATTTAAAAAACAGTAAATCAAGTGTTTACATAACTTTGAATGGGTGCGCAACTACAAATTAAATTACGATCCCCATAGGCTTCATCCACTCTTCGGACACAGGGCCAAAATTTATTTTCTTTTACAAATGGAAGGGGAAAAGCCGCTTTTTGACGGGTATATGGAAAATCCCATTGATTGGCGGTAATCATCTCCATCGTGTGGGGCGCATTTTTGAGCATTAAATGGTCGGCTTCATTTTCAGAGGCAATTTCCATTCGAATAGAAATCATTGCATCACAAAAACGATCTATTTCAGCTAAATTTTCACTCTCGGTGGGTTCAATCATCAAAGTACCAGCCACCGGAAAGGAAACTGTGGGGGCATGAAAACCATAATCCATCAAACGCTTGGCGATATCCACCGCTTCGATTTGATACATTTTAAAAGGTCTGCAATCAATGATTAATTCGTGGGCGGCTCTACCTTGTTCGCCTTTATACAAAATGTCATAGGCTCCGGAAAGGCGTTTTTGAATATAATTGGCATTTAAAATGGCAATTTCAGTAGCGCGACGCAACCCGGTTGCTCCCAACATTTTGATGTATCCATAAGAAATTAAACACACCAACGCCGATCCAAAAGGTGCTCCGGAAATGGCAGTGATGGATTCAGAACCTCCGGTTTCAATAATTGGATTACCCGGAAGGAAAGGAGCCAAATGCGCGGCAACACAGATCGGTCCTACGCCCGGTCCACCGCCACCGTGGGGAATGGCAAATGTTTTATGAAGATTTAAGTGGCAAACGTCGGCACCAATAACCGCCGGGCTGGTCAGTCCCACTTGTGCGTTCATATTGGCACCATCCATATAGACTTGTCCTCCGCAATCGTGGATCAGCTGCGTAATTTTTTGGATTTTAGATTCAAATACTCCATGGGTACTGGGGTAGGTGATCATCAAGGCAGCCAAATGATCTTGGTGTTCTTGCGCTTTTTGGTGAATGTCGTCCCAGTCAATATTGCCGTGTTTATCGGTGGCCGTGACCACCACTTGCATGCCGGCCATCACTGCAGAAGCGGGATTGGTGCCATGGGCAGAAGCCGGAATCAAACAAATGTTTCGATGGCTTTGATTTCGGGATTCGTGATAAGTACGAATCACCATCAAACCGGAATATTCGCCTTGCGCCCCCGAATTCGGTTGTAGTGAGGTGGCTGCAAAACCCGTAATTTCATTGAGGGATTCGCTCAGGCTTTGCAACATTTCTTGGTAACCCGCCGCTTGATCAATAGGAACAAACGGATGGATAGAGCTCCATCGGGGTGAACTGAGGGGGAGCATTTCTGCTGCTGCATTCAGCTTCATGGTACAAGAACCCAAAGAAATCATAGAGTGATTTAAAGACAAATCTTTTCTTTCTAAGGATTTGATATAACGCATCAAGGCTGTCTCTGAACGATAGGAATTAAATATGCTGTGGGTCAAAAAAGGAGAATTTCTTTTCTGATTTTTAGGAATTTGCATTTCATAGACTAGAGAAGTATGAGTACATTCTTTGTGTGTAAATTCCTCAAAAAGTTGAATGAGCTGTTGTAGTTCTTCTTCACCAGTAGTCTCATTTAGAGCAATACAAGCGGTGTTTTGGTCGGGATAATAAAAATTAATTGCTTTGGTTTCCGCCAATTTTTTTAGCGCAACCGCATCTGTTTTGATATGCAGGGTGTCAAAATAAAATTTGTTGATCTGTTCAACACCCAACTGTTGTAATGCCGCATTCAGTCTTCTTGCTTTTTGATGAATACTTTGCGCAATTTGGCGAAGTCCTTCGGCACCGTGATATACAGCATACATGCCGGCCATTACTGCCAACAAAACTTGAGCGGTACATATATTTGAGGTAGCGCGATCTCTCTTTATGTGTTGTTCTCGTGTTTGAAGTGCCATTCTCAAGGCAGGATTTTCATCCAAATCTCGGGTTTGACCAATGATTCTTCCGGGAACATTTCTTTTGTATTTTTCTTTGGTTGCAAAAAAGGCGGCATGAGGCCCCCCATAACCCAATGGAATTCCAAAGCGTTGTGTAGTACCGACCACTACGTCGGCACCGTATTTCCCAGGAGCTTCTAAAACCACTAAACTCATAATGTCAGCGGCAACAACAGTAGCAATTTCATGATTTTGAGCAGTTCGAATAAAATTTTCTAAATCCGGAATAGCTCCTGTTTTCCCAGGGTATTGAATAAAAGCGCCAAAATAGGACGCATCAAATGCGGTTTCGGTGACCGCCCCCAATACAATCTTAATCCCCAGTGGTGTAGCTCTTGTTTGAAGGACGGAAAGGGTTTGTGGAAGTACGTTTTCATCGACAAAGAAAAGGTGGGCTCCAGCCTGTTTTTTAGTTCTTGGTTGCGCGGCAAACACCATGGCCATAGCTTCGGCAGCGGCTGTGCTTTCATCTAGTAAAGAGGCGTTGGTCAATTCCATGCCTGTTAAATCACATACCATGGTTTGGAAATTGAACAGTGCTTCCAGACGACCCTGAGCAATTTCTGCTTGATAAGGGGTATAGGCCGTGTACCATCCTGGATTTTCCAAAATATTTCTTTGAATGACCGCAGGGGTAATCGCTGCGTGATAGCCTAAGCCAATGTATGACTGGAACAATTTATTTTTTTCGGAGAGCTTTTGAAGACTTTTGGAAAACTCAAATTCACTAATTCCGGCATCCAAACGCAAAGGATTTTTCAAACGGATGGCGTGGGGAATCGTTTCCTCCAACAATTGGTCAATGGACTCGGCTCCAATGGTAGCGAGCATTTTTTTAATTTCTTCCGAGTTTGGCCCAATATGGCGGTCAACAAAGGCATTATTTGTCATTTCCTTTTAAATTTTAAACCAAAAATACAGCATATAGTTATGGAATAAAATAGGTGTACGAATGGGGAGGCATTTATTTTTTAATAATTTGATCAATTCCCCGATTAGATTAAATATTTTTGGCAGATGTATTGGTTAAAAACCTTTTTTTCTTTTTATATAAAATCGAGTATTCATGTAGCTTTAGCGGTGGTTTCTCTCGCTGCTATCACTGTAGAGACCTACCGTCTTGAACACTCTGCTACATTGTTAATATTTATTTTTTGTAGCGCGCTTTCGGCCTATAATTTTATCAAATTTTTTGAGTTGTGGAAGCCCTCCAAACGCCATTTTTTCAAAGCTCATCCTGTCACTTCCGTCCTTACTTTAATAGCTACTTTTATAGCCTTAGGATTGACCTTACTGTTGCCTCCGAAAAGTCTTATTTTTCTTACAATTGGGGGCTTAGTGGTCATTATTTACAGTTTGGGATTCCCTTTTTTACGTAACAGCCTAAGAGAACAAAACGGCTTGAAAATCGTTTGGGTGGCCATGAGTTGGGTGTTGTTAACGGTTTTTGTTCCCTTGTCCCTCAACGAAACTTTTATCTGGAAAGCTGCTTTTCAAATGGGTTTTATTCAATGGGGTTTTGTCATGGTGGCAACACTTCCTTTTGAAATAAGAGATATCAACAGCGATGCTAAAGATTTGGGGACTTGGCCACAATTATTAGGGATAGAAAACACCAAATGGTTAGGAAGTTTTATCATCTTTGTTGGTGCACTCCTCTGTGGATTTTGGTTTGATCAAAATCTCGCATTTCTATTTTCATCATGGATTATATTTTTTGTTTTACTCATAGTCCTTTGGGTGAGTGAGACGGATCAACCTTTTTATTTCGCCAGTTTTGGAGTGGAAGCATTGCCCATTTTTTGGTGGGCTTGGTTACATGTTTTTTTAAATCAGTAATTCCTCCTAAATTGTTTAACGGAAGAGGCATGCCACTGCGCTATTTTATTTTCTAAAACATTAATTTGTTCTTGTTGCTTTTGCACCATTTGAATCAACACTGGAATTAATTCCATATAGTTCAACCCTTTTAATTCATTTTCAGGAGTTAAGGAATGAACTAAGTTTGGAAAAATTTGAGCAACCTCATCTGCTAACAATCCATAATGCAGGACTTTTTCAGGCTGATTTATTAGCTGATACTGATAAGTTTTGAGCTGCATAAGTTTATGGATTTCTACCTCCAGCGGTGCTATATTTTGCTTTAAACGCACATCGGACAGGGTAACAAATCCGGGACCAGACCAGACTCCACTGACAGTTGTATTGCCATTTTTATACATAATTAAGGCATCACTTCGACTAGCAGTGCTACTTCCTGTTCCATTGCCAATGACGACCAGGCGGTCGTTGGGTTCCCATGCACTACTGCTGATCAAAGCGTTGTTTTGGGTGTTGTAACGACCCAGGGCTGTTTCGGAATGACTTTCGGCGATGGTGCCTTGACCCATAGCAGTGGTGTACCAACCATCGGACAAGGTGCTCAATCCAAAAGCCGTAGCGTGGTAGCCTGAGGCAACGGTATTTCTCCCCAATGCCATGGAGTAGGTGCCCACATTCTTATCATCCCATTGATCACTTTGTGCAAAACCGGCTCTAAAAGCCGCTTTCTTTTTATTAAAGAAAAAACGTTTGTTGTCCTCCAAACTTGAAGGGTCATTGTCCAATTGCGGACTTCCAAAGACAAAATGGTTGTTCCCCCAATCTTCTTTTTGATTGGAGGTGATGGAGGCCGTTGAACTAAAAGCGCCTTGTGAATTAAAATCTTTTGCCAATGATAAGGAGAGCGTATTTGAATTTGGAGTAGAAAACGCTACCCACCCATCACTTCGCCATTCGAGGCTGTTACCCTTGCTTATCGAAAGCTGAACTGTGGTTGAATTCAATTGAGAAAATGCCAGTTTTTGTTCATCAAGATCGATCGCAAAGCCGGATAAATCGACATTTCCTCCTCGTTCTAAAGACAACGTGCTGCTTGACAATGAAAGTTTTTGTTCGTCTTTTAGCAAAGGATTGAGGGAAAGTTGAAGGGGAGGTACATTGTCATTTTCGAGGGATATTTCCAGTGTATTGCTCACCAATTGGAATCGATCAATTTTGGGATTTGAGGAGGGGACGAGTAGGGG
>JABISF010000057.1 GCA_018699935.1 Flavobacteriaceae bacterium | reverse complement strand
GGCAAAAGCTTCCGTCAATTGACTTCCTATATTACTCATCTGTACGATGGGAGCGATCATAAACCCTAAAAAAAGAGTGAACGAGACAAATTCTCCATAAGTCATGGTGTTTTGCATGATAAAATAACCACCAATACCCATGATACCGGCAGAGGCCAATCCCAATAGAAAGGTGGAAGAACTTGTCATAATCGCCGTGGCGGTGAGACTTTTTTTCACATTTAAATAAAGTTTTTCCACCCCATCTTCAAACACCTTTTTTTCTTGTTCTTCGGCATTAAAACCCTTGATGACACGAATTCCGTTTAGCGTTTCGGTCAACCGTCCTGTAACCTCGGCATTGATTTTTCCACGAGCTCTAAAAATTGGACGAATATATCCAAAGGCTTTCAGGGCAATTACGGCAAAAATGAGTACTGGCGCAAGGACAAACAAGGTCATCAGCGCATTAATTTTAATTAAAATAACCAGCGAAATTACAGCCGTGAGACTTCCTCCAATAATCTGTACCAAACCCGTTCCAACCAGATTTCGAACGCCTTCTACATCCGTCATCACACGAGAAACCAAAGCTCCGGATTTGTTGTTGTCAAAAAAGGAAATGGGCAGTCGCAAAAGTTTTTGTTGAACCGTGGCGCGCAGTATGGAAATCAAATGTTGGGCTTCCACGCTCAACAATCTTGTCAATGAAAACGAACTGACCGATTGAAATAAAAGGGCTGCACAAACCAAAATCAAAAGCAGGGTTAACGATTCCGTGTTTTTGGAAGGAATTACCTCATCAATCAAGTTTTTACTTGCATAGGGGAGCACCAAGCCGGAAAGGCTTCGAATGATGATCAGTAGCAGTCCAATCAAAACGATTTTTCTTCGGGGCCAAATAAATTCCTTAAATGCCCAGCGAAATGAAACTTTATTTTTACTCATAAATTGATTTTAGGTGATAAAACAATGCATTCCGTTGTTTTTCAGCGAATAATATTACAGCAAACCTTAAAGATTTCCTTTTTTCATTTCCGCAATAGCATAATTGGCGGCTCGTGCGGATAGTGCCATAAAGGTCAGCGATGGGTTTTGAGTCGAGGTTGAGGTCATGCAAGCGCCGTCGGTGACAAATACATTTTTACAGTGGTGCAATTGATTCCAACGGTTGAGCAAAGAAGTTTCGGGATCTGTTCCCATGCGTACCCCGCCCATTTCATGAATATCATTTCCGGGGCGTCTTTTGTTGTCTCGGGTAACGATATTGACAAAACCTGCCTTGGTGTACATTTCGGAGAATTGCTCAAAAAAATCTTGGATCATCTTTTCATCATTGTCATCATAATCCACATCGATATTCAGTTGAGGGATCCCCCATTGATCCACGATTTCCGGATCCAAATGAACTTGATTGCTCGCTTTGGGAAGGGTTTCCCCCATCATGTGAGAATTAACATTCCAAATTCCACTTTCTTTGGTTTGTAGGAGTTGCTCTTTCAATGAATCTCCATAACCTTCCCGTTGGGTGAGGCGTTGGCGAGAGGCACCAAAACCTGCCGCATACCCTCTCAGAAAATCCGTCTCTTGACGATAGACATTTCGAAAACGAGGAACGTAATGTGAGGTGGGCTTGGCCCCTTCGGTGGTTAGGTTGGGAAAGCCTTCGTATTGCGCGTTGATCGTCGCTCGATAGTTGTGGAAGGCAATGTATTTCCCCATCAATCCATTGTCATTTCCAAGTCCGTTGGGAAAACGTTTTGATTTTGAATTAAGGAGAATTAAATTGGTGTTTAAAGTTGCTGCGGTGACAAAAACCACTTTGGCAAAATAGTCAGTCTGCTCCTTGGTTTGCGCATCGATGACACGCACGCCCACTGCTTTTTGTTGGTCTTCGTCATATAGGACAGAATGAACTACAGCATGGGGTCTAAGGGTTAAATTACCCGTTTTTAACGCCCAAGGAATTAGTGTTGAATTGACATTAAAATAGCCTCCCAACGGACAACCCCGTTGACAAATCTGACGGCTCATGCACAAGCCTCTTCCCTGTTCAATAAACTGGGGTTTGCTTTCGGTAAGGTGGGCGCAACGTCCGTAAATCACATGCCGATCGGCGTAATGCTTTTTCACTTCTTTGCTGAAATAGTCTTCCACGGCGTTGGTTTCCCAGGGCTTTAAAAAATCGCCATCGGGCAAAATATCCAAACCGTCCTTGTTGCCACTCACTCCCACAAAGCGTTCCACATAGGTGTACCATTCCGCCAAATCCTTGTAGCGTATGGGCCAATCTACAGCATAACCATCACGAGCCGGTCCTTCGAAATCAAAGGAACTCCAGCGTTGTACCTGCCGCGCCCACATGATGGATTTTCCACCCACCTGATAGCCTCTGATCCAATCAAAAGGTTTCACTTGACCATAGGGATGCGCATTGTCTTTAACAAAAAAATGTTTAGCATCTTCCCGAAACGCATAACAACGGCTGGCAATGGGATTTTCTTCTTTGTCCTTGGTGGTGAGTCGTCCTCGGTGTTTAAATTCCCAAGGTTGCCAATTGGTAGTGGGATAATCTTTGATATGTTCCACATGGGGGCCACGTTCTAATAAAAGTGTTTTAAAGCCTTGTTCACTAAATTCTTTGGCGGCCCAACCGCCGGACATTCCTGCCCCAACTACGATGGTATCAAAAGTATTGCTTTTCATAAGAGGTCTTGTACTACGGGAACACTGCCCAAATAGCGCCCAGGCATAAATTCAAAATCGAGATAATTTTTCATATAATTCTCCGAACTCTCGAAATGTAAAAGAGAATATTGTTTTAGAGGGTTTATAAGGCTTTTGGAAAGGCTTTGATCTTCATAAGCTTGGATCAACAGTGCTTTTTGTGCTTCAACACTCAGTGTGGTGAGGGTACTGCTTGTGGTGGCTGCAAGCCTTGTTTGAAAGGCTTCAAAACCCTCCAAAAAAGCTTTTATTTTTTCAGATTCCATGCAGTCGTTGACCATGGTTAATACAAAATCTTGACGACTTTCGGGGGTTGGAAACTGTGCTACATCTTCGGGGAGTAGGTTGTTGGACAACCAACCGATAAGGTCCTGTTGTTCTTTTTTGAGAGTGGGTAAATTAGTATATACTTTCTCGGGGCTTAGGCTGCAAGCATAGGGGATAAAGCTGAGCCCTCCGGCAAGTATTCCAAGTTGTTTAATGGCATTTCTACGGTTCATGGCGATTGCTGCTCCCTGAGCGTTTTTCATTAAATAAATAGTCCTTCGAAATTACTAAATTTTGAAGGATATCGAAATGAAATTGTGGAATAAGTAAAAAAGGAGTATGACTAAAGGCGCTTTTTTCTGGAACGTTCAACAGCAAATCCAAAGTGGTTTCGCCCTAAAAGCTAAAGAAAGGTTGGCGTTAAGGCACTAACTTATCAAAGTCCTTTTCGGATTACAGCTGCGGTTTTATGATCGCCTGTATGGCTCCAACCCGGGGGCATGACAATGTATTTAAGCTTATTTAAAATACCCGGAGCAAAAAACACATCTCTTCCCAAAGTGGTGAATTCGCTAAAATAGATGTCCCAAAAATTTCCCGAATTGATGGGGCGTGTAATGCCGTATTCCGGCGGAACCTCCTTTTGCTCTTCTTGATAGGTGCCAAACACCCGATCCCAAATATTGAGCAAATTGCAATAGTTGGTGTCTAAATAGAGCGGATTTCGAGAATGATGCACCCGATGATGCGAAGGCGTTAGCATGATTTTATTTAAAAACCCAAAACGAGCATCTTTGATCAAATTTTCGCCCACGTGGATAAAAGCACCGTAGGTACCATCGATAAACATAATGACAAACAACATCGTGGGTTCTACCCCCAACAAAATACAAACGGTGGTGCGGATGGTGTCGGCATAGGTGCCTTCAAAGAAAAAATGGGCATAGGTCACACTGAGATTCATGTCCTCGGGGGTGTGGTGTGTGGCGTGAAAACACCAAAACAAACGGACTTTGTGTCCGAGATAATGATAGATAAAATGTCCAAATTCCCATACAATATAACCGTATATAAATCCATACCAAGTAAAGGGTGCTTTAAAAAGCACATACGGACTTAAAAACCCAATACACAAAGCCACCATCCCGATGGAAACAAATCGTCCCACGATGCGATTGAACACATAGATCAGAAAAATGGCTTTATAAACTTTGGTTTGTGGCTTTTTGTAGAGCCTTCCCAAAAAAACTTCAATAACAATTAAAAATGGAATAATGGGAGCAATCAGTGCTGTGATGCCCTCGTAGGTGAGTAGGGCTTCATAGTTTCCTTCAGCCAGAATATTAAAAAATCTTTGGACACCAAAAAAGCCAACGATCTCATTCCAAAGGGTTTGTAGTATTTCCATGGGGGTTAAATTTGATTCAAGATAAAAATTTATCCCAAATCAAAGCGATGATTCCCTTAAGAATCTTTCAACATATCTCTAAAAATAAAAATAAGAGTAATGATCATAGTAACGACAACAGTAACAGCAACGAGGGTCATGAGAATTGTTTTATGTTTTTAACAGCAACAAAATTACATTTTATTACCAACCTAAATAAAGGCACATCAATTTTTTTAATATACTTACCAAAATTCCGTGGGTTTACTTAGTTTCGCAGTTTGATTTTAAGGGAGAAAAGGTTCAGCTAAAATTCTCTACAGTAAAGGGTTAAAAAATGACTAAACAAACGATAATGAGTGAGCGTAAAATTGATGTCCTGTGTGTAGGAGAGGTATTGATTGATTTTATTGGTCATCAAATTGGTGCAACCATCGATGAAACACGTGATTACCATCGCTATTTGGGAGGGTCACCGACCAATGTAGCCATGAACTGCTCCCGTTTGGGCTTGCAGTCCCAACTGATTTGCACGGTGGGAAAAGATGGTTTTGGCAGCTATATATTCAAACGACTCAAAGAAGTGGGCGTTATTACCAGTGGGATTCAAACGCTAACGAACAAACCCTCCAGTGTGATTTTTGTGTCGCGCACCGAGGGAACACCAGACTTTATTCCTTATCGCGAAGCCGATGCTCACATTGAAGAATCGCAGATTTCTTCGGAGGTATTGGCACAATCCAAGATTTATCATACCACTTGTTTTGCGCTGAGTCGCTTGCCCGCTCAAAAAACCATACTCACCAAAGCCGAAGAAGCCTACCGTTTGGGGTGTAAATTGAGTATAGATTTAAATTATGCCGATGAGCTCTGGGATTCCAAAGCAGCAGCCTTTGAAATCATCAAAGCCTATTGCGCTTTCAACCCCTTGATCAAAGTTAGTGCGGATGATATGTTTCGACTCTTTGATAAAACCTTGTCGCACGACGAAATTTTCGACTTTTTCCATCAAGCGGGTGCTGAATTGGTATGTTTGACCTTGGGAGGCGATGGCGTCAAATGTGCTCAAAAGGGAAAAGCAACGATTGCATTGCCCGCCATTAAATTGGAAAAAATCATGGATGCCACAGGAGCCGGAGATGCTTTTTGGTCCGGATTTTTATTTGCATATATCAAAGAAAAACCGATCACCGAATGTTTGCAAATTGCGCTCAAATTGGCCGCTTTAAAATTGCAAAATATCGGCAGATTGCCCAATAATATTAATGTGATTTCCGAACTTTTGTAAGGACTAATGCTCAGCTATGCGTATGCAAAAAGACAAGAATTTATTTCAGGGAGTAATGCTCAACGCCTATCCCGACAGCATCGGGGATCGGCTCGGAGATTTAATTAGCGTATTGCAAAAACCGGAATTAAAAGATTGCTTTTCTTTCTTTTATGTATTGCCTACTTTTTTCAACAGCGATTTGGATCGTGGTTTTTCCATTATAGACTATCAAATCAACACAGCACTGGTTACGCCTGCCGATTTGGAGGCTTTGGAGGCATTGCAAATCCAGCTGAAATTCGATATTGTATTGAATCATCTTTCGGTGGCATCTCCCCAATTTGAAGATTTGTTGAAACACGGAGATGCCTCAAAATACAAAGACTTTTTTATCCATTGGAATCGTTTTTGGGAGGGAGAAGGAACTTTAGGCGAGGATGGGGTGCTGCAACCCAAAGCGGAGCATTTACAAAAACTGTTTATGCGAAAATCGGGGCTGCCCATTCTCAAAGTGCGCTTTCCCGATGGATCAGAGCCTGCCTATTGGAACACCTTTTATCAAAAAGTAAGCTATTCCCCTTTAAACCAAGAAGATGTTGCGAATTTGGAAATTCCCGAAAGTGATGCTGCGGCATTGTTGGCAGCATTTAACGAGCATCTGATTCAACACGAATCTCCGGAAGGGTTTAGCGATACAAAAAATCCATTAATTGCCGAAAAACTCATTGCAGTAGCGTATAAAAAAAGGAGCTATTTGGGGCAAATGGACGTAAACGCCAAATCGCCTTTGGTTTGGGAGTTTTATGAAGCAACGCTCAAACAACTCAGTGCGTTTGGATGCAAAATTCTGCGCTTGGATGCTTTTGCCTATTTGCATAAAGAAATTGGGCAATCCAATTTTTTCAACAAACCCGGCACTTGGGATTATTTACGGCGCATAAAAAGCATAGCCGATCGATACAATTTACTGTTGTTGCCCGAAATTCATGCCGAATACGGATTGGGACTTCACCAAGAAGTGGCGGCTGAAGGCTATCCCATCTACGATTTTTTCCTTCCCGGATTAACCCTACACACCCTCGAAAAAGCATCGACTTCCGCACTTAAAAAATGGATGGCAGAATTGCTCGAAAACAACTATCAAACAGTTCATATGTTGGGTTGCCACGATGGGATTCCGGTTTTGGATTTAAAGGGAAAAGCAAAAGAAAACGGTTTTACTGAAGGCTTGCTGTCCGATACGGAACTCCAAGAAGTCATGGATACGGTGATGCAACGGGGAGGGCGTGTCAAAAACTTGTACGACGCCGAAGGGAATAAAATCTCCTACTATCAAATCAATGCCACTTTTTATAGTGCCTTGGGCGAAGATGATCAAAAAATGCTGCTTGCCCGCGCACTTCAACTTTTTATGCCCGGAATTCCTCAGATTTGGTACTTGGACATTTTTGTGGGAAAAAATGATATCGAAGCTGTCGAAAAAGGGGGGAAAGACAGCCATAAAGAAATTAATCGAAGCACGCTTAGTTTGGCACAGATTGAAGCAGGGTTGAAAAAACCCGTGGTACGCCAACAGTTGGAACTCATCCGCCTGAGAAATACGTCTAAAGCTTTTTCGGGGCAATTAATTGTTCAACCCACAGCAGACCACCGATTGGATTTGACGTGGAAAAAGGAAGACGAAAGCTTACAATTGCTAATCGATCTCAAAAAATTAGAGGGACACATCGTTCACACGCGAGCAACAGACGTTCAGACCATTTCCTTAAAATGCTAAGACAGCATTAAAAAAACAAAGGAAAAAGAAAGGCAACAAGCGCCACCCAAATGGCATAAATGGGAAGAAAAAACCCGATGCTTTTTTCAATTAGAATAAGATCGCCGCGCCCTCGGACGGCGGAAAACAACTGTTTCGCGATGCTCAAAAGATGGGTCAACATCAAAAGATTGAGCCCAAGAAGCGCCGTGCGATTGGCTGAAAAACCATATGCAAACAACCGTGATCCAAGTGCCGACAAGGCAAAAAGATTATCCAAAAGACACAGTCCGGCAAGTAGGAATAAAATAAGCAACTGAAATTTACTTTTCCCTCCGCTATCATGATCCGTTAATGAAAAAAGGATCAATGCCAGCACCGCAATAAGGATGATATTAAACGCCAAAAGTAGTGCTCTATCGATAAAAAGATTTTTGTCTGAAAAATGTATGGCGACTGAAAAAATCAGCAACATTAAAAAGGCTAGGGGAGCAAATATTTTTGCGATTAAGGGCGCAATTTTACTCACCAAAGCAGTATTGTTGAAAAGGAGAAATGCAGTAACAACTGGGATGGCGGACAAACCCCAAAGGGCGATGTAGTCGAAATAAAATTGTTCTATTTGAAAACCAATCAAATCAAAAACACCGATGGTCAAGGCGGTGAATAAAATTCCTGCTAAAACAATCAATCCACCCATCACCAAAAGATCACCATTATAGCGCAAAAAGGCAACACGTTGGGAGGGGTTTCGCCATTCTGTTCCTAAATAAACATATCCAAAAAGGAACCAAAACAAGACGGGAATATGCAGGGCCGATAAAACAAAAACGGGGGAGTCTTCATTGCCCGGGAGAAGGTTTAAAAAAATAATGGAGGTGATCATCAAGCTGAAAGCCACCAAGAATTGACGCAAGGGAAGCGGACGTTTCCAAAAGAGATAAAGCAAAAGTGCTGGAAAGACAATACTTCCTATATTTCGTGGATAAAAATATTCGGGATCGATGTCAAAAAGCAGCGGAATTCTAGCGATTAATCCGGCGAGAAATGCGGTGAGAGCAACAATGCCCCATTCTTTGGGTGTTCCCCAACCCAACAGGGTTTTGGAAGGTTCCATTTCCGTTTTCATAGTATAGCTGAATTAAAAAAACAAAACTATTAAAATTCTTTCAATGGATATCAGGAAGAAAGCCTTCGGATTGCACCGACCATGATTTCGGAAATCCGTTGCCGTCAGACTGCGTGGCCATGCGGGCAAGAGCAATCAACAAACCTCCATTTCCTGGGAGATAGAGCCGCAATCGATCGTCTTGAAAGTTATGTCCGTTTTTGAGATAGGTATTTTTAATTTGCTTTTTTAATAAAAAGGTGACCGCTTTTTCGGGCAGCTGCAATCGAGTAGCGGTCATGGCCGCCATGGGAAAATCCCAGCCCCAAGAAGTGTCCCAACGCCAGTTGGTCTCCACACGTTCCAAGGTGTTTTTCATTTTTTCAGTATGTACGTCACGACTCAGAGGCGCAATGCTATAGGTGGCTAAAACACTCGGATGATCGCGTAATTGTTCGGGGTCATCATAGGGGTAGGGAGCACTTTCCACGGCCCAATAGACGTGTTCATCCCCCGGCAAGGGAGCCATTTTTTCGAGCTTGTTGTCCCATTCCGGATTTCTTTTTTGTCCCAAGCGTTCCCGCCAAAGTTGTGCCGTCTCTAGCCCCCATTTCCAATAGGTCAATTCGAAAGCGGGATTGAGCGTTGTAGAAGAAGGATAGCTCTCTTGTGAGGGAATTAAAAAGGGGCCTAAGTTATAACGCTTGGTAGTGGAATCATAACGCAGATAATCCGCCATAAAAGCAGCGGTTTCTTCTACTAGGTATTGGTATTTTGAAAGGATTTCAGCATCCTTTTTTTGACGATAAAGCCATTCCGCAAAATAGAGGAGGTGGGGTTGCTGCCAAATCAAATAGGAACCCACAGAGGATGCAGTTTCTCCCCCCCATATATCGGTCATTTTTTGCCAACGTACGCCTTTGTAACCCTGGCGGGCTGCAATGCGTTTTGCCCCATCAAAGGCAGTAAAATACCATTCCAATTGTTCTTCAAAAACCGTTGTATTTCCCCAAAGCGCAAAGGGAAGCAAATGCCACCAATGCATTTCAATATGAGGTTTTCCGTACCATGAATTAAAGGTTAGTCCGGTTTCTTGAGGGGGGTTGGGGGCACTGCAATTCACTTTTCGCAAATAGCGGGAAAGCACCATTCTGCGCTCTAGCTCAAAAGCTTGAGGGTCTTGCGTTGCCGAAAAGTCTAGGATGGCACCCCTCTCCCAATAGCGGCTTAATTGCGCAATACTTGTTGATTTTTCCTGTGCATAATCGAAGGTCTCATTTGTCTTTTCCTGCGGTGCGTAGGCGATTTTAAATTCCCAAGTATCTTCCGAGCTGTCTGGAAAAAATGCATAACCAAATGGTTTTTTTTCTAGGGGTAAAAGTGCTGTGGACGATTGAAAATGACTGAAATACAGTGTACGGTCCAATTGGCGTTGAATGGAAAAGCTTGTCGCGGAGAGGGTTTTAAGTTGAAGGCGTTTACTTTCTTGAGCATTATAATGGGTAGCTTCATCCAAAAACTCATCGGTGGGATAGGGAAAGTTGAGTTTAACCCCTAAGCTACCCCGGGAAATAAGTTCGGATTTGACCTTCACAAGTACCGCATCTTCCTCTTGCAGCGCGAGTGTCTCCACGGTGACCTTTGTTTGATCTACAGTAAAGGAGCTGAAAATCACTCCTGTATAAGGGTTTAAGGTTTGCTGTATGTTTTTGAGGTCGGAGATTGCTACGGGATTATTTTGTGTATCGTGGAGTATCCAACCCAATTGTGCCAAATGAATGCGGTGGGGGTTTTGGCGAAAATAATTGGAGGCAGCTGCCTGTCGCGCGTTTTTGGACTGAACGGCATAGGGAATTTTTCGTTCGGGAGCATTTTCCCAGCGTAGTGTTTCCGAAAAATCATATCCTACTGTATTGGGAAACGAATGCCATCCCCAATCAGAAAGGGTGCCCAAGGGAATCCCTTTTTGATAGTAGTCGGGAAAAGTTTGAAGCCCGGTGATGTCCACTGTCATGGCAAAGCTGCCATTTCCCACACTCAGGCTGTTTAAAGAATCCCGATGGTTGAGTTGCACTTGATGCCGTTCAAAAACAGCTTTGCGGGAAATCGTTTGGCAAATACTTGTTGAGCAAATGAATAGAAGTAAAATAAATATAGAGCGCTGCTTGTGCATGGTAAAATAACAATTCAAAAAATGATCCCTGTAAATTAAGCATAAATCCACATTCAAGCTTAAAAGCAACTTTCTTTTCAATATTTTTTTTCTAAAAACCACTCAGATTAGTTATCAATAATGCAATAAATATTTCAAAAATATGAGAATATGGCATTATTTAGCTTCATTTTTAATGAATTCTTAGGTAATAATTTTATGTGATTCAATAATTTTATTCTGTTTAATCTATTGATGATTAAGCGATTAATAAACTATATAAACTTTAATGACAAATGGAAGATTTGACGAGCCTTGTTACGGCTCAAAACGACGTTTTTAGCCACGCCATTGACACGGTGTGGGTGGCATTATGTGCTGCTATTATATTTTTAATGGAAGGGGGTTTTGCCCTACTCGAAGCGGGATTTGTCCGCTCCAAAAATGCGATGAGTATCATTGCCAAAGTGATCATAGATGTCATCTTTGGAGGAATCGCTTTTTATATCGTGGGCTTTGGCATCGCCTATGGATATTCCAACGGCTGGTTTGCCTTTGATTTTGGAATTACTGACAACGATTTGGGCTTAGGACTGAATGTGTCGAATAAATTATTTTGGTTTATCCAGCTCGGTTTTGCCATAGCCGCCATTTCCATTGTTTCCGGAGCGGTAGCAGAGCGGATGAAACTTTGGGCCTATGCCCTTTTTGTAGTACTGTTTTGTGCCGTCATGTATCCTTTGGCAGCCAACTGGGTGTGGAATCCCAACGGTTGGTTAGCACTCCGTGGATTTAACGATTTTGCCGGTTCCTCAGCCGTTCATGCAATGGGCGGATTTTCTGCTTTGGCTGCGGCCATAGTGTTGGGTCCTCGTATTGGAAAATACGATGCCAATGGAACTGCCAATCCGATTCCGGGACACAATTTGCCCTTAGCCGCGGTAGGTGCCTTTATTCTTTGGTTTGGTTGGTTTGGTTTCAATCCCGGATCTACTTTGGGTGCTGTCGGAAATTGGGAATTGATAGGAACGGTAGTCGTCAATACTTTTTTAGCCTCTGCTGCGGGAGGTATTTCTACGATGGCTTATACCTATTTTAGATACGGTCAAATTGATATAACCATGGTGATCAACGGGATTTTGGCCGGTTTGGTGGCCATTACTGCCGGATGTAATGTCGTTGGCCCCAATGCCGCCATTTTGATTGGTGCCATTGCTGGGGTTTTGGTAGATGTAGCAGTGATTTATATCGATAAAATTAAAATAGACGACCCTGTGGGTGCCATAGCCGTGCACGGTGTCAATGGTTTGTTTGGTACCCTGGCTGTGGGTTTGTTTGCCGCCGAAGAAGGTTGGTTTATGGGAGGAGGAAGTGCCCTCTTTACCACCCAATTGATCGGTGTCCTCACCATCAGTATTTTTTCTTTTGTACTGACCTTTGTTGTGATGACACTCTTGAAGAAAACCATTGGAATTCGCGTTTCGAAACGGGAAGAAACCTCTGGAATCGATGCTGTTTCCTTCGGAGTAGAATCGTATACAACTTTTGAATAAATCTTATAAAATTATACAATGAAAAAAATTGAAGCCATCATACGCCCCTCTAAGTTAAAAGCCGTTCAAAAAGGATTGAAAGATGCAGGGATTCCTTGTATTACCGCAGTTCCTGTGAAAGGAACAGGTTTGCAAAAAACTTTTTCGGAACGCTATCGTGGAACGGAGCAATCCATGATTTTGCAGACCCGAACCCTGATCATTTGCATCGTCAGCGATTCCAATTTAGACGTTTGTGTAAATACAATTTTAGACCACGCCTCAGAGGGGAATGTAGGTGATGGGAAAATATTTATTTATCACGTGGAGGACGCCATTCGAATCAGTACGCGGGTCAAAGGAGGCGAAGCCATCATCTAAGGATTTATATTCATTAAAATAAGCCTCAGGTATTTTTTAGTACTTGAGGTTTTTTTATGGACCAAATTGAAATTCCCATCATCAATAAGGGCAAGGAAAAGATAAAAAACAGACTGGACAAAGGCAGCCCTAAATCCATAAGAAAACCAAAAAGCCAAGGTCCTAAAATGGCACCAAAGCGACCAAAACCCACCGAAAATCCAATTCCTGTGGTGCGAATTTCTACCGGATAAACCATTGTGAGAAAAGGCCAAATCCCATTAAATCCTCCTTGAACAAACAGGCCAATAAAAAAAGCGAGCACAAAAATGATTACAGAAAACAGCGGAAGGTTGCCGTAGAGCACCATTACCATAAACGCTAAAATCATAAAGCTAAGTATGGTTTTTTGAAGCCCTATTTTACTGCCGATATAACCGATCAAACTGGATCCAATGGCAGCACCCAGATTTAAAGTAACTCCGACATAAGTGGAAACCCCAAAACTCAAACCGGATTCATTGGCCAAGGTCGGCACCCAGCTTAAAACGGTATAAAGAGTCATAAATCCAAAAAAGACCCCCAGCCAAGAACGCCACGTAATTCCGATATAAGCCTTTGAAAATAAGGAAGTATAATGTATCGCTACCGTATCTTTTTCCAATTCGGGCAAAGCCTCCAAGGCGGCGAGCTGCATTTTAGCCCGGATGCGATTGATTTTTTCAAGGGCGTATGGAGGTCTTGTTTGGCTTAAAAAAGCAATCGAATCGGTCAAGATAAAAAGCACCAAAAGCAACATGAGTACAGAGATCAAGGCGGCGATAAAAAAGGCGGATCGCCAGCCGTAAAGGGGGATGTATTGTGCGCTAAAAAGCCCGGTTAAAATTGCTCCAACCGGCCAACCGGCTTGTACCAAGCCCACATTAAAAGAACGGTATTTTTCGGTTGAAAATTCTGCAGCGGTGGCAGCCATGGTAGGCAATAAGCCCCCGATTCCCAAACCGGTTAAAAAGCGCAAAAAGAGTAAAAGCGGATAGCTTTCACAAAAGGCAATCCCCAACATCCCAATGATTTCTAACCCCAAAGACAAGAAGAATGTTTTCCTACGCCCGATGCGGTCGGCCAAAGGCGCAATTAAAAAACAACCCAAGGTCATGCCCGCCAATGCGGCACTAAAAATCGATCCCATTTGTGTTTTGCTCAGGTCCCATTCCGCCATAATCTCCGGACTGGAAAAGGACACCAACATAATGTCAATCCCATCATTAAAATTTAATACAAAGCACAGCGCAACAATCAATTTTTGAAAGTTGGACATGGTTTCGGTGGATTTCATACGTAAGTTTTATGTTTATTGAGCCTCAAAAGCGGATGACAATCTTGTTTTCTCTACCTTCTTTGGCTCGATCGAAAGCGGCTTGCAATGCTTCAAAAGAAAAGCGATTGGAAATGAGCTGTTGCGGTTGGATTTGCTTTTTTTCAACATGTTGGATTACCTGACCAAAATCATACGGGTGCGTATACACTATGGAGGGGATGATGTTGATGCCTTGACGAACGACTTTTAGGGGCTGAAAAAAAGCGGGAGCTTCTGACAAGCCCACCAAGATAACTTCGGAGCCGTGGGGTGCTGCAGCAATAGAAAGTCCGGCAGAGGTTTTTCCTCCGGCACATTCAAAAACGGCACTCACCCCTGCTTGTTCCCAACAGCGGTGCAATTCTTCTTCAAGGTTTTCGGGATTCCCACTCATTTCACAGACTCGTGCGCCCAAATCAACGGCCCATTGACATTTTTGGGGTTGTAAATCGGTTACTAAAACCTGATATCCCAAAGCAAGGGCGAGTTCTGCGAGTAACAGGCCCACAGCCCCCAAACCGAGGATAGCAATGGTGGATCCGGTGACAGCGGAACTGGAAAACAGTGCATGGTAGGCTACGGCTGTGGGTTCAATCACCACTGCGGCATCATCTGAAAGGGTGTCTGGAAGGGCCCAAGCAAAAGCTTCGGGTATCACCACCGTTTCGGCAAAACATCCCGGACGATTGAGTCCTACCACTTGCTTGTGAATGCAAATATTTCCTCTTCCTTGTAGGCAAAATTTACAATGACCACAGGGAATATTGGGTTCTATAACCACCCGCGTACCAATTTTGTTTTGTGCAACATCGGCACCTACTGCTTCAATAATCCCCACCGCTTCATGACCCAGCGTTAAGGGATAGGCAACCTTTCGATGTCCCAAAAAAACATGCACATCCGATCCGCAAATACCCACCTGAATCAGTCGCACCCGAACTTCACCCGGTCCGGGCCGAGGTACTTCTGACTGGCGAATGACAATCTTTCCCGGGGCTTCCAAATAACTTGCTTGCATCATTTTAAACATCAGCGTTTGCAGGGTGGATGATAAAGAAATCTTGAGGGAGATTCATAGAAAGGGATAATAATTGTTACCTCTAAAATTGTGATAGCGTAAAAATAACAGAATAAATCTAACCGATAGAAGCCTCTCTAAATTAAAAAAGAGAGAATGCTTTTTTTTCAGAGAGAATGCCTATTTTGATGCCTATTTTATTTTATAATGAAACCAAAAACTCAATTTTTTTTTCAAAGCCGTTGGCTGCTATTTTTTATTGTAACCCTCTTTTTGCTGCATCCTTTCTCAACCCAAGGGCAACTTCAAGGACTAAAAACGGAATACGAAGCAACTCCCCTCGGCATCGACCTCCCACAACCTCGATTTTCTTGGCAAATGCAAACCCATGCGGAGCAATTCAATCAGTATCAGAAAGCCTATCAAATCACGGTGTATGACGAAAATCAAAATACCGTTTGGGAAACGCAAAAAGTAAATTCGGCTGTGGCCTTGGGCATTCGCTATGAAGGCAGCCCCCTCAAAGCGCGCACCCGATATCTGTGGAAACTCAAAGTTTGGAATGAAAAAGATGCAGTTTTAGAAGCCGAAAGTTGGTTTGAAACCGGATTTATGGCTGCCCTTTCGCAATTTGAAAATGCTACATGGATTGGAAGTAATCAACTGTCTTTTTATTCGCAATACACTTCTGTTTATGCACTAGAATATACACTACAACTCCCTAATTTTGGGAGTACTGCTATGGTTTTTGGTGCCAATGACGAACGCCTAAGGGATCGAAATTTAAACCTCCAAGGCGTAGAAAATACTCTGAACCAAAGCTACATCAAGATGGAACTAGACACCCGTGCTTTGCCGCAGGGAGGAGTGGCCCAATTCCATGTTTATCGGGTGGGTTATGCCCCGGGCGATAGCGATCAACAAGCCTTTGCTTCTTTTCCCATCAGTGCAGCCCTTTTAAACGCCGAAAATGCTCTGGAAGCGCATACGTTTTTTGCCTTTTCCAATTTTGGGATGTTTTCTTTTTATATTGACAAAGTGGATGCCGAGCATCGCATCAACCCCGATCCAGAAGGGGGAAGTCCTTATGGTCCAAAGGGTCTAAATTTAAATCCTATCGGTCCGGGAAATAATTTTATTTCGTATCCCATGGTGGCAGAAATTGGAGTGTCGGTACCCCGAGGACAGTCAGCGCAATTTTCTCAATTGCAGGTAAAAAACTATCGCTATCCCAACAACACCCTTTTTTCCTCTGAAGTACAACCCTTCGATTTTCAAAACGACCAGATTACAACACAGGATGGTGTATATACTGTAAACGCCGAAAAGGCAACCGTATTTGCAGTGGTGGATCCCAGTCATTCCGGAACACCGCTTTTACGAACGACCTTTGACCTTGCACCAAAAAAAATTGTTAAGGCTCGAATTTACGCCACTGCTCGTGGGATTTACGAATTATACCTCAATGGAAAAAGAGTGGGGGACGCCTATTTTAATCCAGGCTTGACCCAATACAACCGTACCCATTTGTATCAAACTTTTGATGTTACAGATTTATTGCTCGAGGGGAGTAATGCATGGGGGGTTGGGCTGTCGGAAGGCTGGTGGAGTGGAAATATTACTTACAGTGGTGAACATTGGAATTATTTTGGTGACCGTCAATCCTTTATGGGAAAATTGGTGGTTACCTATGAAGACGGCACCGAAACCATAATCAATACTCAGCCCAAAGATTGGAAGACCTTCGTGAGGGGCCCATTCGTTTGGGGAGTTTTTTCCAAGGCGAAGTATATGATGCCCGCAAAGAAGCCGCCATTGAAGGGTGGACTTGGGCCAATTATGACGCCACTGCTTGGGCTCCAGCTCAGGAAATCAGCATGGAGGAGAGCTCCACCGCGGGTGAGGTTAGCGATCCGGAAGGGAGAAAACACGGCCTGGACTATTCGAAAATGAAGCTGACCGGACAGTTAGATCCCCAAGTTAAAATTCATTGGCAATTGCCGGCAAAAGAATTGTTTGAACCTCGTGCTAAAGTTTATGTCTATGACATGGGGCAAAACATGGTGGGCTTTCCAAGCATAAAAATCAAAAATGGAAAAGCGGGTACAAAAATACGCTTGCGTTATGCCGAAATGCGTTATCCGGATATGGAAGAATATGCCGAAAATAAAGGAATGATCATGTTGGAGAACATCAGAGCTGCATTGGCTCAAGATATTTATATATTAAAAGGAGGCGATGAAGTGATTCAACCTCGATTTACGTTTCACGGCTATCGCTATATGGAAGTGACCGGCTTGGACGCTCCATTACCTTTGGAGGCCGTATCCGGAAATGTACTTTCCTCGGTTGATGCAATCGATTCCTCCTTTAGCAGTTCGGATTCCTTGGTGAACAAATTATGGGAAAATATTACTTGGTCCTTACGATCCAATTTTCTTTCCATTCCCACCGATACCCCTGCAAGAAATGAGCGTATGGGATGGAGTGGTGACATCAGTGTTTTTTCAAAAACGGCTACTTATATGGCTTCGGTCAATAATTTCTTAAGACGGCATGCCTTGGCTATGCGCGAGACCCAAAGTGAGCAGGGACGTTTTCCTGATGTAGCCCCTATGGGCGGTGGTTTTGGGGGAACCCTTTGGGGCAGTGCCGGAATCGTTGTGCCCTGGGAAACCTATCAGCAATATGGCGATATTGATCTTTTGAAAGAACATTATCCCGCCATGAAAAAGTACCTTGCTTTTTTACAGTCCAAAGAAAATGAACTGGGCATACCTCTAGAGGGCCCTTTGGGGGATTGGCTAAGTCCTGAAGGGTATAAAAATGATGATACTTTGTTGTGGATGGCCTATTATATTTATGATCTGGACATCCTCCAAAAAACAGCTACCCTCCTTCGTTTACCCGAGGAAGCGAGTGTGTTTGAAACACAACTACAGCGCAAAAAAGCAATCTTCAATCGCGTCTATTTGGCGGCTAATGCCCAAAGCATTCGTTCTGGCATACAAACACGAAAAATGGGTGTGGTGGATGCTTCCCTAGATACTTCGGCGGGAACCCTCATGGATACACAAGCGAGTTATGCGATTCCACTCAACTTGGGAATTGTTTCAGACGAAACAGGAAAACAAATGGCAACACATTTGGTGCAGGCGATTCAGCGAGAAAACAAAGATGAGTTGGGCGTTATGCGTGCTCCCTACTCACTGATGACCGGATTTATAGGAACGGCTTCCATCAACGGGGCTTTGTCGCGCTATGGAAAGGATGCCGTGGCTTATGGACTGTTGACGCATCGCAGCTACCCCTCATGGTTGTATCCGGTGGTCAATGGGGCGACAACCATTTGGGAGCGACTCAACTCCTATACACACGAAAACGGTTTTGGAGGGAACAACAGCATGAATTCATTCAACCACTATTCCTTCGGTTCGGTGGCAGGATGGATGTATGAATATTCGTTGGGGATACAAAGAGCCCCCAACGCTACCGGTTTTCAACATTTTATCTTAAATCCAAGGGTGGACCCAGAACGTAGAATCACACATGCCGAGGGATCGATCACGACGCCTTATGGTGTAATCGCAAGTGGCTGGAAAGCTACTTCAAGCGGAGGATGGGACCACCAATTTGAAATTCCTGCCAACACAACGGCAACTTTAAAATTACCCATAAACAAAAAGAGTAAACTCCAATTGAATGGGCGTAGGTGGCAACCAAAAAAGGAATGGGATGCCCGTACCGAATACTACCAAGTAATTGCAGATTTGCCCTCTGGGAAATATCACATCACTGTAGAGTAATGCCGAATCCATTCAAGGATGATTCTAAGGTGTTTTTAGACCCGCAATAGAGGAGTCGACAAAGTGTATTTCTTCTGCATTTTCGATTTTGGGTGCCTCAGCAGCCGAATCGATAGTCACCCGAGTAAAATGGATGTTTTTCGCCGGTTGTTCAGCACGTCCTTGAATAAGGATGCCATATTTTCCGCCATTGACAACGGTGACGTCTTCAAAATACAAATTTTCAATACGGGGCAGATGATTTCCTTCTTGAACCCCATAAATCCCGTAATAGGTATTGATTTTAAAAGCAGCTTCTTTGACCTGCCCAACGCTCAAATTTTTGACATAAACTCCATCCACAAAGCCTCCCCGCAGGGTGTTGGTTTTGATACGGATTGCACGATCCAAATTGGGACTGTCCATTACGCAGTTGATCACATACACATTTTTCACTCCCGCGGAGATTTCACTTCCCATGACCACCCCTCCGTGGCCGTCTTTCATCTGACAATTTTCAACAACGATATTTTCACTGGGAATATTGACGCGTCTTCCGTCTTCATTCCTGCCCGATTTTATGGCAATACAATCGTCTCCTGTATCAAAAATACAGTCGGTGATTAATACATTTTTAGAATATTCTGGATCACATCCATCGTTGTTGGGACCATGACTTCGGACGGTTACTCCCGAAATGGTGACATTGTTTGATTTTAAGGGATGAATGATCCAAAAAGGAGCATTTACAAAAGTCACATTTTCAACCAAAATATTCTTGCATTCAAATGGCTGAAAAAAGGCCGGACGCAAATGATGTCCGCGGCCAAAGATACGCTCTTCTACAGGGGTTTGCTCCCGATTGAAGGCATGCAATCGACCAATATTGTGCGCATCGTGCTGACTGGGGGTTCCTTCCAAATGACCATAGCTGTCCTTCCCGCTCCAAGGCCACCAATGTTCATTGTCGGCTTGACCGTCAAAAACGCCTTTTCCTGTAAGCGCAATATTTTCTTTCCCTTTGGCATAAATCAAGGGCGAGTAATTGTAAATTTCAATTCCTTCGTAGGAGGTGTGAACGGCAGGTAAATAGGCTTCGGGATCGGTTTTGAAACGTACTGTAGCACCTTCCTCCAGATGAAGATTCACATTGCTTTCCAAATGAATAGGACCGCTCAGATAGTTTCCAGCAGGAATCAGCACACGCCCCCCTCCGGCTTGCGAACAATTAAGGATGGCTTGATGTATGGCTTGGGAGTCGTCCGTCAGTCCATCTCCTTTAGCACCATAATCCAAAACACTAAACGTTTGATCTGCAAATTGGGGGCGAAGGATGGTGTTCTTTATTTTTTCGGCTTGAAGCAGTATGGTGGAAGTTGATGTCGGGGCACAACCCAAAGTGAGTAATCCCAAGAGGACGATTAAAATTCGTTTCATTAGAGTAAAATATTTTAAGGGTTCAAGATAAAAATAACCCTCGAATAGTGCGCCGTGCATTTCCTTCTTTTCAAATTTTCTTTAAAAAAGGTATGGTTTATGGGTTTTAATGATTCTTACTTTTTTGAAAGCACTTATATTTATTCATTACTAATAAATGACTATAATGAATCCCATCACCACCCGTTTGAAAGCTTTTTCCACCATCCTTTTTCTTTTATGCTTCCTAGCCACTCATGGACAAACTCTAATTCCGCTTTATGAGGGAGCAGCACCGGGCTCCGAAGATTGGGATTGGGAAGAAGCCTATGTGGATGGGATCGTCAATGATGCAATTTTGTACAATGTTGTACATCCGGAATTACAATATTTTCCGGCACCGAAAGTAAAGGCCAATGGCACCGCAGTGATCATTGCTCCGGGAGGTGCTTTTCATATTTTATCCATGCAAAAAGAAGGGACTAAAGTGGCGGAATGGCTCAATACATTGGGAGTTGCAGCATTTGTTTTAAAATATCGAGTCGTAAAAAGTGAAACCGACAATCCCTTTGAAGAGTTGAGACCACTAATGGCTGATTTTGAAAAATTGGATGCGATTAACGCTCCCGTAGTAAAAATGTGTACGCAAGATGGAATCCAAGCGATGGACTATGTGCGTTCCCATGCCGAAGCAATGAACATCGATCCGCAGCGCATCGGACTGATGGGTTTTTCGGCCGGAGCCACCCTAACGATGTCTGTATTGCTGAGTGCTCCTCAAGCTTTAAAACCCAATTTCGCGGCTCCCATTTATGCGTATGGCCCAGCCATTATAGGAACACAGATGCCCGAGAAAAGTACACCTCTTTTTGTGGGAGTGGCCAGCGACGATCAGTTGGGCTTTGTTCCCCAAAGTATTGCGCTTTACGAAAAATGGCAAGCAGCGCAATTTCCGGCGGAATTGCATATTTATGAAAAAGGAGGACACGGCTTTGGTATGGCAGTACAACAAACCAGCTCCGATCATTGGATCAAAGATTTTGAAAATTGGCTTTTTCGTCGGGCTTTGATTGGGCAACAATAATCTTTTTTCTTTTCAGATGATTCAAAAAATAAATGGTTTAAAATGGACTAAAAAAAGTGGATCACTATCCCTGTTCTTTTTATTTTGTTTTTCAATTATTGGTCAAGCGCAGCAAGAGCAGGCACAAAACCCTATTATTTTTGCCGATGTCCCCGATATGTCCATGATCCGTGTGGGAGCGCATTATTATATGAGCAGTACCACCATGCACATGAATCCCGGTGTTCCCATTATGAAGTCCGAAGATTTGGTCAATTGGCAACTCCTTCGGTATGCCTACGATACCCTTTCAACCAACGACGCCCATCGTTTGGAAAATGGCAAAAATGCCTATGGTAGGGGTTCATGGGCAAGTTCTTTGCGCTATCATGAAGGCACCTATTATCTCACGACCTTTGCGCAAACGACCGGTAAAACCCACCTATTCTCCACGCAAAATATGGAGGAAGGACAATGGAAAGTACAAGCCTTTGAACCGGCCTTGCACGACAATTCTCTTGTTTTTGACAAGGGAAAAGTTTTTATGATTTATGGAAACGGACAAATCAAAATAGTAGAATTAAAAGCGGATTTATCAGGAATAAAACCTGAGGGTATTCATCAAGTTTTGATTGAAAATGCAAGTGCTCCGGCAGGAGATGCCATCATGTTAGGTGCTGAGGGATCACAACTTTTCAAGTGGCAAGAATATTATTATTTATTTCATATTGTGTGGCCTGAAAACGACATGCGAACGGTTTTGGTGCATCGTGCAAAAAATTTGTTAGGTCCTTGGGAAGGCAAGGTGGTTTTGCGAGACAAAGGAGTGGCTCAAGGGGGCTTGATTGACACCCCCGACGGGCGATGGTTTGCTTATCTTTTTAGAGATTATGGAGCCGTGGGAAGGATACCCTATTGGGTGCCGGTGCAATGGAAAAACGGTTGGCCCATTTTAGGCAACAATGGCAAAGTGCCCGATCGTTTGGAGCTTCCTGCCGCACAAGGACTCATTCCCGGATTGGTGGCCTCCGATGAATTTGAACGGACAACAGCTTCCGAGACGCTTCCTTTGGTGTGGCAATGGAATCACAATCCGGTGGCTTGGTTGTGGTCATTGACGGAGCGCAAAGGCTTTTTACGTCTACAAACGGGACGGGTGGATCGCCATTTGGTGGATGCCCGGAATACATTGACCCAACGCACTATAGGCCCCTATTCAACCGCAAAAACTGCCCTCTCGTTTTCGAAG
>JABISF010000056.1 GCA_018699935.1 Flavobacteriaceae bacterium | reverse complement strand
TCGGCTCATCAACCAGAACGGGCTACAGATTACAGAAAAGGACTACCAAGACCATATCTATATTGCCGATTTTTTCTTCACTACTTGCCCCACCATTTGCCCCAAAATGACCGAAAATATGGCACGTATACAAATCCATATTCTTGAAGATCCTCAAGTCAAGTTGCTGTCTCACAGTGTGACCCCCAAAATTGATTCTGTGGCACAATTAAAAAAATATGCCTTGGAAAAAGGGGTGAACGATACCAAATGGAATTTGGTTACCGGCGATAAAAAGCAAATTTATGAACTGGCGCGCAAATCCTATTTGGCAGTAAAGACAGACGGTGACGGAGGACCCTTCGACATGATCCACACCGAAAATTTTATTTTGGTGGACCCCGATCGAAAAATTCGCGGCTTCTATGATGGCACCGATCCCGAGGCCATGGAACAGCTTTTGACCGATCTGAAAATTTTAAAAGACGAATTTCCTTTTACCAAAAAATAAATTTCCAATTTTTAGGAACAGCCGTTTATAGTTCCTATTTTTGTTCTTTAAAATGATTCTAAATAATGATTCGACTGGATCAATTGGATTTTGGAGTATTGGCAGAAATTGATCATATCGATACGGATGAATTACCGTTAAAATTGATTGAAATGGGTTGTCTGCCGGGCAATGACATCCGGTTGATTCAAAAAGCACCCTTTGACGACCCTTTGTATCTCCAAATCGACACCTCTCATTTAGCGATACGAAAAGAAACTGCACAACATATTTTCGTTCGCTTGAAATCCTAAACCATGGCCAAACTTTTGAATGTCGCCTTACTGGGAAATCCTAATACAGGAAAAACATCGGTTTTTAATCGACTTACCGGGCTGACGCAAAAAGTGGGAAATTACCCCGGGATTACGGTCGAAAAAAAAGAAGGACGCTCGCGTCTGGATCCGACCACCTATGCCCGCATCCTCGATTTGCCCGGAACCTATAGTCTGAACGCCTCCTCCATGGACGAAAGCGTGGTGGTAGAGCTCTTGCTAAACAAAAAAGACAAAGACTTTCCCGATGTGGCAGTGGTGGTGACCGATGTGGAAAATTTAAAACGAAATTTGTTGCTTTTCACTCAGGTGAAAGACCTCAATATTCCTACCATTTTGGTCATCAATATGGCCGATCAAATGAAGCGCAAAGGCATCACATTGGATATTCCCTTGATGGAAACCCAATTGAACACCCGCATCGTTTTGACCAGCACTCGGGAAAAAATGGGGATCGACAGTTTGCGTAAAGCCATCCTCAACTATCGCGCGTTATCCACTGAGCCCGCTATGGACGTGACCACCATAGACCCAGAATATTTTGAAAGCTTACAACGGATTTTCCCCAACGAATCGCTTTACAAACTTTGGTTGGTCATCACTCAAGATGTCAATTTCTCGAAATTGGATCGTCAACGGGTGTCGGATGCAACGGCTTTTAAAACACAACCCGAATCCGATTTAAAACGCTTGCAGCAAAAAGAAACCATCAAACGCTATCAGCTCATCAACGGGGTGTTGAAACAGGCATATAAAGTAGACCTCAGTGTGGCAGTAGATTTGCGCAGTCGGTTTGATCGGGTGTTGATGCACAAGTTTTGGGGTTATTTGATATTCTTCTTTATCCTCATGCTCATCTTTCAATCCATTTACGATTGGAGCAGCATTCCTCAAGATTTTATCGATGGGACTTTTGCAAGCCTCAGTGATTTAGCCAAACAACAGCTGCCGACAGGAACATTTACATCGCTTTTGGCCGAAGGGATTATCCCGGGATTGGGAGGCATCCTGATTTTTATTCCGCAAATTGCTTTGCTGTTTTTCTTTTTGTCGCTTTTGGAAGAAAGCGGCTATATGAGTCGGGTGGTTTTTCTGATGGATCGGGGGCTGCGCAAATTTGGGCTTAGCGGTAAAAGTGTAATTCCCTTGATTTCGGGAACGGCTTGTGCCATTCCAGCCGTGATGGCTACTCGAAATATTGAAAATTGGCGGGAACGACTCATCACCATTTTAGTAACTCCTTTTACCACTTGTTCCGCCCGTTTGCCCGTGTATGCCATCCTGATTTCTTTGGTCATTCCCAAACAAGGTTTCTATCAAGGAATGACTTTGATGGGGCTCTATCTTTTGGGATTCATCATGGCTTTGGTATCCTCTTGGATTTTGAGTAAAACCTTAAAATTTAATTCCAAAAGTTATTTTGTAGTAGAAATGCCCAACTACAAATTGCCGCTGCTGAAAAATGTTTTGATTACGGTTTTGGAAAAGACCAAAACCTTTGTTGTGGAAGCGGGAAAAATCATCATGGCGATTTCCATACTACTTTGGATTATGGCGTCTTATGGTCCTGGAAAAAACTTCTCCAACGCTGCCGAAATTGTCCAACAGGAGCAACCTCAACTCAACAATGAGCGATTGGAAACCAAAATAAACGCCTACAAATTGGAGCATTCCTATATTGGAATTTTGGGAAAAAGTTTGGAACCTGCCATAGCTCCGCTGGGTTTTGATTGGAAAATTGGAATTGCCTTGATCAGTTCTTTTGCAGCACGCGAAGTTTTTGTCGGTACGCTTGCCACCATCTATCATGTGGAAAGCGATTCCGAAGAAACCATCAAAAACCGAATGGCTTCCGAAGTCCGCCAAGATGGAAGTCCGTTGTTTAATCTCGCCACAGGTATTTCCCTGATGCTTTTTTATGCCTTTGCTATGCAATGTATGAGCACCTTGGCTATTGTAAAAAAGGAAACCAACGGTTGGAAATGGCCGATGATTCAGCTTTTTAGTATGACGCTGCTGGCCTATCTGGCGGCTTTCACCAGTTATCAAATCCTATCCTAATGGAGCTACTTCAAACTTTTTTGGTTTTTTCCGCAGGACTCCTCGCACTGGTTTTTCTTGTAAAAAAGTTTTTCTTCAGCACCCAAAAAAAATCCGACAAAGGCTGTGATACCGATTGTGGCTGTCATTGATTCTCAATCATTTATTGAAGTGTTTGGAGGAAGATTTTGAATTTCAAAAAAATACTATATCTTAGGAAGATTATTGAAACTAAATTAAACATGACAAATACAAGACGCCTTTTTTATGGCAGTTGTTTTGCACTCATTACAACGGCCTTTTCATTCAGCATACGCGCTGGAATTTTACCTCAATTGGGAGAAGCATTCGACTTGAGCGGACAGCAATTGGGATTCATCAACTCCATGTGGTTTTTAGGGTTTCCTATCTCCATGATTTTAGGGGGGCTTTTTTATCATACCGTCGGTCCAAAACGGATTATGCAGTTTGCTTTTTTAACCCATACTTTGGGAATTATTTTGACCATTTATTCCGGTGGCTATGTCGGACTTTTGGTGTCCACTTTGCTGATTGGAATCGGGAATGGATGTACCGAGGCGGCTTGTAATCCCATGATTGCCGATGCCTATGAAGGAAAACAGATGAACACGCTGTTAAACCGTTTTCACATGTGGTTCCCCGGAGGAATTGTGATTGGAAGTTTGGTGTCAAAATTTATGACCGATTTGGATATGGGTTGGCAAGCACAAATTTGGATCATCTTGATTCCTACCTTGGTTTATTTCTTCCTCTTTTTGGGACAAGAATTTCCAAAACCTAAAATGGAAGAAATCAAGTCTTTGGGTGAAAATTTTAAGGCCATGCTATCCCCCATGTATTTATTTATATTAGCCTGTATGGCACTCACCGCCATCTCAGAATTTGGGCCCCAACAGTGGACCAGCCTTATTCTGAGCAGCAGTGGCGCACAACCCATGGTTATTTTGGCTTTAATAACAGGGCTGATGGCCATAGGACGTTATTTTGGAGGAGATATTGTCCACCGATTTGATCAGACAGGTGTACTGCTGGGATCGGCCGTTTTAACTGCCATTGGTATCTATTTGTTCAGTACTCAAACAGGGCAAATGGTTTATGTGGCAGCCATCTTTTTCGCCTTAGGCGTATGTTACTTCTGGCCCAACATGATCGGCTTTGTCGCTCAGAAAATTCCACTAAGTGGTGCCTTAGGAATGTCAATTATTGGAGGGATGGGAATGTTTTCCACCTCAATTTTTCAAGCTATTATTGGCGGGTGGATAGATACTTCCCGAGCGGATCAAGCAGCCAACGGACTGGTGGGCGATGCATTGGAACTCGCGGCAGGACAACAAACCCTCACCTATATGATTAGCTTTCCGGCCATCTTGATTGTATTGTTTACCATACTTTATTTTTGGCAACGCGGAACAAAAGCAGCTACGGCTTAATCAGAAAAATAGTTCATAGAAAAAGGCGGTCTGAAAAGACGGCCTTTTTTTTTAGGGATTCATCAAGTCTTCAATTTCCTCAACACTAATCGGAATAGAGCGCATCAAATTCAGGGGAGCACCACTTGTTTGCAACACCACATCATCTTCCAAACGCACGCCAATACCTTCTTCGGGGATGTAAATTCCGGGTTCTACCGTAAAGACCATGTTTGCTTCCATGGGCAGGTGCAACAAGCCGTAGTCGTGGGTGTCTAGCCCCATATGATGCGAAGTGCCGTGCATAAAATATTTTTTATATGCGGGTTTTTCAGGAGTTTCGTTTTGTACATCGGCCTTGTCCAACAATCCCAAGCCCAACAATTCTGAAGTCATGATTTTTCCAACTTCCACATGATAGACTTTCCAAAGCGTCCCCGGGAGCAGCATTTTTGTCGCTTCATTTTTTACGCGTAATACGGCTTCGTAAACGGCTTTTTGTCGTTTTGTAAAACGTCCCGAGATGGGGAGTGTACGCGTAAGATCGCTGGCATAATTTCCGTATTCCGCAGCGATGTCCAATAAGATCAATTCTCCGGCTTTACATTGTTGATTGTTTTCGGTATAATGCAACACATTAGCATTATTTCCGGAGGCAATTATGGGCGTGTAGGCAAAACCTTTGGACCGGTTTCGAATAAATTCATGAATCAACTCGGCCTCAATTTCGTATTCCCAAACTCCAGGTTTAAGGAAATTAATAACCCGTCGAATTCCCTTTTCTGTAATGTTGCAGGCCCGTTGAATTTGTTCTATTTCCTCTTTGGATTTTACGGCCCGTAATTGTTGCAGGACAGGATTACTTTTCCCGACTTGATGTGCCGGATATTTTTTCTTGCACCATTGGATAAAACGATCCTCACGGGTTTCGGTTTCTACGGCTTGACGGTAATGTTCGTTGGTGTTAAAATAAAAACGTTCGCATTGGGGGGTCAATTCTTGAAAAATCCGTTCAAATTCACTGAGCCAATAGACGGTGGGGACACCACTCAAAGCCGTGGCCTCCTTTTGGGAGAGTTTGGCACCTTCCCACACCGCGATATGTTCGTTGGTTTCTCTCACAAATAGAATTTCCCGGTGTTTTTCTTCAACGGCATCCGGAAAAAGCAACAAAATAGTTTCCTCTTGATCAATACCACTGAGATAAAAAATGTCCCGATGTTGGGCAAAAGGCAGTGTGCTGTCGGCACTGATGGGGTAAATGTCGTTGGAATTAAAAATAGCCAAACTTTTGGGGGCGAGTTGCGCACAAAATTTTTTGCGATTGTTTTTGTAGAAGGCAGCAGTAAGCGGTTGATAACGCATAATTTTTGGTAGCTTAAAAATGTGATCGTAAATTTAAGATAATTCAAGCTTTTGTTGATGCATTGGGCACTCTTTTGTGGGGTTGTGTGGGTTTTCTTACAAAACCATTAAACATTTGTTTTATGTTCTGCTTTTCCCAATTTATTATTTTTAAAAAACAAGCAAAGCAGTTTGTCGCTTGGTAGATATGGCTTAATTTTGTCAATGCAAATTGAATTATATGAGTCTTACATCTTCAACCATTGGACGTAAAGTCGCGATGGCTTTATCGGGATTGTTTTTGGTCCTTTTTTTAACCCAGCACTTTACGATTAATATTATTTCTGTTTTTAGTGAAGCTGCGTTCAACGAAGTTTCTCATTTTATGGGAAACAATCCTTTGGTGCAGTTTGTCTTGCAGCCCGTCCTTATTTTTGGGGTTATTTTTCATTTTATCATGGGTTTTGTTCTTGAAATCCAAAACCGCAAGGCACGCATCGCCAATTATGCCCAATACAAAGGCAATGCAAGTGCTTCTTGGGTGTCGCGTAATATGATTTGGTCGGGAGCCGTTGTACTCTCTTTTTTGGGCTTGCATTTTTATGATTTTTGGGTACCCGAAATAAATTATAAATATGTAGAAATCCTTCCCCTCAACCCAGACCGCTATTATGAAGAATTGGTTCATAAATTCCACGATCATTTAAGAGTGATTCTCTATGTCGTTTCCTTTGTGTTTTTAGCCCTTCATTTGCATCACGGATTTGCCTCTGCATTCCAGAGCATGGGCGTCAACAACAAGTACAGCCCGGGCATCAAAAAATTCGCCGTTTGGTTTGCGATCCTCATCCCTGTAGGGTTTATTTTCATCGCGTTATTTCATCATATTAAAGCATTATAAGCATGGCATTAGATTCAAAAATACCCAATGGTCCATTAGCGGATAAATGGACCAATCATAAAAGTAAGATCAACCTTGTGAGTCCTGCCAACAAGCGTCAAATTGATGTGATCGTGGTGGGAACTGGATTGGCCGGAGCTTCAGCCTCGGCAACTTTGGCAGAGCTGGGCTATAATGTTAAAACGTTTTGTTTTCAGGATTCTCCCCGACGGGCGCACTCCATAGCCGCACAGGGAGGAATCAATGCCGCTAAAAATTATCAAGGCGATGGAGATTCTACCTACCGTCTTTTTTACGACACCATCAAAGGGGGCGACTATCGCTCTCGGGAGGCCAATGTGCACCGATTGGCAGAAGTTTCTACCAACATCATCGACCAATGTGTGGCGCAAGGTGTTCCTTTTGCCAGAGATTATGGCGGACTGTTGGACAACCGTTCTTTTGGAGGGGTTTTGGTGTCGCGTACTTTTTATGCCAAAGGGCAAACCGGACAACAATTGTTGTTGGGAGCCTATTCGGCCATGAATCGTCAAATTGGTCGTGGAAAAATCAAAATGTACAACCGTCATGAAATGATGGATTTGGTGGTTGTGGATGGCAAAGCGCGAGGCATTATTGCGCGAAATTTGGTCAGCGGAAAATTGGAACGTCACAGTGCACATGCCGTGGTGATTGCTTCTGGGGGCTATGGCAATGTTTTCTTTTTGTCCACCAATGCTATGGGAAGTAATGTTTCTGCAGCTTGGAAAATTCACAAAAAGGGAGCCTTTTTTGCCAATCCTTGTTTTACGCAAATTCACCCTACCTGTATTCCCGTTTCGGGAGATCATCAATCCAAATTGACCTTGATGTCAGAGTCATTGCGAAATGATGGAAGAATTTGGGTGCCCAAAAATTTAGAGGACGTACAAGCCATTCGAGAAGGAAAATTAAAACCCACCGAAATCGCAGAGGAAAACCGTGATTATTATTTAGAAAGACGCTATCCTGCATTTGGAAACCTGGTGCCCCGCGATGTGGCTTCTCGTGCTGCCAAAGAGCGTTGTGATGCCGGTTATGGAGTCAATAAAACCGGAGAAGCGGTTTATCTCGATTTTGCCGATGCTATTGTGCGTTACGGAAAAGAACAAGCCCATGTTAAAGGTTTGGACGAGAATAATAAGGCTTTGGTCAAAAAATTAGGACAAGAGATTGTTCGTGCCAAATACGGCAACTTGTTCCAGATGTACGACAAAATTGTAGATCAAAATCCGTATGAAACCCCCATGATGATTTATCCTGCCGTGCATTACACCATGGGTGGGGTTTGGGTGGATTACAATTTAATGACAACCATCCCGGGATGTTATGCCATTGGTGAAGCCAACTTCTCTGATCACGGTGCCAACCGTTTGGGAGCCTCGGCGCTGATGCAAGGGTTGGCGGATGGCTATTTTGTTTTGCCTTATACCATTGGAGATTATTTGGCGGATGACATCAGAACCGGAAAAATTGATACCCAACTCCCCGAATTTGAACGTGCCGAAGCAGGAGTTCGCGCTCAGCTGGAAGCACTCATTACCAACAAGGGAAAAAATTCTGTGGACTTCTATCACAAAAAATTAGGAAAAATCATGTGGGACAAATGTGGTATGTCTCGTAATACAACAGGACTGAACGAAGCCATTGCGGAAATCAGTGCGTTGCGTGAAGATTTTTATAAAAACGTCAATGTTCCCGGAACACTCAACGAGTTTAACGAACAACTTGCCAAAGCCGGTCGGGTGGCCGACTTTTTGGAATTGGGAGAATTGTTTGCCAAAGATGCTTTGGAGCGAAATGAATCTTGCGGAGGACATTTTAGAGAAGAATCGCAAACTCCAGAAGGAGAGGCAAAACGAGACGATGAAAATTTCACTTTTGTATCGGCCTGGGAATATAAAGGAGAACCTGCCAAAGCTAAATTGCATAAGGAGGTTCTGAAATATGAAGCCATCGAAGTGAAAACAAGATCTTATAAGTAATTGAAAAAAAAGTGAAACGCCACTAGTCCATAGGCAGCAAATACAGCAGTTGTCTATTGCCTTTTGAGCTAATAAACGAAACTATGAATTTGACATTAAAAGTTTGGCGACAAGCAAATGCGGAAGCAAAAGGAAAAATGGAAACCTATTCGATAGCGGATGTTTCTCCGGACATGTCCTTTTTAGAAATGATGGATGTGTTAAACGAACAATTGATCACGAAAGGGGTAAATCCAGTTGCTTTCGACCACGATTGTCGTGAAGGAATTTGCGGAATGTGTTCCATGTTTATCAATGGAGAAGCCCACGGTCCCGACCGGTTGGTCACCACTTGTCAACTCCATATGCGTAAATTTAAAGATGGAGACACCATCACCATAGAGCCCTTTCGTGCAAAGGCTTTTCCAGTGATCAAAGACCTGACGGTTGATCGTTCTTCTTTTGATCGTATCCAACAAGCGGGTGGATTTGTGAGTGTCAATACTTCCGGGAATACCCAAGACGCCAACTCCATTCCCATTGATAAACACGATGCCGATAAGGCTTTTGACGCCGCATCTTGTATCGGTTGCGGAGCCTGTGTAGCTTCTTGTAAAAACGCTTCGGCCATGTTGTTTGTTTCCGCCAAGGTTTCTCAATATGCACTGCTCCCTCAAGGGAAAGTGGAGGCTACCGAACGGGTCCTTAATATGGTCAAACAAATGGATGAGGAAGGTTTTGGAAACTGTACCAATACCGGAGCTTGCGAGGTGGAATGTCCCAAAGGAATTTCCCTTGAAAACATCGCTCGGATGAATCGGGAATACCTTTTTGCAAGTTTAAAGGGGTAAAAAACAATTTTTAGTGGATTTGGCAAAGTAGGATTGTGTCGTAAATGGGGATTTACGAACAGCACTGTCTTTCCGTTTGATTGATATTTTTTGTGAGCTTCGTATTTGTCAGATAAAACTTTGTTATCGTCATTCCAAAAAATAAAAGGACGGGAATTTTTATGTAATTCCAGTAAGGGTTTGAATCTTCGAAGTGACTTGAACGATTCCTGAAATTAAAATAACTAGAATTAATGGTAAATAGAACATGTTATATTTAACATCTTTATTCAGTTGATTAACAATGGTTTTTAGTTCAGCGTTTAATTTTTCAATACCTATAAAATCTTTTTTGTCAGAAATTTTATTGTGGAGGTTAAGTAGTTTAAATTCAAAAAAAAACTTTGGTAATGGAAGAACAAAATTTATATTCAAAATTGTTAGAAGCCCCATCATTTCCCATTTAAAATAACCAAGCCCCAGAGGTTCAAGAATTATTGTAGCAATAATAATTCCACTACAAATGATTGCTATTATCAAATTCAAAATACTCAATCCTTTAATGAATTGAATTCTTTTGTCGATTCCTTTTTTTCTTTCTCCGCACATCGATTTTAGAGTAATTATTATATTTTTTCTTTCGTCAATTTTTGTCATAACAGTATATATTTTATTATTATACCTCAAAAGTTTTTTTTTGAATTTTACATCTATATTAATTTCATCAACCTCAATAAATATTACGATGGTTAATTAAAATATTTGAATTGAGGAGCAAGGTTTTCATGGGTCAAAGATCAGATTCGGTGACTTTTTATGTCT
>JABISF010000055.1 GCA_018699935.1 Flavobacteriaceae bacterium | reverse complement strand
TTCCATGACTGCCATGAAAAAAATCGTTTAAACCAAATATAAACGTTCACAAAATGAAAAGCGTTTGTCGATCGACAAACGCTTTTCATTTTGTGAACGTTTATATTTGGTTTAAACGATTTTTTTCATGGCAGTCATGGAAGCTCTTAGCTCATAGCCCACCAATTCTACGGGATGATAACGAATAATCTCATTGATGTCGATCAATTGTTTGTTATCCACCCCATTGCCTTGATCTGCTCCATAGGCCGAACCGATGACATCCACATCTATGGATTTCATAAAATCGGTCAACATAGGCTTGGCTGCATGATCGAATAAATAACAACCATATTCTGCTGTATCCGAAATGATACGATTCATTTCAAACAATTTTTTACGCGCAATGGTGTTGGCAATTAAAGGTGTTTCGTGCAATGATTCATAATACGCTGACTCTTCTTTGATGCCGGCTTCCACCATGGTATCAAAAGCCAATTCAACGCCTGCTCTAACAAAAGCGACCATCAAAACACCGTGATCAAAATATTCTTGTTCGGAAATTTCTTGATCGGTATTGGTGGTTTTTTCAAATGCCGTTTCACCGGTTGCCGCGCGCCAAGTCAACAAGTTTTTGTCGTCATTGGCCCAATCTTCCATCATGGTTTTTGAAAAATGCCCGGACATAATGTCGTCCATATGCTTTTGAAACAGTGGCGCTAAAATTTCTTTCAACTGTTCTGACAATTCAAAAGCTTTGATTTTTGCAGGATTAGACAATCGATCCATCATATTGGTCACCCCTCCGTGTTTCAAGGCTTCTGTGACGGTTTCCCAACCGTATTGAATCAATTTTGATGCATAGCCAGGATCGATTCCTTTTTCTACCATTTTGTTAAAAGAAAGTATGGAACCGGTTTGTAGCACCCCACACAAGATGGTTTGTTCACCCATTAAATCTGATTTTACCTCCGCCACAAAGGAAGATTCCAAAACTCCGGCACGATGACCTCCCGTAGCAAAAGCATAGGCTTTCGCTTGGGCCAATCCATGTCCTTGTGGATCGTTTTCAGGATGTACAGCAATGAGGGTAGGTACACCAAAACCTCTTTTGTATTCTTCTCTTACTTCGGAACCCGGACATTTGGGAGCCACCATAATCACGGTTAAATCTTTACGGATTTGCATGCCTTCTTCCACTATGTTGAAACCATGAGAATAGGATAAGGTTGCGTTTTGTTTCATCAAGGGCATTACCGTTTGTACCACATTTGTATGGTTTTTATCGGGGGTAAGGTTGATGACCACATCGGCGAAAGGAATCAAGGCTTCGTAGGTGTCTACGGTAAAGTTGTTTTCCTTAGCATTTTGGTAGGAAGCACGTTTTTCTTTGATGGCTCCCTCACGAAGCGCATAAGCGATATCCAAACCTGAATCGCGCATGTTTAGGCCTTGGTTTAACCCCTGAGCCCCACATCCAACGATGACTATTTTTTTTCCTTTCAGCACTTCGATTCCGTCTTCGAATTCCGAAGCATCCATAAATCGGCATTGTGCCAGTTGGTTTAATTTTTCGCGTAATGAAAGTTGATTGAAATAATTGGCCATGATAAAATTATCTGTTTTTATTGTTTTTAAATGTATTTAATATTTCTGAAATACCCATTTTGGCTTTGGTTACTGATATTCTTCCAGAACGGACAAATTGTAACAAACCATAAGGTGCAAGGTCGGTTCTTAGTTTTTCTGTTTCCTCTCTGAATCCAGTTTTTTCAATGACGAAAAATTCGGGAGAAACCGTTACGATATTGGCGTGACTGTGTTTGATGATGTTCTGAATTTGACGCTCTTCAAACAAGGCACTGGATTTGACTTTATACAAAGCCGTTTCTTGAAAAATAGTTTCCTCATCGGTATGATAAAATGCCTTGATCACATCAATTTGTTTTTCAATCTGCTGCACCACTTTTCGCACTTGTTCACTGGGAACCTCCACCACAATTACAAAACGAAAAACGTCTTTAATCTCGGATTCGGAAGTCGTTAAACTCAGAAGATTGATATGCCTTTTTAAAAAAATCGCAGAGATGCGATTGAGCAATCCGATATTGTTTTCGGAATATACCGAAATTGTATAGGTTTTATTTTCCATATTATTCGAGTCGTATATCTGAAACACTAGCCCCTGTGGGAATCATTGGGAAAACGTTGTCTTCTTTTTCCACACAAATCTCTAAGAAGTAGGGTTTTTTAGAAGCCATCATCGTCGCCACTGCTTTGTCTAAGGAAGGACGATCCTTAACACTTGTTCCTTCAATGTGATAGCCTTTGGCGATGGTAACAAAGTCAGGATTTACCATTTCTGTGGAGGCATAGCGTCGGTCAAAAAAGAGTTGTTGCCATTGGCGTACCATCCCCAAAAAGTCGTTGTTTAGGACCACAATTTTGACTGCAACGTCTTGTTGGAAAATGGTTCCCAACTCTTGTATGGTCATTTGATAGCCACCGTCACCAATAATGGCTACAACTTCCCGGTCGGGGGCGCCCATCTTAGCTCCAATGGCTGCCGGCAGAGCAAAGCCCATGGTGCCCAAACCTCCAGAGGTGACATTGCTTTTGGATTGATTGAACTTGGCATAGCGACAGGCCACCATTTGGTGCTGCCCTACATCCGTAACAATAATGGCATCCCCTTTGGAGTGTTTGTTAATCATCTCCACAGCTTCTCCCATGGTCAGTCCTGCTTTGGTGGGATGCAGGTCTTTTTGAATTACTTTTTCCTGTTCTATGGCGTCCAAAGCTTTAAATTTTTGAATCCAATCGGTATGGGTTTTGGGCTCAATCTTTTGGGTTAAAGCTGCTAAACTTTCCCGGCAATCCGCCAACACGGCAACATCTGCATAAACGTTTTTGTTAATCTCTGCAGGATCCAATTCTAAATGAATAATCTTGGCTTGCTTGGCATAAGTTTTCAAGTCTCCCGTCACCCGATCGTCAAAGCGCATTCCAATCGCAATGAGTACATCGCACTGGTTGGTCAAAAGATTGGGTGCGTAATTTCCGTGCATCCCAACCATTCCCATGTTCAGTGGATGGCTAGTAGGAAGCGCCGAAAGTCCCAAAATGGTCCATGCAGCGGGTATGCCCGATTTTTCAATAAAGGCTTTAAATGCATCTTCAGCATTACCCAAAATCACCCCTTGTCCCCAAACGATAAACGGTTTTTTGGCACTGTTGATGAGTGCAGCCGCCTCATCAATGGAGGTTTGTTCCAAAGTGGGAACAGGCTTGTAACTTCGAATTCCGGTACACTTTTCATATTGAAAATCAAAACTTTCAAATTGTGCATCTTTGGTGATGTCGATCAACACCGGACCAGGACGTCCCGAACGGGCGATATAGAATGCCTTGGCAAGGATTTCGGGAATTTCACTCGCTTTGGTGATTTGATAATTCCATTTGGTCACCGGTGTAGAAATCCCAATGATATCGGTTTCTTGAAAAGCATCAGACCCCAAGAGGTGGGAAGCTACTTGCCCGGTGATACAGACCATGGGGGTGGAATCAATTTGGGCATCGGCAATCCCGGTCACCAAATTGGTGGCACCAGGCCCCGAGGTGGCCAGTGCTACCCCTACCTTGCCAGAAGTCCGCGCATAGCCTTGAGCGGCATGCGTAGCACCTTGTTCATGGCGGGTGAGCACATGATGCAATTGATCTTGAAACTTGTACAATTCATCGTAAATGGGCATGATGGCACCTCCGGGATAACCGTAGACCAAATTTGCCCCTTCTGCCAATAAGCATCGAATCACTGCCTCCGCACCGCTTATATGCAAGCTGTCTTGTGATTGAGTTTGCTGTTGTTCTTTTGTTTTCGCATCCATAATTAATGGGCATCGGTTACACAACCCTCTGAGGCTGTAGAAACATTTTTTATGTATTTATAAAGTACCCCTTGTTCAAATTTGTAGGGCGGTTTTACCCACTGCGCTTTACGCGCTGCAAATTCTGCTTCGGATAGATCTACCGATAAGGTATTGCTCTCGGCATCAATGGTTACGATGTCGCCGTCTTGGATCAATCCGATGGGGCCACCCTCTTGTGCTTCGGGAACTATATGTCCCACCACAAAACCGTGGGTCCCTCCTGAAAATCTACCATCAGTAATCAAAGCCACACTTTTTCCCAATCCAGCACCCATAATGGCTGCTGTAGGTTTTAACATTTCGGGCATACCGGGACCGCCTTTGGGACCTTCATAGCGAATCACCACCACTTCTCCGGGTTGCACCTTTCCTGCTCCAATTCCGTCATTGGCGGCATATTCTCCATCAAACACACGTGCCGGTCCAGTAAACACAAGACCTTCTTTTCCGGTAATCTTAGCCACCGATCCTTCGGGGGCTAAATTTCCTTTTAAAATACGAATATGTCCCGTTGCCTTGATGGGATCAGAAAGTGGTCTTATAACCGTTTGTCCGGTTTTTAAATCAGGGACATCAGCCAAATTTTCCGCCAAAGTTTTTCCGGTTACAGTCATACAATCTCCATGCAACATCCCATTTTGCAACATATATTTTAGTACGGCAGGAACACCGCCCACTTGATGCAAGTCTTTCATTAAGTATTTCCCGCTGGGTTTTAAATCCGCAAGAAAAGGTGTGGTATCGCTGATTTTTTGAAAATCATCTATGGTTAAATCAATATTTGCTGCTTTGGCGATCGCCAAAAAGTGGAGCACTGCATTGGTTGACCCTCCCAAAACCGCGATGACACGCAATGCGTTTTCAATGGATTTTTGGGTTACGATATCTTTGGGTTTGAGGTCTTTTTCAATAAGCGTTTTAAGATACCCTCCCAATTGAAGGCATTCTTCTTGCTTTTCTTTGCTCACGGCAGGATTCGAAGCGTTGTAGGGAATGGCCATTCCGCAGGCTTCGATCGCAGAGGCCATGGTGTTGGCGGTGTACATTCCTCCACAGGCACCGGCACCGGGACAAGCGTTTTGGATCACGCTTTTGTATTCTTTTTCGTCAATTTTCCCAGCCACTTTTTCACCCCAAGCTTCAAAGGCGGAAACTACGTCCAATTCTTTGTCTCTGAGACAACCTGCGGCTATGGTTCCTCCATAAACAAGGATGGAAGGGCGATTTAATCGCAACAAGGCCATTAGCGCTCCGGGCATGTTTTTGTCACAGCCCACCACTGTTACTGCTCCATCATAAGACATGGCTTGCACCACGGTTTCTATAGAATCGGCAATTATATCGCGAGAAGGCAAGGAAAATCGCATTCCGGGTGTTCCCATGGAGATCCCATCACTCACTCCAATGGTGTTGAACACCAAACCGAACAGGTCGTTTTGATTGACACCGGTTTTGATTTGCTGCGCCAAATCGTTAAGGTGCATATTACAGGGATTGCCTTCATAGCCCGTGGAAGCAATTCCAATTAGGGGCTTTTTGAAATCCTCATCGGTCATCCCGATGGCGTGCAACATGGCTTGTGCGGCGGGTTGCGTTGGGTCTTGAGTGACCGCTTGACTGTACTTGTTTAAAGACATTATACTATTTTACTTTACAAAAATAAAAGTCTTCTTCAACCCAAATCCAATAAGTGGGGAAATGTTCCTATACTCAAAGCCCTTATTTAATAGATATAATACTGATATTCAGCTACTTTATACTAGCTTTTTAATACATTCAAGAACCGAATTACCGTCTTTTTTTTTAACTTACCTTTGTTTAAAAACCACCTACTGTGAATACTTCTACTGCAACATTACAAAACCTACGAACACGTCAGACGAATTTTTACAAAAAACACAAGAATCAGCGGATTTCCGTTCGAATTCAACATTTAAAAAAATTAAACCGGGTACTGGAAACCCGCGAAAAGGATATTTTTGAAGCCTTGTACAAAGACCTAAAAAAACCCGCTTTTGAGTCCCTAACCAGTGAAACTATTTTCGTTCAAAAAGAGATAAGTACCCAAATCAAAAACCTAAAATATTGGAGTTTGGCCCGCCCTGTAAAAAGCAGTTGGATCAATTTCCCCTCCCGAGATTATCTGTTGCCCGAACCCTATGGAAACATACTGATGATTTCGCCTTGGAATTATCCTTTTCAATTGGCAATGACCCCCATGGTAGGTGCCGTAGCTGCCGGAAATACCGTGGTATTAAAACCCTCCGAGGCGGCGCCGCACACCGCACAAATTATCAAAGAAATCTGTACCGAAGTTTTTCCCGAAGATTGGGTGGCTGTGGTAGAAGGTGAAGTTGAAACCGCTTCGGCTTTATTGAAAATGCCTTGGGATTATATTTTCTTCACGGGCAGTACTTCCGTGGGGAGAATTGTAGCTCGAGCTGCTGCCGAACACCTTACTCCAGTGACTTTGGAATTGGGGGGGAAAAGTCCTTGTATCGTTGATGCCTCTGCCCCGATCAAAACCACTGCAAAACGGATTGTTTGGGGGAAATTTTTGAATTGTGGGCAAACCTGTATCGCTCCCGATTATTTGTTGGTGGAAAAAAGCATCAAACCGGCCTTGACCGAGGCGCTGATTGAAGAAATTAAAAAAGCCTTTGGTGCCGACAGTCAACAATCGGAAGATTATGGTCGTATTATCCACTCCAAACACTTCAACAAACTGATTGATTCTTTAAAGGACCAAAAGGTGTTGTTTGGAGGCAATCATACTGCTGAAAACTTGTTTATTGCGCCCACACTGGTTGACCAACCTCCTCTGGACAGCCCTTTGATGCGGGAAGAGATTTTTGGTCCCATTCTGCCCATACTCGTTTACGAAAAAGAAAGTGAAATTGCGGAAATTGTCAACTCCCTTGACAAACCTTTGTCTTTTTATGTATTTAGTAAACGCAAAAAATTTATCGATTCATTGTTAAAAACCTATTCCTATGGGGGTGCTGTGGTTAACGACACCTTGGTGCACTTTGGTAACGATCATTTGCCTTTTGGAGGGATTGGCTCCAGTGGAATGGGAGTTTATCACGGGCGGCATAGCTTTGAATTATTTACCCATTTAAAACCCATTGTAAAAAGAAGTTTTTGGTTTGATCTACCCCAACGCTATGCACCCTATCCAAAATCCTTAGCTTTGCTAAAAATTTTACTAAAAAGACTATAAAAAGAAAAGAATGGATGAAAAAACGGTAAGTGCAGCTATAGCACACAGAAGGTCGGTACGTGTTTACGATCCCGAACAATCGATTGCCACAGAAGTGGTTAAAAATTGTATCAAACAAGCTCGTTTGGCGCCTACCAGTAGCAACCTGCAATTGTGGGAGTTTTATCACATCACTTCGGAAGCACAGAAAAAAGCTGTTGCCGCTGCCTGTTTTAACCAACCCGCTGCCAAAACCGCCCTACAAATGGTGATTCCTGTGGTTCGCCGAGATTTGTGGCCCCAACGCGTGGCGGCCAATATCGAATTTATTAAAAAAGGGTTTGAAAAAAATAAAGTGGTAGATCCCAAAACCCAAGAACGCGCCTTGAATTACTATCAAAAAATAATTCCCAGTCTTTACAAAGGGGGAAATCCCCTGCGTGGTTTTTTTGCAAAAATGGCCATGGGTTGGAGAGGTTTACGCAAAACGACCTATCGGGAAGTGAGTGCTTCAGATCTGCGGGTGGTGGGACATAAAAGCACCGCCCTGGCCGCTCAAAATTTTATGATCAGTATGGCTGCCCATGGTTATGACACCTGTCCCATGGAAGGTTTTGACTCCAAACAATTAAAGCAAATTTTAAACCTTCCCGCTGCCGCCGAAATCAGTATGGTGATCAGTTGTGGTATCCGCAAAGCCGAAGGAGTTTATGGGGAACGCTTTCGGATTCCTTTTGAGGAGGTGTATTTTGAGCGGTAGTATTTTTTAAAATCTTTTTAATTTTTTGAAAGAAAATAGTATTTTAGGGATGGTTAAAATTTAATCCCACCAAGTGATATCCCACCCCTTGACCTATATTTACTTCAATCGTAATCAGATTGGCTTCTACACCAAAAACAGTACTGCCAAATACAGAGACTAACATAAATAAGACTTGGACTTTTAAATATACACTTTTCTCTCAATTCTAAAAAACATAAGTTTTAATCCCTGATGGAGGACGCTATCATTTCCCTATATTTAACTCAAATGTTTCCTTTTTATGAGAATTTTCGCACTTCTAATTTTTTCTTCTGTTCTATATCAATGTCAATCTTCAATTCCACAAAAAGGAAGTCAAGACTGGGCATTCCCGTATTTTAAAAAGGTGGATTCGGTCAATCCTATTTTGGAACCTTCCCCCGATTTAAAATTCATTGACCCCATGACCCAACAGCAAGTGGCATGGGAAAAACGCAATGTTTTGAATCCGGCAGCAGTGGTTCGGAATGACACGGTTTTTCTTTTGTATCGCGCTCAAGATGAATGGGGTACTTCCCGTATTGGCTTGGCATACAGCACCAATGGAACCGAATTCACCAAAAAAGAACAACCCATTTTTTTTCCTGAAAAAGATGCCCAAACGCCTATGGAATGGAACCTCCGAAAGGAAGCAGGAAAACCCTATGATCTGGATTGTGTGTCTTGCTATTTTGACGGAGTTGAAGACCCGAGAATCATACTTACGGAAGCAGGAACCTATCTCATGACCTATACGGCTTACAATGGAAAAACTGCCCGTTTAAGTAGTGCCTCTTCTCCCGACCTCATCCATTGGACCAAACACGGCTCGGTGTTAAAAGCAGAAAAATACAAAGACTATTGGTCAAAATCGGGGGCGATTGTCACAGAACGGATAGGGCAACAACAAGTGGCTAAAAAAATTGATGGGAAATACTGGATGTATTTTGGAGATACCCAACTTTTTATGGCGCAGTCGGAAGATTTAATCCATTGGGAAGCTGCTGAGAATGCGGAAAACGGCGCTTTAATTGAAGTACTGCATCCCAGAAAAGGGTTTTTTGACAGCCGTTTGGTAGAACCGGGACCCTATGCACTGTATACCGAAAAAGGCATCCTTTTGATTTATAATGCCAGTAATGCCGCCAACTTTAATGATCCCAACTTACCACCCTTTACCTATGCGGCTGGGCAAGCTCTTTTTGATAAAAATAAACCCTACAAACTGATTGACAGAACCCCTTCCTATTTTATTTATCCCGACAAAGACTACGAAAAAGTGGGCGAAGTGAATGAGGTTTGTTTTGTAGAAGGGCTCGTCTATTTTAAAGATCAATGGTATTTATACTACGGTACTGCGGACTCCAAAATTGCCGTTGCGGTGTTTGATCCCAAGAAATAAAGGCACCGATTTTTACAACAAATCACTTTCCGAAATAAATTTTATTTTTAATTTTAATACTATTACGATCCTCCGCATGAGGAGATTCCCAAATTTAAAATCCATTTTTATGCCCTTTTCTGCAGACCAACTAAACTCAGCGAATTCGCGCAAAGATCTGATTGCCATCGCCGACGCACATAAAATTGACATTAGTAACGCCTTAAAAAATCTTCAATATGAGATCGAACTCCAAAAACTACAGAGCGAATTGGTCAACTTGCAACAGTGGATTAGTAAAAAGGGGTTGCGGGTGGCGGTTATTTTTGAAGGTAGAGACGCCTCTGGAAAAGGAGGAAGCATCAAACGTTTTAAGGAACATTTAAACCCGCGGAATTCTAGAGTGGTAGCACTCAACAAACCTACCCAAGTGGAAAAAGGACAATGGTATTTTAGAAGGTATATTAAAGTTTTGCCCAATCCCGGCGAGCTTGTTTTTTTCGATCGCAGTTGGTACAATCGTGCGGTGGTAGAACCCGTGATGGGTTTTTGTACCCAAGAGCAGTACGACACTTTTATGCTACAAATTCCGGAGTTTGAACATCTGCTCTATGAAGATGGAGTCATCGTTATCAAATTTTGGTTTTCCATTTCCAAAGAAGAACAAAAAAAACGATTTGATTCCAGATTGAACGATCAATTAAAACAATGGAAGTTTAGCCCAGTGGATTTAAAAGGGCAAGAACTGTGGGATCAATATACTCATTACAAAGAACTGATGTTTAGAAAAACGCACAACAGCTTTAGTCCTTGGATTATTGTCAAGGGAGATGATAAAAAAGTGGCGCGTTTGGAGAGTTTGCGTTATCTCCTCTCACAATTTGACTATCCCAAAAAAGGTGCTAGTGGGATTGAATGCGCACCCGATCCCGATATTGTGCAACGCTATCATCGAAACACCGTACAAATTGACATCTAAACCATGGAGAAGTTAACCCCACACGAACTCGATTTAATCAATTCTAAACTCGGTCTTAAAATTTTACTCAATCGCAGTAAAACAGAGCTCAAAAAAGTTTTGGAACGCATCGCCTATGAAAACAAACTCATCGGACTTCAAAAAGACATGATCAAGCTCCAGCAATGGGTAATTGAAAAGGATAAAAAAGTTGTTGTTCTATTTGAAGGAAGAGATGCCGCAGGAAAAGGGGGTGCCATCCGGCGCGCCATTCAACATCTCAATCCCAGACACCTCCAAGTAGTTGCGTTGGATGTGCCTTCAGCAGACGAAAAGAAGCAGTGGTTTTTTCAGCGGTACATCAATCACCTTCCTAAACCCGGGGAAATTGTTTTTTTCGACCGCAGTTGGTACAATCGTGCAGTGGTGGAACCAGTGAATGGTTTTTGCACCCAAAAGCAATATGAAACCTTTATGGGGCAGGTCAACGAATTTGAGAAAATGTTGATTGAATCTGACACCTATTTAATCAAAATCTATTTTTCTATATCAAAAGAGGAACAAGCCAAACGTTTTGAAGAAATCAAAACAAACCCTTTAAAACAATGGAAAATAACTCCCGTAGACCTCAGAGCACAAGAACTATGGGATACTTATACACATTATAAAAAAATGATGTTTGCTAAAACCCATTCGGCGCATGCCCCTTGGCATATCATTGAAGCCAATCCAAAAATGAACGCACGATTGGAGGCCCTTGAACTGATATTAAATACAATTCCTTACGAATCTAAAAATTGAAATACTGTGCCTTGGGTGCCTTCGAAAAACGTTCCAGTCCTTCTTGAAGCCATTTTTTAAAAGTGGGAACATTGGAATACTGGAGTGATCCGTTGAGCAAGCTCCCATTGGGGTGCATTTGTATATAATAAGGTTGCGAAGCGGTGTTGAAATTGATGGCTTGAAACGTAGCCCATTTTTTTCCCACGGTATTGATTTCTTTGATTCTACCATCGGGATATTGATAGTTGAACGTTTCGGTTTCTGAGAGTTTTTTTCGGTCGTCTACATACAACGAAATAATGATGTAATGCTCTTTCAACAGGGCAAATACCTCCGGATCGGCCCACACATTTTCTTCCATTTTTCTACAATTGACACAGGCCCAACCGGTAAAGTCCAGCAGCATGGGCTTGTATGCCTGTAGTGCTGCCTCCCGCCCTGTTTCATAATCCTTAAAACAATTCAATCCCAACGGACAATCGGAAACACCGGGCTGAATACTATAAAATTCTGGAGGTGGAAATCCACTCAACAATTTTAAGGTATTCTCTTTTGAAAAAAGTCCCACCACCAAAAAAGCAGTAAATAAAAGTGTTAATGCGGCAAATGCCAATCGCGGTTTTCCCAAGGGTTGCTTTGCTTCGTGTTTAAAACGATATAGCCCAAATAAATAGAGGCTTAGAAGCAGTGCAATCAGTGCCCAAATTCCGATAAATACTTCCCGCTTTAACAAATTCCAATGCGCAACTAAATCTGCATTGGAAAGGAATTTTAGTGCAAGTGCCAACTCCAGAAATCCTAAAACCACTTTTACTGTTGTCATCCATCCCCCCGATTTGGGCAAGGCTTTTAGGCTGTTTGGAAATAAGGCAAATAATCCAAAAGGCAATCCAAGGGCAATACCAAAGCCCAACATTCCTGCCGTCAGTTGGACTGCTCCTCCATCGGCCGTGAGCGATCCCGCCAAGAGCGAACCCAATATGGGTCCGGTGCATGAAAAAGACACGATGGCCAAAGTGAGTGCCATAAAAAAGATGCCTATTCCGCCCCTGAAGCCTGTAGCTTGATCCGAACGACTCCCCCATTGTGCCGGAAGGGTTAATTCATAAAAACCGAAAAATGAAAAAGCAAAAAACACAAAGACCCCAAAAAAGATCAGATTTAGTGTCACATTGGTGGCAATGGTGTTTAAAATTTCAGGGTTTAAAGAGTCTATAAAATGAAAGGGCAAACTCAACAAACCATAAATAAAAATGATGAAAAAAGTATAAAGCAAGGCATTGCTAACCCCTTTGGAACGGGAAGTGGCTTGTTTAAGGAAGAAGGAGACCGTCAAAGGAATCATCGGAAAAACACAAGGGGTCAAAAGGGCGAGCAGCCCTCCGATAAATCCTAAAAAGAAAATGTTCCAATGCGAATTTGAGGCTTCTTCCGTGAGGACACTGTCCAAAAATTCGGTTTGTGTCAACGGTAGTTGCATGGCAGCAGCAAGTGTTTCGCTTCGTTCATCAGTGGTCAACGAACTGACGGCTTCTTTTCCATCGAGAGAAAAAACAAAGGTTTCTGATCGAAAAATGCATAGCTCATCATCACAAGCTTGATAATTAACCTCCACAGCAAGCTGGGTCAAATTGCCATCGGTCACTTCAATTTCCTGCTGAAATTTTGCTTGCAGGTCAAAAAAAGATAGGTCCATTTGAAAAACCTGATCAAAGGCTGTAATCGTTTCACTTTCGTTAACCCCTCCGAGACGTTTGTAACCCATTTCATCGAAGATAAATTCGGTAGGTAAGGCGCCCCCCTCTTCCAAAAACTGGGAATACAAATGCCAATGCGGTGCAATAGTAGCTTCAAAAACAAGCGTAAAGCGATTTTCCTCTCCTTTTTCAACTGAAGTATTCCAAACCACAGGTTCCACACTTTGCGCAGCCATTAAGTGGGTCCAGATAAAAAATAAAAGGTATCTTACTTTCATAGTTGTTTTATTAATAGGAGGTTTATCGTATCCGCTTGGGCGGAAAATCTTCGGTCGCAGCGTTTGCCAACCACCCAAACCACTTGATCTTCCGAGCACAACAACCATTGTTGTTCTTTTTCCAAGGAAGTATATTTTTCGTCTTTAAAAAACTTACTGAGCAATTTTTTTCCACGCATTCCTGTGGGGTAAAAATAGTCTCCTTTTTGGTATTTACGCACGGTTAAAGGAAACTTTAACAGGGCTGCATTCAAGGCTGCCTCAGTGGTTTCCCATAAACGAAAATCCTCACCTGAAAGCAGCTTCCACTCCCAATTTACGGGTAATTCCGTGGAAGGTGTTGTAAGCGTAAAAGAATATGACTCTTCTTCCCGAATTGCGATCTTCACCAACAAAAGTTGCTCGCGATCTCGAATCAATCGATGGGAAGAGGACAACAACGCTTTACCGGGCTGAGCCTGCATCAATTTATGAACTTCCACAGCGGAAAATCCATAGGGAGTAAACCAATGATGGAGACAAAACGATAACGGAGCAATATTGCTCAGTTTTTGAAGGGAAATATGGATTTGATCTAATTTTTCTTCAAACACCTCATTTCGCTTTTCATCCAAAGCATACCGAACAAATTCCTCTGCATCTTGCAGATGCTTTAGGGTAGTCTGAAAATTCTGTAAACTATTGGGAACGATTTGTTCCAAAGCCGGGATGACATGATGACGAAGGGCATTGCGAACATAGGTATCGCTTTGATTGGAAGCATCTTCTCTCCAGAGTAACGCATTCGCCTCTGCATACGATTGTATGGCTGCCCTAGAAAATGGCAACAAAGGACGCAGTATTTGTTTCGTTTCCCCTATTCCACTCAATCCAAAAAGACCGGTGCCTCTAACGGTGTTGATCAGAAAAGTTTCCCACTGATCATTCAAATGATGCGCCGTAAGCAAGCGGTCAAAGCCGTAATTTTCCAACAAAGAAAAAAACCAGTTATAGCGCAATTCTCGGGCGGCCAATTGGGTGTTTTTTTTGTGCGCTAGCCCGTATTGTTGGGTTGCCAATCGAACACTGAAAAAAGTGATGCTGTGGGATTGACACCATTTTTTGACAAAAACGGCGTCCTTATCGCTTGCCGAACCACGGAGTTGAAAATTGCAATGCGCTACGGCAAAATCAATTTTTGCCTCCAACAACAACTGTCCCAAAACCATGGAATCGATACCGCCACTGTGCGCCAGCAACAATTTCTCCGATTTCAAATTGGGATATTCCTTTTGGATAAACGCTAAAAATTCAGCTTTCACAAAACAAAGGTATAAGAAAGAAACACAAAAAAAAGCTTAAAAAAATTGCGTAAAAGTGAAAAAATATTTTGCACTTAAAAAAAAATGATAGACTTTTGTGTTTCATATGTTCGAAAATAGTTTACATACAAACGTTGCAAATGCTGCTGCACAGCCAATCCGCAGCCCGCGTCGTCGCCCCTTTGGGGTGTAATTATTTTATGGAGTATGGTGAGCCCTTCTCCCTCGACGAACAAACACAATTCCAATTACCTTTTTTTATCATCCATGAAAATAGAACTTGCGCAAGCAAAACATATTAAATATGCCCAAACCATAAGCGTTTGTATAGACAATTCTGCTAAGGTTCGCGGCACCGGAATCGCACGGCGAACCCCGGAATACATTGCTACCAAAATTGAAAATGGCAATGCAGTAATTGCCTTGGAAGGTGACACGTTTGCAGGATTTTGTTATATCGAAGTTTGGGGGCACGGAAAATTTGTCGCCCACTCGGGCCTGATCGTAGCACCAGAATACCGTGGCAAAGGATTGGCTAAAAAAATCAAGGGTGAAGTTTTTAATTTATCCCTCAAAAAATATCCCGAAGCCAAAGTTTTTGGTATTACCACCGGGATGGCAGTGATGAAAATCAATTATGAATTGGGTTATAAACCCGTTCATTTTTCGGAGTTGACCGATGATCCTGATTTTTGGAAAGGCTGTCAGACCTGCAAAAATTACGATGTATTAACCCGCACCGAACGGCAAATGTGTTTGTGTACCGGGATGCTATACGATCCTAATAAAAAAAATAAACCCAAAAAATTAAATTTAACGGTAGCCGAAAAAATCAAAAAGCTGAAAGAGGCTATTTTGCTTAAAAACAAAAAAGCGTAATATAATTTTCAATGGGTTGCGAAGCTTTAGGGTTATAAATAAATGTGACTTTTAAAAAAATATTAAAATAAAAAGATGAAAAAAACCAAACTCGTACTGGCCTACAGCGGTGGATTAGATACGTCGTATTCCCTTAAAAGACTTTCCAAAGAAGGTTACGAAGTACACGCTGTGAGTGTAAATACCGGAGGTTTTAGCAAAGAAGAAATCCAAAAAATAGAAAAAAAGGCCTACGAAATGGGTGCCTTTACCTATGAAAACATCAATGCACTCCCCTCTTTTTACGAGCGGATTGTGAAATATCTGATTTTTGGTAATGTATTGAAAAACAACACTTATCCCCTTTCGGTGAGTGCCGAAAGGATCGTTCAAGCCATGGAAATTGCCCACTATGCTAAAAAGATTGATGCTGCCTATATTGCCCATGGAAGCACTGGTGCCGGCAATGATCAAGTGCGTTTTGATATGACTTTTCAAATTTTGGCTCCCGAAATAAATATCATTACGCTGATCCGAGATGAACAATTGTCTCGAGAAGATGAAATTGCCTATCTCAAAGCAGAAGGTGTTGATATCCCTTGGGAAAAGGCAAAATATTCGATCAATCAAGGACTGTGGGGCACCAGTGTAGGTGGGAGTGAAACCCTTACCTCTAAACTTCCGCTGCCTGAAGACGCCTATCCCAGTCCACTGACGCAAAAAGAAACCACGACCGTCCAATTGGAATTTACGGAAGGAGAACTCACCGCATTCAATGGACAAAAAGACACTTCCATTGCGTTGATTCAACAATTGCATGAGCTTGCAAAAACCTATGCCATTGGCAGAGACATCCATGTGGGTGACACCATCATTGGAATCAAAGGGCGGGTAGGTTTTGAAGCCGCAGCTCCTTTAATCATTATCAAAGCGCACCATTTGTTGGAAAAACACACCTTGAGCAAATGGCAACAATTCCAAAAGGAACAATTGGCCAATTTCTATGGGATGCAATTGCACGAGGGACATTATTTGGATCCCGTCATGCGGGATTTGGAAGCTTTTATGCAAAGCAGCCAAAAACGGGTTTCGGGAACTGTGGACGTTCGACTCCACCCCTACCGTTTTGAATTATTGGGCATCACTTCCCCCAACGATTTAATGCAAGTGGATTTTGGAAGTTATGGCGAAATGAACAAGGGCTGGACCGCCGCAGAAGCCAAAGGATTTATCAAAATCGCTTCCAATGCGGCTAAGATCTATCAACATATCGAAAAAAAATCATAAGATGAAAACAGTAGGTATTATTGGAGGTTCCGGCTATACCGGTGGGGAATTAATTCGAATCGTAGCCCAGCACCCGGCTTTGGAACTGGAATTTGTTTACAGTAGCACCCGAGCAGGAAAAAACATTAGCAGCGTTCATCCCGATTTGCTGGGAAGCGTTGACATTGTTTTGACAGACCGAGTCGATCCGGAAGTTGATGTCGTTTTTTTGTGTTTAGGACATGGAAAATCCGCCGCCTTTTTGGAGCAAAATGCTTTTTCCGAAAAAACGGTCATCATCGATTTGAGCAATGACTTCCGATTAAAAAAAGATGCTGTTTTTAAAGATCGAACCTATGTGTATGGTTTACCTGAATTGAACCGCACAGCGATAGAAAAAGCCAACGCCATTGCCAATCCGGGGTGTTTTGCCACGGCGCTTCAATTGGCCCTGTTGCCCTTTGCAGAAAAAATTGGTTTTACAGACGCCGTGCATATCAATGCCATTACAGGGAGTACGGGAGCCGGTGTAGGGTTGAGTGCCACCAGTCATTTCAGTTGGAGAAACAACAATATTTCCTGGTACAAACCCTTTACCCATCAACATTTGGGTGAAATTCACCAAAGCATCCAACAAGTGGGAAAAGATGTTCCCCTCTATTTTATGCCGCAGCGGGGAGATTTTACGCGAGGGATTTTTGCCACCTTGTACACCCCCTACAAAGGCAGCTTGGAAGCTGCCCAAACTATTTATAAAACCTATTATCAAAATCATCCTTTCACTCAAGTTTCGGAGCAGGAAATCAGCTTAAAACAAGTGGTCAATACAAACTTTTGTCATTTACATTTACACCAACATGAGGACGTCTTGTTGATTACTAGTGTGATTGACAATTTGGTGAAAGGAGCTTCCGGACAAGCGATACAAAATTTGAATCTGCTCATGGGCTGGGAAGAAAACTTAGGGCTACAACTAAAAGCCTCCATTTTTTAAACATACAGAATTATGAAAATTGCCATTATCGGAACCGGAAATTTAGGATTAAGTATTGCAAAAGGTTTAGTCATCAATAACGCATATACTTCCTTATACCTCACCAAAAGAAATACAAGTTCCCTAGAAAAATGGAACGACTACGACAATGTGGTGGTCACCAACGACAATGTGAAAGCGATTCAACAGTCCGACATTCTAATCTTTGCGGTGCAACCCAGTCAATTCAACCGAATTTTAGAAAGTATACAAGCCCACCTCACCGAAAAGCATGTGCTTATTTCTACCATTACAGGTTACAGCATCGAACGGATGGAAGCTACGGTAGGTTCCGAATATCCCATTATCCGAGCCATGCCCAATACGGCCATTTCGGTACGGAAATCGATGACCTGTTTGTGTTCCAATACTACAGGCAGCAAACGTCTGCCCATTGCAGAAGCAATTTTTAACGGTTTGGGTGCGACCATCCAAATTGAAGAAATGCACATGCAAGCCGCTACGGTACTGTGTGCCAGTGGCATCGCCTTTTGGATGCGTCTGATTCGGGCAACCACCCAAGGTGGCGTACAGATGGGCTTTGATGCAGAAATTGCATTAAAAATGTCCATGCAAACCGCCATGGGAGCCGCCAGTTTGTTGATTGAATCCGACACCCATCCAGAAACTGAAATCGACAAAGTGACCACGCCCAGAGGTTGTACCATTACAGGTTTGAATGAAATGGAACATCAAGGATTGAGTTCCTCGCTGATACGAGGTTTAATGGCATCTTTCAATAAGATCAATGAAATCTCCAAACAATAAAACAGGCATAGCTTATGAAACTTTTTGATGTGTATCCCCTTTATGAAGTGACACCGGTTAAGGCCAAGGATGTTTATGTTTACGACGAAAAGGGAACGGAGTATTTGGATCTATACGGAGGTCATGCGGTCATCTCGATTGGGCACTCACATCCGCATTATGTGCGTCGATTGAGTGAACAATTGGAGCAGATAGCCTTCTATTCCAACGCAATTCAAAATCCCATGCAGCAAGAATTGGCGGAGGGAATTGCCACACATTCCTGCTTACACGACTATCGATTGTTTTTGTGCAGCACTGGAGCAGAAGCCATTGAAAATGCACTGAAATTGGCTTCTTTTCACACCGGCAAAAAACGAGTGATTGCATTCAACAATGCCTTTCACGGCCGAACTTCTGCCGCCGTTGCCGTGACTGATAATGCTGCCATAAATGCCCCTTTAAACCAACAACATCAAGTTACGTTTATTGATTTTAACGACAGTGCTGCTTTGAAAAAAGAGTTGCAAAAAGAGGATGTCTGTGCAGTGATTTTTGAATCCATCCAAGGTGTGGGAGGGTTGGACGAACCCCAAGCGGAATTTGTTCAAACCATGGAAACGCTTTGCAATCAACATCAGGCCTGTTTGATCGCTGATGAAGTCCAGTCGGGTTTTGGAAGAAGCGGAATGTTTTTCGCATTTCAGCAATACAACATCCGACCACATGTGATTACTATGGCCAAAGGAATGGGCAATGGTTTTCCCATTGGAGGCATATTAGTCCATCCCGACATCAAAGCCAAATACGGTTTATTAGGAACCACCTTTGGAGGAAATTACCTCGCCTGCGCTGCTTCTTTGGCGGTATTGGAGGTTATGGAAAAAGAAAAATTACAAGCCCGAACTTTGGTTTTGGAAGCCTATTTTAGAGAAAAAGCCGCAGCGTTTCCCGAAATCAAAAAAATCAAAGGGCGGGGTCTTATGCTGGGTGTGGAGTTTGATTTTGAAATTGCTACCCTGCGCAAAGCCTTAATTTATCAACATCATATTTTCACCGGAGGAAGTAGCAACAAAAAACTGATCCGAATTTTGCCTCCACTCACTGTAAAAGAAAAACATTTTGATCAATTCTTTCAAGCACTTAGAAGTGTTTTGGACGAACTATAAGCCGAAAGCATCCACCCTTAATACTAAAAAATGAATCATTTTATCACCCTTAACGATCTTCCCCAGCTCGATACTGCCGTAGCAGCCGCCATCGCAATGAAAAAAAATCCATACGGCGCGGAAGATTTGGGCCGTCGCAAAACTTTGGGAATGCTCTTTTTTAACCCCAGTTTAAGAACCCGCCTCAGCACCCAAAAAGCAGCACAGCAATTGGGAATAAAAACCATGGTGATGAATTTCTCCAACGAAGCTTGGGCGTTGGAATTTGAAGACGGTACGCAGATGAGTGGCCTTCGATCGGAACATGTCAAAGAGGCTGCCCAAGTGGTCTCCCAATATTGTGATATGGTTGCCATACGAGCCTTTGCTTCGTTGAGCGATAAAAAAAATGATGAGGCTGAAATCGTATTGAACAGTTTTGCCAAATATGCGAGTATTCCCGTGATCAATATGGAAAGTGCCACCGCACATCCCCTCCAGGCCTTGGCCGATGCGATAACCATTACAGTGCACCAAAAAAAGAAACGTCCCAAAGTGGTCTTGACTTGGGCACCGCATCCAAAAGCTTTGCCCCATGCCGTGGGGAATTCGTTTACCCGTATGATGCATCGGATGGATGCCGATTTTGTGATTGCCCAACCCAAAGGGCAGGAATTGAATCCCGAAATCACCAAAGACACTCCGCTTTTTTATAATCAAGAAGAAGCTTTGGAAGGAGCTGATTTTGTCTATACCAAAAACTGGTGTTCCTATTCCGACTACGGAAAAATTTTGACCACAGCCAGCGACTGGATGCTGACCCCCGAAAAGATGAAATTGACCAATGATGCAAAATTTATGCATTGTTTACCCATACGAAGAAATATCGTAGTGGCCGACGGAGTTCTCGATCATCCCAATTCCTTGGTGATCGAACAAGCCAACAATAGAACTTTTGCAGCGCAAGTCGTGCTCCATAATTTTTTAAACAATGGATAAACTCAGCGTTGTTAAAATTGGGGGTAATGTCATAGAAAACCGAAGGGCTTTGGCGGCATTTTTGAACGATTTCGCAGCCCTAGAAGGTTCTAAAATCATCGTTCACGGTGGAGGCAAAGAAGCTACGCTGATGGCGCAACAATTGGGAATCCCTGTTCAAATGATTGATGGCAGAAGGGTGACCGATGCAGCTACATTGGATTTGATCACCATGGTGTATGGCGGAAAAATCAACAAGACCATTGTTGCCCAACTGCAAGCCCTCGGCTGCAACGCTCTGGGGTTTACCGGAGCCGACGGCAACAGCATTACTGCACTCAAACGATCGCCCCAACCCGTAGATTTTGGTTTTGTGGGTGATGTATCCAAGGTTGAAACTGCACTACTGAAAGTTCTTTTTCAGCAGGGCATCACCCCTGTTTTTTGTGCCATCACCCATGACGGTGCTGGGCAATTACTAAATACCAATGCCGATACAGTGGCAGCATCGCTTGCCAAAGCCTTGGCGACCGATTTTGAGGTACAATTGATGTATTGTTTTGAGAAAAAAGGGGTGTTGGAAAACGTTGAGGACAATGCCTCAGTACTCCCAAAAATCAATGCGGAATTGTATGAAAAATTAAAACAAGAAAATAAAATTCATTCTGGCATGCTGCCCAAACTCCACAATTGTTTTGATGCCTTGCAACAAGGAGTCAAACATGTTTTTATTGGTGATGCCGAAATGATACGATTACAAGCTCCTTATACTCAAATCGAATTATGATGACCGAAAAAGCGATTTCCCTTTTACAAGATTTAATTCGGATCGAATCCTTTTCAGGCAACGAAGACAAGACCGCCGATCGGATTGAGCAATGGTTCAAATCTTACAGCATTCCGTTTCAAAGACAGCACAACAATGTTTGGGCGACTAATAAACATTTTAATCCTGAATTGCCGACACTGCTGCTCAATTCGCATCACGACACAGTTTTTCCCAACAAAGCCTATACCCGAGATCCGTTTTCTCCAGCGATTGAAGATGGAAAATTGTTCGGTTTGGGGAGTAATGATGCCGGCGGGGCTTTGGTTTCGTTGATCAGTTTATTTACGCACTATTATGCGCATCCCCATCCTAAATACAATTTGCTGATGGCTGCCACCGGGGAAGAAGAATCTGCAGGCGTCAACAGTTTGAGGGGACTATTGCCCGAACTTCCTCCCATTGCTTTGGGCATCGTGGGAGAACCCACCCAGATGAATTTGGCCATTGCCGAAAAGGGATTGGTGGTTTTTGATCTTACTTTGGAAGGCACGCCCAGTCATGCGGCACATCCCAATGACGACAATCCCATCTTAAAAATCAATGCGGTGATTCAAGCCTTGTCCACCTTACGGTTTGAAAAAGTGTCCGAAAGTTTAGGTCCGGTAAAAGTTACGCTCACCCAGGTGAATGCCGGCAGTCAGCACAATGTTGTTCCTGCGGAAGTCAAAATGGTTTTGGATGTCCGTGTCAACGACTGTTATACCAATGCCGAGGTGGCTGCTGCCATTGAGAACCATTTGCCATGCAAGGCCGTTCCGCGTTCCCTACGATTGGGCAGTTCGAGTATTCCCATAGACCACCCTTTGGTGCAGGCTGGTATAACCTTGGGAAAATCCACCTATGGCTCTCCTACCCTATCAGATCAGGCGGCTTTGGATTGTCCCTCGCTAAAAATGGGTCCCGGCGATTCTCCACGTTCCCATACCGCTGATGAATTTATCTATGTGAAAGAAATAGAAGAAGGAATCGCTTTGTATATTGAACTTTTAAATAAAATATTGTAGCATGAAACTTTGGCAAAAAGGGGCCGCCGCCCATGAAAAAGTAGATACGTTCACCGTGGGCAAAGACCGCGAATACGACTTGGTGTTGGCGCAATACGATTGTGAAGCTTCTATGGCACATGCAAAAATGCTTGGAAAAATAGGATTGATTTCCGATGCAGAAGCCGAACAGTTGTGTGCGGTTTTGGCAGATTTAAAAGTACAAGCAGAAAACGGCTCATTTACCATTGAAGAAGCTTTTGAAGACATGCATTCCAAAATTGAGCATGTACTTACTGAAAAACTAGGCGATTTGGGTAAAAAAATTCATACCGCCCGTTCGCGAAACGACCAAGTTTTGGTGGCCTTGCATCTATATCTTAAACAGGAATTGGGCGAAATTAAAACCCAAGTACTTGCCCTTTTTGACCTGCTTTTGGAGCTGGCCGAAAAACATCAAAACAACTTGCTTCCGGGTTATACGCATTTGCAAGTGGCCATGCCTTCTTCTGTGGGGATGTGGTTGTCCGCTTATGCGGAAAGCTTGGTGGATGACCTCTATTTTTGGGAAGCCGCCTATAAGATCGCCGATCAAAACCCTCTTGGAAGTGCTGCCGGTTACGGAAGCTCCTTTCCGATTGATCGGGAATTTACGACGGAATTATTGGCGTTTCAACAGCTAAAAGTCAATGCCGTAGCGGCGCAAATGAGCCGTGGAAAATTGGAAAAAAGTACGGCGATGGCACTTTCCAGCTTGGGAAGCAGTTTGGCGAAATTGAGTATGGATGTCTGTTTGTATATGGGTCAGGATTTTGACTTTATTACTTTTCCCGCCGACCTAACCACCGGTTCCAGTATTATGCCGCATAAAAAAAATCCTGATTTGTTTGAACTCGTTCGTGGAAAATGCAATAGTCTGCAGGCCCTTCCCAATCAGTTGGCACTCTTGACCACCAACTTGCCCTCAGGTTATCACCGGGAATTGCAATTGGCCAAAGGTCCTATCATAGATGCCGTTCAGGAATTAAAAGCGTGTTTGGACATCTTGTTGTTTAGCTTGCCAAAATTACAAGTACGCCCCAACATCACCGACCAAAAAAAATACGACTACCTTTTTAGTGTGGATACGCTAAATGCGGAAGTAATTGCTGGAAAACCATTTCGAGATGCCTATAAAGCCTTGGGGAAAGCCATAGAGGAAGGAAAATTCGTTCCCAACAGAAGCGTACAACATACCCATCTGGGGAGTATTGGCAATCTTGGATTGGAAGCAATTCGAGCGAAAATGCAGCCTTTGCGCTAGGCAATTACTACAATTTTTGAGAATTAGCAGCGCTGCTTTTTTATTTTAAAAAAAATGTTTCTTCTTTAGGAAAAGTGTTTTTTTTATAAATTGGTGTATCAAAAACCCAAATCTGATCCACAGCCACGGAAAACCTAGGGCAAATACCCGACACGCATCGACATCAACCCATTGTAAAAGTAAGTTTTGCTTTTGTAAGTAACTCTTTTGTCCACCATCTACTGGAAAAATGTAAAGTCCTACGGTATATTCAAGCGCTATTGGCATATGGAAGTAGCAAAACAACAGCTGTTTGCTCACACATTAGTAAAAAATCTCTTGCAAATATCAAAACCCCTTCAGACTGGCTTATTGAAGAGCAAAACACTGATAATATAACAGTTAAATTAATAAATGTCTAAAAATATATAAACGAAATAGTGCAGATATATACAAGTTGTGCCCAATTAAAAAATGAGATATGGAAACTATTAAACTAATACTCGAACTTATATACTTTATTTCAGGTCCATTATTACTTGTAGTTGCTTGGAAAGGGCTCAAGCAAATTATAGAAGCAAGAAACCAAGTAGAGGAAACAAAAAAATCCCGAGTTATAAGTTCGAGAAGAGAAGCGTTTAAAATTGCCGCTGAAAAATGTGAATATTATTACTCGCACATAATTCCTCTTCAAAACACTTTGTATAAAGAGATTGATAATAAAAAAATTACATTTTTCGAAAATTCTGAAGTGGTAATTGAAGGTGATAAAATATTGACAAAATCAAAATATGCTAATGATGAAGAACGAGAATTAATTTGGGAACTTCCAACCTTGGAAGTTTTTAATGCAATGGAAAGTTTCGCTATTTTCTTTACCTCAGGGATAGCAGATGAAAAAGTTGCCTTTCTAACTGTCGGAAATACTTATTGTTTCTCAGTCAGAAGGTACTTACCACATCTGATGATGCTTTCTGATAAAGGTTCTTATAAAAATATCTTGGCACTATTCATTACTTGGCACAACAGAATCGAAAAACAAAAATTAGAGCAAGAAAAGAAAAGATTGAGAATAAATTATCTAAAACAACCGAAAAGACGGTGAAGCCAATAGGAACAGAATAAAAAACTGGGCACGACAAAACCTATACGCAATGCCCTTCGGGACACTGCGCATAACCCAACCGTTGTGTGTAATTAGAAAAAAGTAAACCATGCAAAAAATAGACATCACTTCAACAGCTCTTGAAAAGGGACTTGACATTGCAAAAGGATTTGTTGAAAAGTTAATTTATCCTTCTGCTGAAGAAATGGGGCTTTTGCTAAAGGATGGTATTGCTAAATGGCGTTTTTCCAACCAAGTAAAAACCTTGATAAAAGCTCAGTCTATATGTGAAAAACATGGTGTGAACCCACAAATGATTTCACCCAAACTCCTTACTCCTTTATTGGAATATGCTAGTTTAGAGGATAATGAGAAGTTGCAGGACAAATGGGCGACTTTACTTGCAAACATGGTTGATTCAGACCAAAATGTAGAAAATCATGTTTTTCCCTATTTATTAAGCCAAGTATCTATTCAAGAATTTGAACTTCTCGAAAAGACACTAAATATAAAAATAGAACGCGTTAAAAGCCTTAATGTAGAATTAGGCGAGTATTTAAAAGAAAAAGATCAAACCTTAACTGATTTAACCAGACATATTGAAGTCAAACAACAAGAGATTGAGACTCGAAAAAGTAATAACATAAACAATCCAGGCAGTTATAAAGGATATTGGGAACTTGAAAACGAATTAAGAGAATTAAACAGCAAGAAATATTCTTTTGAGAGAAAGCAAGCACGTTTAGAGAGAGCCATAAATGAACCTGAGTTGCTTACTCAAATTGACTTAAGAGATTATGAAATCTCAAACCTCATTAGACTTGGTGTAGTTAAAGAAATAATTCGCTCCTATGGCTATGTTGACAATCAAAGAGTTTCTGTTTCAAGGACACATGATTATGAATCTGAAGACTATGTCAGTTTGGATGATTTGTCTGTAACAATAGAAACAGATGTAATCGAATATGAACTTACGGAACTCGGAGAACTTTTTATAAAAGCATGTCAAGAGAAAAAATAACTACACACAACAAAACCTATACGCAATGCACTTCGGGACACTGCGCATAGCCAAACCGTTAGCTATTATTTACGAACCAAAACAAAAAAAGATGAGAGAATATAAAGTTGAAACATTAATCTATTACTCAAAAATCACTACTGACAGTAATCATATCGCAAAATCATCGCAAAAGGAAATCCAAGAGAAACTAAACGAATATTCAAAGCAAGGGTACAAGTTGACTTCAACGGATGCGACTCATTTTGGGTTCGCCGTTTATATATATTTATATTTTGAGAAAGAAGTTTAAATCAAAATACTGGCGGAAATTTGGGCTAGAATTTTTATCAATTTTTATTGCTGTTACTTCAGCTTTTGCTTTGAATAACTGGAATGAAAATAGGATTAGTAGCCACTCTGAACAAAAGATTCTTTCCGAGATAAAAAATAGTTTAAAAATTGACGCACACGATTTTAACAAAAATATTTATGGTAATCGATGGAGTCTAAAAGCGGATTCAATTTTTAGAAGCTTATTAAACGGAGACAAAATCAATCAAGATTCAATCGCTTTATACTATACAATACTTTTTCGAGATTATATTCCGATTGTAAATAGGTCGGCTTATGAATCTTTAAAAGCGAATAATTTAAAAACAGTTGAGAATGACTCTCTACGTATTCAAATAATTTCTCTTTACGATTACTATTATAGTATCATTGAAAAGTTAGAATATGAAGTGCCGGAGATGAAATCTTACAAAAACTATTTTTCAAGAATAAACCAACTACTTCATCCTTCTATGCAATTTGATAGTAATGGTGAATTGAAAAAAATAGTTGGTATTAACCAATTAAATTCAACTGAAAAACAAGAAATTTTGAGTTACTTATGGCGAATGAGAAATAACCGAAAGTTTAAACTTGATAGATATGACTTGATTTTAAATGAGATGAAAAAACTCGAATTGAATATTGAAAAGGAATTAAAACTGAATTAGAATCAAGAAACTAATAAAATACTTTTTACAACAATGGCTAAAAGCATTTGCTTGACTTTAGCCTACTCTTCGACATGCTTAGGCTAGCATTCTGAAAATCCTGATTTCGACTTTTTTTGAGTACACCCAAAAAAGCTCAACAACAATTGAAGCGAAAATACAGCCTTTTCGCTGAGTAATTTTTTCCGATTCCCGGGGGTTCGAATCCCTCTTTCTCAGCCCAAAAAATAGTTCCGCTCGATTAAATATTTTTTAGTAAATTAGAAAGTCTAAAAACCCAAATCTGATCCTCCATTGAAAAAGATTCCGTTTACGCCCTTATTACATCATCGCCAAAATGTCCTTCATGACGTCTTTGTTACTGTTAAAGAGTTGTTAGAATAATCTGATGTTTACAGACTTTTACCCAAATTTTAAAATTAAAAAATGAACGATAAAATTGAAATCCCCCTAAGCAAAAACAAATTGCTTATTGGAACTATTGGATCATTAATATTTGTTGTTTTATCTATTTGGTTATTTTTTGATGCCGCTATTTTTCAAGAAAATTCATTGCATTTTATTTTAAATCCTACAACAGTAAAAGGAATTGGAATTCTGGGTGTTCTTTTCTTTGGAGCCACTGGTATTTATGGATTTAGAAAACTGTTTGATAAAAAAATAGGACTAACCGTTGATAAAAAAGGAATAACGGATAACACGCATGCCACTAGCGTGGGACTGATCGCATGGAATGATATTACTGAAATTGTTACACAACAAATCATGTCAACCCAATTTCTTTTAATCAAAGTAAAGAATCCAGAGCAATATATTCGAAAAGCAGGGAGTAGAAAAAAAGATGTCCTATTGCTTTTAAATATGAAAATGTATGGAACTCCCCTTTCAATTACAGCAACTACGCTGAAATATGAATTTGAAAAAATTGAGGAAATCATCCGCACTGAATTTAAGAAATATAAGGGTTTAGGGAAGGGTTAATTATTACTTTTTATCCGCCCTTAAAAACAAAAAAAGTATGTCAAAAGGTTAATTAAAAAGAATAAATAGATCGGCAAAATGAAGATGGTAACTCCCAAAACAAATAATACTTTATCAATCATAGCTAACAAACAGGAGCTTTTGATAAAATCTGAGGGCCTTGCAAAAACTGAAATCAGATTTTTTGAAAAGTGATTTGAATAATTTAAATAAAATTGTGATTCTTAATAGGGCGGCGCACAAAATAAGTTTTTATGATTTGTAAGTTTTTTTTAATGATATTTGAATTTAATTTCAAGACTTTAAAATAGTTTAAAAACATCTTCTAAACCTGCACTTATATAGCCGACACTTTGGCTGAAATTAAAAATACCAAAAAATGATACACCCGAATACTAAACTAAAGTTTATTAGTAAAGACGTTGGATATGGCGTTGTTGCAACAGCCTTCTTGCCCGCCGGAACAATTACATGGGTTTTGGACAAATTGGATCGAGAGTTTACACCCTTGCAAATCCAAAACATGGAACCCCTCTATCAAGAAATCATAGACACTTACACCTTTAGAAACAACAATGGCAATTTGGTATTGTGTTGGGATAATGGCAGATATGTCAACCACAGTTTCAACTCCAATTGTCTAACCACTGCCTATGATTTTGAAATTGCCATTAGAGATATTCATGCGGGCGAACAATTGACCGACGACTATGGATATTTGAATATTACTAGCCCGTTTAGAGGCATCAACGAGGGTACTAGAAGAAAAGTCGTTTACCCCAATGACCTCTTAAAATACTATAAAGTTTGGGATAATAAAATTAAAAAAGTCTTTCCTAAAATCAATAAAGTAGATCAACCTTTACGTCAAATTTTAGAAGCAAAAACCTGGGATCGGATTGAAAAAATAATTCATGGGGAAGAACCTTTGGCATCCATTTTAACCAATTATTTTGATGCAGAAGCACATACACAGCAATGTGTTTGAATCTTGAAGCATCTTATCAATTTATTGTTAAATAACAACAATTGATAAAAACGAAGTTTTAAATACTTTTTAAGGGGTTTATTTTTTTATTGTTTAATCCTCAAAAATCCCGATAATCCCAAAGACCTCTGTAGGCGCGATCTAACATCAAATTTGCTCCTAGATCATCAATAAATTGTTCAGACTGCGGATTCCATTCCAAAGGACGTTGTAAGGCATAGGCAATATTGGCCACATTACAAACCGAAGCCGTTCGATGCCCCACCTCTACATCACAAATGGGTCTTGTTCGGTTTTTGATGGCATCCAACCAATCCAAATGGTGATTGGGGCTGTTGTACACCCGTTGCGTATCCGAATCTTTCAAAGGAGTGTCGGCGAGAGCAGCATTAGGGAAGGTTTTCAAATAACTTCTACTGATTTCCAAACTTCCTTCGGTGCCAATGAATTGAATTTCGTTATTCCCCTTTCCCCATTTGGTATGGGTCACGGTGATTCCATTTTCATAAGTATAGGTCAAGCCTTCAGTGGCAACTCCGCCCGGAGGATTGAATTGCAAAGGGCCTGTATGATCCATATCCAAAGCCCATTGGACGATATCAAACATATGCGCTCCCCAATCGGTGATCATCCCACCCCCAAAAGGAGTGTAATCGCGCCACATTCCCCAACGTTTGTCTTCTATGGGACAAGCCAAATCAAAGTGATATCCTCGATACGGAGCGGGTCCAATCCATGCTTCCCAATCGATGTTTTCCGGGATTTCTTGACTGGGTAAATCACAAGCTTTATAGGGTGCTCCAATTGCTACATTGATAGATGTAATCGTTCCGATATAACCATTGCGTATCAAATTTACTCCGTGCCGAAATCGATCCCAAGAGCGTTGCATACTTCCGGTCTGAAACACCCGGTCGTATTTGCGAGCTGCGTCTACCATCGCTCTTCCTTCAGCCACCGAGCTGGAAAGCGGTTTTTCACAATAAATATCCTTGCCTGCCTTGGCCGCATCCACCGCCATTTGGGCATGCCAATGGTCGGGAGAAGCGATGACCACGGCATCAATATCTTTTCGAGCCAACAAATCTCTATAGGAGGAAATTTCATCCAGAGCATAGGTTGCTTTGCCTTCTTTTTTCATCGACTCTTGAAACGTCTCACTAAAAAAATTCATTTTTAGACGATCAACATCGGATACCGCCATTACAGCAGCCCCCTCATAATTCACAAAATTCTTCATCAATCCTCTACCCTGCTTTCCTACACCGATAAATCCTAATTGTACTTTGTCATTGGGAGCGGTTCCAGAAAATCCTAAAACATGACTGGGAACGATGCTAAAGACCGAGGCACTGGCAGCGGTTTTTTGAATAAAATCTCTTCGTTTCATTGGTTTATTTTTGTTTGTAATTTCTAAAAGTAAGAAAAAAAAATAAGCCTGAGATTTTGTTTTTTTTTTAATAATTACAATCTAAAAATAATCTACCGCATCAGGTCAAATTGAGATAGAAACTACTTACGCTAAAATCAATCTGTTTTTGAACAACAATGTTATTCCTCTCGTTATTTACTCGTTGCTGTGGAAGCGGGTGCCTCTGATTCGATTGGCACCTCATTTTCTGGAGTTTCTTCACCCTTATTTTTAGTAAAAATGGGTAAAACAATGGATATGCGGATTTTGTTTTGCAATTGATTCTGAATTTCAGAATTATTAACTAAATATGATAAATCAACTGACAAAAGTTGACTTTCGAAACCCGCTCCAAAAGTAAAATACTGTCGAAAACCTTTGTTTGGACTTTCCTTAAAATAACCAGAACGCAGCGTGAATTTATTTTGAAAACGATATTCCATACCAACGGCCCATGTGATTTCTTTTAATTCTTCACTAAATCCATTGGGGGCATCCGAAAAAGAACTGAAAATTCCTTGAATCAAATTTGAGTTGAGCTGATCCTCGAAAAGTGTAGGGACTAATAATTTATTAAACTCTAAGGAGGCAATCAATGCATTTTCTTTTTCCATCTGAAATTCTACACTTGATCCTAGTTTAAGAGTGATGGGAATAAAATACGAATCATCAGACCTCGAGAAATTTAATTTTATTTATTATTACTCATTTAAAAAACCTCCATGAAAATCTTCTTAGCCAACATTCTTTTATCCCTTTTTTTAATCCTTTCATGTGCTCCCAAGCAGGATGAAATTCTCAACAATTTAGAAGGGATACTTTTAAAAGTCAACTATTATACAGTACGATGTCAAGGGTTTATTGAAATGGACTGTCTACTTGTTCAAGAAGGGAAAGCAATTGGAACCGAAGAATGGTCTCGATTTTACGAAACCATCATTGGTTTTGACTTTGAACCCAACTTTATCTATGAATTGGATGTGAAAAAAGTAGAGCGCGATCCCGGAATACAAGACGTAGGTCGTTACCAATACACATTGATTCGAATCCTATCAAAAACAGCCGTTCGTTAGATGTGTAAGGCTCTGTTTTCTGTGGCTGCCAAAGCAGCTTCTTTGATCGCTTCGGCATAGGTGGGATGCGAATGACTCATCCGAGCGATATCCTCTGCAGAAGCTCTGAATTCCATCGCTGTAACTGCTTCAGCGATCAAGTCGGCGGCTCTGGCTCCAATCATATGAACCCCCAATACCTCATCGGTTTGAGCATCAGCAAGAATTTTTACAAAACCATCCGTATCCATACTGGCACGGGCACGTCCCAGGGCGCGCATGGGAAATTGCCCTGTTTTGTATGCAATTCCGCTGGCTTTAAGTTGTTCCTCTGTTTTCCCGACGGCAGCCACTTCCGGCCAGGTGTAAATAACATTGGGAATTAAATTATAATCGATATGAGGTTTTTGACCGGCTAAAAATTCAGCCACCAACACTCCTTCTTCTTCGGCTTTATGGGCCAACATAGCTCCACGAACTACATCGCCAATGGCATAGATGTTGGAAGCAGTGGTTTGCAAATGGTCGTTGACTTCCACTTGTCCACGGTCATTCACTTGTACTCCGGCAGCCTCAGCGTTTAAACCATCGGTATAAGGACGGCGTCCTACAGACACCAAACAATAATCCCCTTCAAACTGAACTTCAGCTCCATTTTTATCTTTTGCAGCAACAGTCACTTGTTTTCCATTGCTTTCTACTTTGTTTACGCCATGGGAAAGAAAAAATTTAACCCCTTGCTTTTTCATGACCTTCATCAGCTCCTTGGAAAGACCGGCATCCATCACCGGAGTAATGCGATCTGCATACTCTATAACAGAAACTTCAGCCCCCAAACGGCGATATACTTGCCCCAATTCTAATCCAATTACTCCTCCCCCAATGACCACCAAGTGTTTGGGGATCTCTTTTAGTTTCAGGGCTTCTGTTGAAGTAATTACTCGTTCTTTATCTACTTTAATAAAAGGAAGGCTCGCAGGTTTGGAACCGGTTGCAATAATGCTGTATTTGGCTTCAATGGTTTGGGCATCTTTCCCATCAATTTTGATGTGCGTTGCATCAACAAAACTTCCCAAACCTTCAAAAACATCAATCTTATTTTTTTGCATCAGGTAATCAATGCCTTTTGTGGTTTGCTCCACTACCGCAGCTTTGCGATCGATCATCTGCTGGAAATTGATGGTAATCGAACCTTCAATTTCTATTCCGTGTTCAGAAAAATGTTTGGTGGCATCCTCATAATGATGCGAAGAATCCAAGAGTGATTTGGAAGGAATACATCCTACATTGAGGCAGGTACCTCCAAGGGTGCTGTATTTTTCAATCAAAGCCGTTTTTAAACCCAATTGGGAACAACGGATTGCTGCCACATATCCTCCGGGGCCTGAGCCAATCACTGCAACATCATAAACACTCATAACAAAAAATTTTATTGAGCTCAAAAGTACAAATGTTTATTTTTCTACCACCGTTAGACCGTATGGTTTTTGAATTATTTTTTAATACATTTATCAAGTCAACCTCAAATTTTATGTCATGAATAAAACATTTAAGTACCTCATTTTTATCTTCTTTATTACCACATCGCTTTCTTATGCTCAAGAAATGACCCTCTTTTTAGGGCTTAGTGGCTATCAATTTTACGAAGATGACCGACCCATTAAAACGCCAAAAGTCAAATCCCTTATGGAAACCAATCAGGAAGCTTTTGCCTTTTGGAAAAAATCAAGAACCTATAACACCATTGCTTTTAGTGCCAGTGCTGTTTCTATTGCCACTACGGTTATTGCCATTTCCAGTAAAAAACCGGATGAAAACTATTCGACCGGGTTGGTGGTTAGCAGTTTGGGTTCGGCGCTTGTGGGCGTAATCTTCACCCTTTCTGCCAACCATCAAAAGAAAAAAGCAGTACTCCAATACAATCGAAGTTTAGAAAAGAAAAATGCCGTTTATATCAAACCACTGCATACTTCAAAAGGGATTGGAATAGCATTGGCTTTTTAAATGGATGTTATTTATAATATTTTAAAGGTTCAAATAGGATTATTATAACAAAAAAAATAAAATTCCATTTGCTCTAATTTTTTTACCTTGTGCAAACAGATCAAAGCTTTTGAAAAAAACAGAAATTTCCTTAACCCTTGCCCTAGTTCCCATCGTTCTTTTGGTATTACTATTGAGTTTTAATGTATCCGTTTTCGGCGATGATGCCTTGGGCGGATCCAATCAGTTTATACTTTTAATGGGGGCAGCCATAGCAGCCATTGTTGGATTTGTAAAAAAAATTAGCTACGAAAGCATGTTGCAACGCGTGACTGAAAATTTAAAGTCGGTCACGGGAGCTATTTTAATTCTCTTATTTGTAGGGGCACTTGCCGGAGCTTGGCTCATCAGCGGAATTATTCCTGCCATGATCTATTATGGGCTTCAAATTCTTCATCCCGGAATTTTTCTTCCTGCATGTATTGTCATTTGCGCCATTATTTCATTAGCCACCGGCAGTAGTTGGACGACCTCCGCAACCGTAGGTATTGCGCTTATTGGGATAGGCAAGGCGTTGGAGATACCGGTAGGAATGGTTGCCGGGGCAGTCATCTCGGGAGCCTATTTTGGAGACAAACTTTCCCCTTTGAGTGACACCACCAACTTGGCACCTGCCATGGCTGGGGGGGAGCTCTTTTCCCATATTCGGTATATGACCTATACCACCTTTCCTAGTATCTTGGTGACCTTGGTGGTTTTTTCAGTGTTGAGTTTTACCCAAACTTCGCAAGGAACTGCTGATACTGCCGTTTTAATGGCAGCCATAGAAGAAAAATTCACCATCAATCTTTGGTTGTTTCTCGTTCCCTTAACAGTGATTTTTTTAATTGTTAAAAAAAGTGCTCCTCTTGTTGCGCTACTCATCGGCACACTACTCGCTGCTGTTTTTGCGCTACTTTTCCAAAGAAACCTTTTGATGGAGCTCACCGAGACCAATCAGCTAACCCTCAATGATGCCTATCGGGCATTGCTCAATGCGATCACCAGAGATACACAAATCGAAACTTCCAACAGTTTGTTGTATGATCTATTTTCATCGGGGGGAATGCAAGGAATGTTGGGAACTATTTGGCTCATCATTTGCGCTATGGTATTTGGTGGGGTGATGGATGCCATTGGAGCACTTTCAAAAATCAGCAACGCACTCTTGGGATGGGCAAAAAGCACCTTTCAATTATTTGCTAGTACGGTGGCTTCTTGTTTAACCATCAACCTCACTGCTTCGGATCAGTATTTATCCATTGTAATTCCCGGTAAGATGTTTTCTAAAGCGTATAAAGACCGAAATCTAGCTCCTGAAAATCTTAGCCGAACGTTGGAAGATTCCGGGACTGTAACTTCCGTACTGATTCCTTGGAACACCTGTGGTGCCTATCAATCTGGCGTACTCGGCGTGGGTGTGGGAGAATATTTTGTCTATGCTGTTTTCAATTGGTTAAGTCCCATCATGACGCTTATTTTTGCCGCTTTTAGAATTAAAATCAAAGCACTAAAAGAACCTAATTCCTGACATCGCACTCAATAATCCAAGGGATTGAATGCTTTTTTGTCTCAACATTTTAATAAATAAAAATTTATATCCTTTGTTCTTGTAGGGAAACAATATTTTACAATTCCGACAGTTCTAATAATTGTCAACAAAAACTACAGGACTTGCTAGAAACGGCAACGGTTTTTTGGGGATGAATTTGTATTTTTGTAGAAGAGTTTAATTTATGGCGAAAAAGCAAAACCCGAAGCAGACAGCAAAACCCTCAGCAGCGGATTTAAAAAGAAAACACCAACGGCAAGTTTTGTTCGGGGGTTTTTTGATTTTAATAGCCCTGTTATTGATATTGGCTTTTAGCTCATATCTGTTTTCTTGGAAAGAGGATTTTAGCACTTTAAATTCCTTAAACGATCGTGAAGTCGCTGCTCAAAATCTTTTAAATAAATTGGGTGCCTATGTCAGTCATTTTTTTATCTATCAAGGCTTTGGCATTGCGTCCTATTTTATTCCCTATTTGCTATTCATCACGGGATTTACACTTTTTTTAAGCAAATCCAAAGAACGTCTAGTACCCCAATGGTCTTGGGGATTGAGTCACCTACTATGGGCTACTTTGACCATGGGTTTCTTTTATGAATTCAGCCCCCTGTTTTCAGGTATTGTTGGCTATGAATGTTATAATTTCATCACCGATTATATTGGCAAAATCGGTTTGTTGTTTTTCTTGATTTTTACACTTTTATGTTTTTTGGTTATTGAATTAAATTGGACTCCAGAAAAGATTAAGTCTTGGTTTAAAGAAAAATCTGCCGAACCTGAAACAACGGACGAAAACGAAGAAGATCCTTTTTCTTTACCACTCGACCAACTTATTGATGAGGATAGTTTAGAAGAAGAAGAATCCTTAATGTTGATGGATGAGGAGGAGGACCTATTGTTGCACATAGAAAAGAAAAAAAATGAAAATGATCCACACGATGAAGAACATCAAGTGGCAGACATCGCGATGGAAATCCTTGCGCCACAAGAGGAAGTTGTAGAAGTTGAAAAATCAAAAGCCTTGGTGGAAGCATACGGTTTGTTTGACCCTACTTTGGAATTGGGGAAATACCGCATGCCCACCATCGATCTTTTGAAAGACTATGGAGAGAGTACCATCACCATCAATCAAGAAGAATTAGAAATCAACAAAAACAAAATTGTTGACACGCTAAAAAACTACAATATTGGAATTGCTAATATCAAGGCGACCATTGGACCTACCGTTACCCTATATGAAATAGTCCCAGAAGCAGGCATTCGAATTTCTAAGATTAAAAACCTAGAGGACGATATTGCACTTTCGCTTTCGGCATTGGGAATCCGAATCATTGCTCCCATCCCGGGCAAAGGCACCATTGGAATAGAAGTCCCCAACCAAAAATCGAGTGTGGTATCCATTCGTTCTGTCCTGAGTGCCAAAAAATTTCAAAATGCCGAAATGGAGCTTCCCGTCGCTTTGGGAAAAACCATTAGCAACGAAACTTTTGTTGTGGATTTGAGTAAAATGCCCCACCTATTGATGGCAGGAGCAACAGGGCAAGGAAAATCCGTAGGACTCAACACTGTGCTGACCTCGCTGCTCTACAAAAAACATCCGGCGGAAGTCAAATTTGTTTTGGTGGATCCCAAAAAAGTAGAACTCAATATATACAGTAAAATTGAGCGGCATTATTTGGCAAAACTACCCAATGAAGAAGATGCCATTATTACTGACAATACCAAAGTCATTCATACCCTAAACTCCCTTTGTATTGAAATGGACAATCGTTATGAATTGCTTAAAAACGGTATGTGCCGTAATTTAAAAGAATACAATCAAAAGTTTAAAGAACGAAAACTCAATCCCAACGACGGACACCGTTTTCTGCCCTATATTATTTTAGTGGTGGATGAATTTGCCGATTTGATTATGACAGCCGGGAAGGAGGTGGAAACACCCATTGCGCGTTTGGCACAGTTGGCCCGCGCCATTGGAATTCATTTAATCATTGCCACGCAACGTCCGTCAGTAAATGTAATTACAGGAATTATTAAAGCCAATTTCCCGGCTCGGGTGGCGTTTCGCGTAACTTCAAAAATCGATTCCCGGACCATCCTCGATAGCGGGGGTGCCGATCAGTTGATTGGGCGCGGAGATATGTTGTATACACAGGGCAATGAACTCACTCGGATTCAATGTGCTTTTGTCGATACGCCCGAAGTGGAGCGTGTGGTTGCCTTCATTGGCGCACAAAACGGTTATGCCGATGCCCATTTGCTCCCAGAATACGTGGGCGAAGAATCCTATCCCTTGGATATCGACCCCAGTGAACGCGACGGATTGTTTAGAGAAGCCGCAGAAGTGGTGGTGGTTGCCCAACAGGGTTCTGCCTCTTTACTCCAGCGTAAATTAAAATTGGGCTACAACCGCGCAGGAAGAATAATCGATCAGTTGGAAGCCGCCGGAATTGTCGGAGCTTTTGAAGGAAGCAAAGCAAGACAAGTATTAGTTTCCGATTTAAACACTTTGGAACAATTATTGAAGAACGACGAATTATGAAACATATTTTTTCTATCCTATTTCTTTTTGGACTGGTGAATGGATTCGGTCAGGATGCAACTGCTGCAAAAAAACTGTTGGATGAAGTTTCCAGCAATATTGCTTCCTACGATAATTTGTTTTTCGAATTTTCTTACGTCCTAGAAAATCAACAAGAAAACATCAAACAAGAAACCAATGGGTCAGTTACCGTTAAGGGAGATAAATACAAACTCAACTACTTGGAAGCCGAACAGCTTTTTGACGGTCAAAAAACCTATACCATCGTCCCCGATAATGAGGAAGTTACCATCAGTAGTGCTGACGATGAAGAGGGGTATGGAATCAACCCATCAAAATTGTTGAGTTTTTATAAAGACGGATACCGATATGAATGGGATATCAAACAAAAAGTGATCGATCGTACCGTACAATTCATCAAGCTTGTTCCTACCCTGCCCAACGAAACAACTCAATATTTGTTGTTGGGGATCGACCTTTCCAAAAAATCGATTTACCGTCTAATAGACATCGGAAAAAACAGTACCCGCACTACCCTGACCATTACCAACCAAAAGGAAAACATCCCTTTGAATAACGATTTTTTCGTCTTCAATGCCGATGCTTATCCCGACTACTACATCAATAACTAGGACGTTGAAAATCATTGATCGCTACCTCTTAAAAAGCTATTTGACTCGCTTGATCAGCGTTTTTGCCATTTGTATGGTAATTTTTGTCGTGCAAACTTTTTGGCTTTATATTGATGAGTTGGCGGGAAAGGGGCTGAGTTTTCTTACGATTTCAAAATTTTTAATCTATTTTTCTCCCAAACTAATTCCACTCGTACTTCCGCTTTCTGTATTGTTGGCGGCCTTGATGACCTATGGCAATCTTGCGGAAAACTATGAGTTTGCTGCCATGAAATCCACTGGTATTTCCTTACAACGGGCACTTTTAGGCTTGACCGTTTTTCACATCTTATTGGGCATTGGAACGTTTTATTTTTCAAATCATGTCATTCCCTATGGAGAACTAAAATCCTATAATCTGAGGCGAAATCTAGCCAAACTAGAACCCACTATAGCCATACGTGAAGGGATTTTCAATAAAATTGGAGACATCAACATCAAAGTGGAAAAAAAATACGGTGAAAGTGAAGAACTTTTAGAGGATGTAATCATTCACGAATACTTGCCTTCAAAGAAAAACAATGTTGTGATCAAAGCCGCTCGGGGCGAATTGGTCAGCAAGGAAAACGATGCCAATTTGCAACTTTTACTCTTTGATGGAAATCGTTATGAAAGTATCCTAAACCAAAGCAAGAACAAAGATCAAACCTTTCCGCATGCTAAAGTTTATTTTGAGAAGTATGTAATGAACGTTGATCTTTCGCAATTTAATAATGTAGATTTGGAAGAAGAAAAATACACCTCTACCTTTCGAATGCAAAAAGTGGATCAACTCAAGGTCAGTATTGATTCGCTTCAAAAGAACTTTAATGAGGAACGCATCATCTTTACCGAAAATTTTATTAAAAAAGGAGTCTTCATCAAAGTTGTAAATGAAAAGAAAACAGAGAAAATCGATTCCTTTCCAAGAAACCCTTATGACTTAATGGAGTCTGAAAATGAATGGAAATTTGCCCAAGTTTCGGAAAATGCAATCAATGAAATGAAATCTTCATTGCGTGAATTGAATGGAAAAAAGCAATTTTATTTTCTTCTTCAGGAAAATATCAATTTTCACAAAATTGCCTTTCATGAAAAATACACCCTCATGTTTGCATCGGTGTTTTTATTTTTAATTGGTGCCTCTTTGGGGGCAATCATTCGCAAAGGTGGCTTGGGATTGCCATTGGTTCTCGCCATATTGATCTTTTTAACCTATCACTACATCGGTTTATTTTTAAAAAATGCAGCCGAAGACGACAGTATTCCTCCATTGATCGCCACTTGGTTGTCCACCGTTATTTTGGCGCCTTCTGCCATATTACTGACCCTAAGGGCGTCCTCCGACCGAGGGTTTGTCGCCCTTGATGTGATGCTCTTTCCGTGGGTTGAACGCTTTCGAAAACTGTTTAAACGATTCAAAAAGGACAAAAAATGAATGAAACTTTTCAACTCGACCCTATTCCAGAGGCGATCAGAGCTATTGAAAACGGCGAAGTAATCATTGTTGTGGACGATGCCAATCGTGAAAACGAAGGCGATTTTATAGCCGCTGCTGAAAAGGTCAACGCGGAAATTATAAATTTTATGGCTACCCATGGACGGGGTTTGATTTGTGTTCCGATGACCGAAAAACGTTGTAAAGAATTACAGCTCGACAAAATGGTTTCAAACAATACGGATCCTATGGAAACCGCTTTTACCGTTTCCGTAGATTTAAAAGGTAATGGTGTCACTACAGGTATTTCTGCAGCTGACCGATCCAAAACTGTAAAGGCATTGGTGGATCCTTCTACCCTTCCGCATCAATTGTCTCGTCCAGGACATATTTTTCCACTCATCGCCAAAGAGGGAGGCGTACTAAGAAGAACAGGGCATACCGAGGCAGCAATTGATTTTGCGCGTTTGGCAGGGATGGAAGCCGCTGGAGTGATTGTTGAAATCATGAATGAGGATGGCTCCATGGCACGACTGCCCCAACTGATGGAAGTGGCTGAAAAATTTAATTTAAAAATTGTTTCTATTGAAGATTTGGTCGCCTATCGGATGCAACACGATAGTTTGATTTCTAAAAAAGCAGACACGACCATTAGTACGCGCTTTGGTAACTTCCGATTGCGCGCCTATGAACAAACCACCAATGGTGCCGTACATATTGCACTCACCAAAGGAACTTGGAGTGAAGAGGAGGCCGTTTTAACCCGTATTCACTCGTCTAGAATAACCAACGATATATTAGGAATGTTGACAGGATCGCTCTACGAAGGGCTGGACAATATTTTTAATCGAATCAATGAAAACGAAAAGGGAGCTATTTTATTCATCAATCAAGAGGTGGCACCGGAAAATTTATTAGCCCGTATAGAAACCCTCAAAAAAATGCAGGAAGAAGGTCATTTTGAAACGGCACCTCCCCTGCGTATGGACAGCAGAGATTTTGGAATCGGTGCGCAAATCCTTCATGACTTGAATATTCGAAAATTGTTGGTCATCAGTAATTCTGTAAATTCTCCTCGAGTGGGAATTACTGGTTATGGCATCACTATAGAAGGCTACGTGGAGTATTAGGTTTATTGAAAAAACCACAGTTTGACGGCCATCACTGCCATCATGACAAGCATGGCGATTCGGATGACGCGATCTCCTTTTTTTACCGACCATCTGCTCGTAATCCACGCTCCTGCACTGGTACCTAACGCCATCCAAAATCCGATCTTCCAATCAATGGCATCATTATAGGCAAACATAACCAAAGCAACCAAGGAATAAATGGTTACCACCGTTACTTTGGTGACATTGGTGTTTAAAAGACTCATTTGATTGACCCTATTGAGAAAAATCATAATAACAAATCCAACTCCTGCATTGATAAATCCGCCATAAATCCCAATAATAAAAAATCCAATGATTCCCATCCACAGATACTTCCCGGTGAGTCGTCCTGGCATTTGAATATCCATAGGTTTGGATTTGACCAACACCAATATCCCCACAACGATCATAATTACCGCCAACATTTTATTGAACAAAGCTCCGTCAATTTCTACTGCCAACTGTGCACCAATAACTGCACCCACACTGGCACTAATCCCCAAATACATATTAAACGGATAGGTATGCATTCCTTTGCTGCGATAACCCACTGCCCCGGACAAAGATTGCACCACAATAGCAATACGATTGGTTCCATTGGCAATATGCGGTGGCAGCCCCAAAAAGATCAAAACGGGTAGCGTAAGCAAGGAACCCCCTCCAGCCAAGGTGTTGATGACCCCGGCGAGAAAGCCTACCACAACTAATAAAATGATGGGAAAAAGCTCCTCCATAGTAACAAAAAATAAAGATACATATAATGAAGGGTCTCCACCTAAAAGTGTGTGCAATAAATATTTTCTAATATCAAAAAGGAATGTATATTTGCACCCGCACAGGAGAAATGGCAGAGTGGTCGAATGCGGCAGTCTTGAAAACTGTTGAGGGTCACACCTCCGGGGGTTCGAATCCCTCTTTCTCCGCAACAACAATCCCTATTACA
>JABISF010000054.1 GCA_018699935.1 Flavobacteriaceae bacterium | reverse complement strand
TATTTTACCTTATAGTTTTTTGTATCAGACAATATAACAAAGAGAGAAAACTTTTAGAAATTTATATTCACAAAAAGACAATTGGACAAACTCTTCCTGCTTATATGAAACAAGCCAAAAAAGAAGATGTTATGGACGAAATACTATTAAGAGGTTCATCAATGATATTTACTTTACCTGAAAATCCGGATTCACCAATTCAAGGTAGTGATGGAATTGCAATGAATGAATTAAAGAGTTTTCTTGACATTAAAGACAAACTAAAATAACTGTGGCTAACAATTGCTATAAGTAATTGCTGGTTCTCGCCTATTTCTGAAAATCCTTGCGGATTTTCAGTTCGGTGTGTTCCGCCAAAGGCGGATAAGTGCTAAACCACGCAACTACTCATAGCCGAGACCGCTAGCTAAAAATAAAACAAATGGAAACACAAAAAACAGCTGAAATACTGATTTATTATATTCACGCACCACTGGGTGGAATTGCGCTTTTTGCGGGCGGAATTGCTTTAATTGCTAAAAAAGGAAGTCAATTACATAAGAAATCGGGGAAAGTATTTTTCTATTCGATGTTAATTTCTGCAATTGCTGCTTTTATTATTTCTGTTTTACCAAAGCACGAAAATCCTTTTTTATTTTCAATCGGACTTTTTAGTTCTTACTTTTTAATTAGTGGGCTTAGAAGTTTACAATACAAACAGCGGGAGTTTGAATTAAAAATTGACAAAATCATTGCCTATTTAATTGCTTTGACGGGATTCTCGATGATTTTATACCCTATTGTTTTATTCAGCCAATTGAATATTATTTTAACTGTATTTGGAATCGTTGGAATTGTATTTGGATTTCGAGATTTAAAGCTATTTAGAGACAAAGAACGGCTGAAAAAAAGCTGGTTGAAATTACATTTAGGAAAAATGACAGGTGGATATATTTCGGCAGTGAGTGCTTTTTTTGTTGTAAACCAAATATTACCCGGAATTTGGAATTGGTTTGTGCCTGGAATAATTGGAAGTATGTATATAGCTTGCTGGATGATAAAACAAAATAAAAAGAAACCTGTAGCTAACAATGACTCATAAAAACCCAACTAAAATTTCATTTACAGTTAAAAAAAAGGTTCCTCCTCACACCGTAAAATCATCACCTCAAAGTAGTTCCTCCTCTATGTCATTAGGATTTAAAATAAAAAAATCTACATTTGAGAAACCAAATTCTAATTAAAACAGCAGATCTAAAAACATCCCAAATCCCTTCGATATGCTTAAAATGAAACGCCATTGTGAAAACTGCTATCGTCCCTTGCCCCCAAACAGTATCGAGGCGATGATTTGCTCCTATGAATGCACCTATTGTAAAGATTATGTCACCGAGGTTTTTAACGATTGTTGTCCCAATTGTGGCGGATCCCTTGAAAAACGCCCACGACGCGAGCAATAAGATGTTAAATAGGTGATAAAAAATTTTGAGGAATTAAAGGCTTTTATACTTTCGTGAAGTCAATACCCAAAACAATAGCAACTTGAAAAAAACCCCGCGATCTACTGTCAAAAGAGCTCCCAAAAGAGGCCTTTATGATGCTCCTAGCATCTATGAAATCTTGGATCGAAATCACATCTGTCATGTGGGTATTCTTCATGAAGGGGCACCGCTGGTCATTCCAACACTTTACGGCAGAAAAGGAAATACCCTTTACATACATGGTGCATCGGTCAGTCGGTTGATAACACGCTTGGAAGAAGCGATTCCCTTGAGCCTTTCGGTGGCCAAAACCACGGGTTTGGTATTGGCTCGCTCCGCATTTCATCATTCCTTAAATTACGAATCCGTCGTCTTGTTTGGAGCTGGGCGATTGGTTCCCGAAGCGGACAAAATGGAAGCCTTAAAAGCCGTTTCCGATCATCTGATTCCGGGGCGTTGGGAAGAGGTTCGTAAACCCAATACCAAAGAGTTAAAAGCCACAAAAGTCATCGCGATTCCGTTGGAGGAAGTCACTGCAAAAGTACGAAGTGGAGGTCCCAAAGACGACCCCGCCGATGATGAGTTAGCACTTTGGGCTGGGGTAGTTCCCATTAAAGAAATCTACGAAGCCCCCATCGCTGATAGTACTCTTAACAAGAACATGGAACTCCCAAAAAGTGTCACCAATTTATATAACTTAAAATCCTGAATATGAAACTCGATCCCTATCTCATCTATCAAGGTCAGGCGGAAGAAGCCATTGCCTTTTACGGTGCAGCACTTGGACTCGAACACGGTGAAATCAACCGCTATAAAGACAGTCCCATGCCCCACACAGCTGCCCAAAAAAATTGGATAATTCATTGTGAATTGTTAGATCAAGGAAGGTGTATCGCCATGGTGGCGGACACCACAGAAGTGAATTCCGGCAACCAAATACAACTCAGTTTGAATTATAAAGCAGTGGATTTGGAAAAAATGAAAATTGCTTTTGATCAATTGGCAGAAGGCGGAAAAATCACCCAACCCCTAGAAAAACAATTTTGGAACGCCACTTTTGGGCAACTGATCGACCGATTTGGCATTCATTGGATGATGAATTGCAATCATGAAACAACCTAATTCATTGTGAAAACCAAACCCTCATTTATGTCCCTGGTCCGCCTTTTCAACAACAGCCACTGATGTTCGGTTTATAATTCCTAATTTGTCAAACGTATCGCATAAATTTGTTACTGCTATGCAAGAAAAAAAACGCTTATGAAAATATTTATTTTACTTATCAGTCTCTTATCATTACAAACCTGTATTTCTGGATCTGCTCCATTAGACAATCGAGAACCCGTTTGGACACCCTCCTCTTCATTGCAGGAAAATCATAAAAAAGCCTACTTTGCCTCCGGATGTTTTTGGTGTGTGGAAGCAGTGTTTGAAAGTGTCAAAGGGGTAAAAGAAGTCTATTCGGGTTATGCCGGAGGATTTACCAAAAACCCTAATTACAACCAGATCGGATCAGGAAAAACCGGTCATGCCGAATCTGTAGAAGTGATTTACGATCCCGCCGTGGTGAACTTTGGCACCTTGGTGCAAGTGTTTTTCGGATCCCACGATCCCACAACGCCCAATCGTCAAGGACCCGATCGGGGAACACAATACCGCTCGATTGCTTTTTACACCTCCGATCAAGAGCGTGAAATCATTTTAAACTACATCGAACTCCTTCAAGAGAAAAAGATTTTTAGTGGTGAAATAGTTACAGAAGTCAAACCTTTGGAAAAATTCTTTTATGCCGAAGAATATCATCAGGATTACGAAAAAAACAATCCGAACAACCCCTATGTCCAGCAAGTTTCCATCCCACGACTCAAAAGATTCCAGCAGTTGTATCCCGAGCTTTTAAAAGATAATCTCCATTAAATTTTGAAGACCTACGAAATAGACAATGGGCATGTCCGCGCTGTTTTTTTAGACTATGGCGCACGACTGCATCAACTTTGGGTAAAAGAAAAAAAGGGAACTCCCGTCAATGTCATTGCAGGGCTTCCAAAGCCGGAGGATTATTACGAGGATCGTTGGTATCGCGGAGCCATCGTAGGGCGCTATGCCGGCCGCTTAGAAAATCCGCTCCCAGTGGGTGAGCCATCCATAACCATTGAAAACGACGGAGGACTCCTCCTCCACTGCGGATCAAGTGGTTGGTCGGGTCGCCATTGGGAGCTTGTCAAACATACACCCGATGAAATTCAGTGGAGCATCAAATGTCAAGATGGCAGTTCTGGTTTTCCGGGAACCGTAGTGGCGCAAGTTTCTTATCGCCTTGAAAACAATGCCTTGCAACTTGTTTACAAAGCCACCACCAGTCGACCAACGCCCATCAATTTGACCAATCACGCCTATTTTAATCTCCATCCTCAAAATCCCATAGCTCTGCAACACTTACAAATTTTTGCGGATCAATATCTTGCATTAAAAGACAATCTTGTTCCCACCGGAGCACTCCTAGAAGTTACCAATACCCCCCTTGATTTTAGAACAGCCCATGCCATTGACAACGGACTGTTGGATGATTGTTTTGTGTTAAAACAAGAAAAAGCAGCACGCCTTTTCGCCCCCGCCACCGGAATTTGTATGACAACTTATACCGATCAACCGGGCTTGGTTGTTTTTACCCCTAAAGATTTTTATGGCATCTGTTTTGAAACTCAAAAGTTTTCAAACGGTCCCCATCATTCTCATTTTCCCGATACCCTACTCAAACCCGGATCGGAATATACACAGCAAACGACTTTTTCTTTTACTGTAGAAAACGACCTTTAAACAATCCCCACAATTTTATAAATCCAAAACCGATACTACATCCGGCTATTGTTCCGCAAAGGATGTCCAGGGGAAAATGGACACCGATGTAGATTCTGCTGTATGCAATAAGTGCCGCAATAAATAACAGCAAATAGGGCAACCCACGGAAATAGGGTTTTAGCAGCGCTCCAAAAAATACCGCCAAAGCAAAAGAATTGGAGGCATGCCCTGAAAAGAAGCTATACCCTCCCCCACAACGGGGTTTTACTAAACGAAGCAATGCTTGTAGCGTGGGATCGTTGCAAGGGCGTAAACGCCCAAAACTCACTTTAAATAAATTGGTGAATTGATCCGTAAATAAAATTAGGAACCCTGTAAAAAAGAGTAAAGAAATTCCTGTTTTCCAATGGTTTTTATAGAGGAAGAAAATCCACAAAAGGAGATACAAAAGAATATTCGTTGCTTTATGGGTCAGCATCAACCAAAACCCATCAAAAGGTGGGCTGCCCAAGCTATTTAGCCATAAAAAAACAGCTTTATCCCAAGCGAGCAGCGTTTCCATTTATTCCAAGGTATCCATTTCTTTATCGAAAAAAGCAAAAGCAGCTTCCATCAGTGGTTCGGCTTCCTCTTTCAAGGCAGCTTCGTCTTCTTGATCAAAATCTTCCATCCAAAAAACCTCATCGTTCGATACATTCAGTATAAAACGAGGGTACTCGGTATGAACAACAAAAATGGCATCTTCTAGCTCAGAAGTATCTGCAATTAAAAATTTTGGTAATTCCATAAGGTTAATTTACAATTAATTTTTTTGTCATATAATTAAAACGCCACAAAAGGAGAACGGCAGAAGCCGTCAGTCCCGACAACAATCCGATCCAAATTCCGAAAACGCCTAAAGAAGTATGAATTCCTAAATAGTAAGAAATTGGAAATCCAAAAATACCATAGGAAAAAAAGGTGATAAAGGCGGGGATATTCACATCCTGCAAGCCTCGTAAAGCCCCCAACACCACCGCTTGCAAGCCGTCAGAAATTTGAAAAAAGGCAGAAATAATCAATAAAGAAGCAGCCCATTGCACCACCTCATTCACATCGGAGATTTGCAACGGATTGGAGCCGTCCAAATAAATCCATGGCAGATAACTATTGGTGAGCAAAAAGAACAAGCAAAAAATTACGTCAAACAAAAAGATCAACAGAAAGATGGAATAGGCAATTCTTTTGAGGGCTTCAAAATCTTTTTTTCCTTTTTGGTTTCCCACCCGAATCATGGCAGCAACCCCCAAGCCCATGGCAAACATAAACGTCATGGAAGACAAGTTGAGCGCAATTTGATTGGCAGCTTGCGGGTTTTTTCCCAAAAAGCCGGACAACCAAATGGCAGCGGTGAAAAAGATCACTTCAAAAAACATTTGCAAGGCGGAGGGAAAGCCTAAACGAATGATTTTTCGAAAAAGTTCCCAATTGGGTTTTTGAAATACAAGATGGTGGACAAAAGCGGTAAAACGATGGTTGTAACGAACATACAAAGCCATAAAAAGCAACATGGCGCAACGCGAAAAAAAGGTTCCCAAGGCAGCTCCTTCTACCCCCATTTTTGGGAAAATCCAAAAACCGAAGATGAGAAAATAATTCAATAGAATATTGATCGCATTGCCCAACAGGGTGGCATACATGGCGGGACGGGTGTGCGACAAACCTTCCGAAAACTGCTTGAACGCCTGAAAAGTGACCAAAGGAATCAGCGAGAGGGCAACCCATTTTAAATAAGGATACGCCAAAACCACCACTTCCTCGGGCTGTCCCATCTGATACAAAAGGGGTTTGCTCATCAATACGGCAATACTTAAAAAAACTCCGATAAAAGTGCAAAGCAAAAAGCCATGAATAAAAACCTTTCGCCCCGAGGCGATATCATTTGCCCCATCCGTTTCTGCGATGAGCGGTGTGATGGCTGTTGAAAAACCAATCCCCAAAGACATCGCAACAAAGAAGAAACTATTGCCCAAAGAAACAGCCGCCAGTTCGGCGGTTCCTAATTGCCCCACCATCACATTGTCTACCAATTGCACAAAGGTGTGGCCCAACAGACCAATGATGACCGGATAGGCAAGGGTGAGGTTGTATCGAAATTCTTTGGTGTACTGATGCAGTGCTTTAATCATTGACGCTTTGGATTAAAACCCAAATTGATCCACCAAATACACCAAACTGGTCATGGCTGCAGCACCCAATTCAAGTTCTCTTTTGTTGATGGCTTTAAAAGTATCTGAAGCGGCATGATGATAATCAAAATAGCGTTGAGAGTCCGGGCGTAAACCCGCTAAAACAGTTCTATTATTTCGCAAAGGACCTATGTCTGCGCCACTGCCTCCCAAATCAAAACGATCGATCATATAGGGACGTAAATAGGGCAGCCAGGTGTTTAGCTTTTCATATTGTTGGGGAGAAGCTTCAAAAATAAATCCACGAGGAGTAAATCCTCCCGCATCGGATTCCAAAGCAAAAATATGTTCCTCGCCTTTTTCCTTGGCTTGTTTGGCATATTCTCTTCCTCCTTTTAAACCATTTTCTTCGTTCATAAACAGTACGGCTCGAACTGTTCTTTTGGGTCGATAATTCATTTTTTTGAGCAAATGCAAAACATCCATCGACTGAACCACTCCCGCCCCGTCATCATGAGCTCCATCTCCCAAATCCCAAGAATCTAGATGTCCTCCAACAGTGATTATTTCCTCAGGAAATTCACTTCCCGTAATTTCCCCAATGACATTGAAAGAGGGAACCTCCGGATAATTACGGCAATTTTGTTTTAAGAAAAACTGCAACTTTGGTGTGAGTGCCAACATAGAGCTGAGCAATTCTGCACCATTGGTGCTGATGGCTGCAGCGGGAATCCGCAATTTGTTGGGCAAGTCTCCATAACTCATTGAACCGGTATGTGGAAAATCGTCCAAACGCAAATTTACAGATCGAACAATCACTCCCACCGCTCCGAATTGGGCGGCTTTGGCAGCCCCTTGTGTACGCTGATTAACGGTCGCACTATACGCTTCAAAAGTGTTGATTTTTTCTGCGGGCATGGGACGGTTGTAAAACACAAACTTACCTTCTATGGCGGCTCTTCCCAAAGACTCCAATTCTTCGAAATTTTTTACTTCCACAACTTGCGCTTGCAAACCTGCTGCGGGCGTTGCAATGGATCCACCCAATGCACAAACCGGCACATTAATGGTGGTTCCGGGACCCGTAACAATACGTGCATACTCAAAGGTACCCCGCACCCATTTGGGGACCATCACGGGTTGTAGAATGACCCTGTCCAAACCCAGTCCTTCCAGTTCTTCTTTTCCCCATTCAATGGCACGTTCTGCATTATAAGAGCCGGATAAACGTCCGCCAATTTTATTGGAGAGATGATCCAACCAACTGTAGGCATTTCCTTGGGTGAGCGCATTTTCATAAATACGAGCAATCGCCACTGAGTGTTGCGCCTCTTGTGCATGTACTGCACCGAGCAACAAACACAGTACAACAATAAGTTTATGTCTTTTCATCCTGTTTTCTTTAAGCAATAAAATTATTTCGGGGCAAACTGTTGAATATTTTCAGTACTGATAGGGTTGTCTCCCAAGATCATCAAGCGTTCAACGACATTGCGGAGTTCACGAACGTTTCCTGTCCATGGATAATCGCATAATTTGTCTAAAGCAGCGTCCGAAAAGGATTTCATTTCAATTCCCTCTTCTTTGCAAAGTAGGTTGATAAAATGATTTGCCAACAATGGAATATCGTCCTTGCGATCACTCAATGCCGGTACTTCAATCAGTATGACCGCCAATCGGTGGTAGAGGTCTTCTCTAAAGCGACCTTCCTCAATTTCTTTTTTAAGATTTTTATTGGTCGCTGCAATGACGCGTACATCCACATTGATGCTTTTGTCACTTCCCACCCGTTGCACTTTCTTTTCTTGAAGTGCCCGTAAAACTTTTGCTTGGGCGGCCAAACTCATGTCCGCAATTTCATCGAGAAAAAGGGTTCCTTTATGGGCAGATTCAAATTTTCCAGAACGGTCTTTAATCGCCGAAGTAAACGCTCCTTTTACATGCCCAAAGAGTTCACTTTCAATCAATTCAGAAGGAATGGCTGCACAGTTTACCTCAACAAATTCTTGCTTATTGCGATCACTTTGCTCGTGCAATTGATGCGCCACCAATTCTTTTCCGGTTCCATTATCTCCGGTAATCAAGACCCGGGCTTCGGTGGCTGCAACTTTGCGAATCATTCCTAAAATGGCATTGATCGATTGAGATTGACCGATGATTTCATACTTCTTGGCAACCTTCCGTTTGAGTTGGCTATTCTCTTTTCGTAGTGATTTGTTTTCTATGGCGTGACGTACCGAATTTAAAAGTCTATTTAAATCGGGGGGTTTGGAGATAAAATCAAAAGCCCCCAGTTTCATGGCTTCCACTGCTGTTTCCACATTACCATGTCCCGTTAGCATAATAAAAGGAAGATTGGGTTGCTGCTGCAGTGCTTTTTGTAATACCTCAATCCCATCCATTTTGGGCATCTTGATATCGCAAAGTACGAGATCAAATTTTTGTTCTTGCAAGATGTCCCAACCGGCTTTTCCATCCTCCGCCTCGGAGATTTGATAGGTTTCATTATCCTCTGACAATATTCGAGACAATACTCTCCTGATGGGTTCTTCGTCTTCTATTAGTAATATTTTTGTCATTGTAATGCCTTAGGAGGGTTTAGGAAACTGAGCGTACGTTGCGGGAATGGAATTTCGATTCCAGCCTCTGAGAAAGCTTGAAATATTTTATAGCGTAAATCGCTTTTAACGATATTGGAAACAAAACTGGAGTTGGTGGCAAAATACAATTGAAACACCAAAGCACTGTCGCCAAAATCTTTAAAAAGAACGTTGGGTTCGGGGTCTTGAAGGATGTCCTTGTGCTCAGCTGCTTTCTGCAATAAAATTTGAGTCACCTCCTCAGGGTTGGAAGCATAGCTGACCCCCACTTCTACATATTCTTTGGTGATGATTCCATTTTCTGTCCAATTGAAAAGTATGGAGGTTAGGAATTTATGATTGGGTATAATCAAAACTTTGTTTTCGCGAGTCACCGCTCGTGTGGTTCTCAACTTGATGTTTTCCACCATCCCCACTTGTCCATCTACCTCAATAATATCGCCCACATGAACCGATTGATCCACCAAGATAAAAATTCCGGAAATGATATCCTGAATAAAGGTTTGCAGTGCCAAACCAACACCGACCAACAAGGCGGCAGAGGCAGCAAAAATGGCTGTCACATCCAATCCAATATTATCAAAGGTGATCAGAATAACAATCAAATAAATAAAATAATTCAGAAAAGAAAAGATGCTCTTAAATTTGACTCGAGCATCATCAGATAGGGTTCTGTAGATTATTTTTCTAAATAGTTTTAACAAAATATAGGTGACAAAAAACACCAAAATCAAAATCAAAACGGATTTTGGAGTAAAAGAGATATTTTCTCCTATTTTGAAAGTGTAGTTTAACCATTCCGAAATTTTATGTATAATCTCCAAAATTTTACTCATAGTTGCTGATTATAAGGGCAATTTAATACAAAAACAAAACCCACCCTCGTAAAAGGATGGGAAAAAATTGCTATGAAAAAGAAAATTGTATCATCAAAAGATTTGATAACACTATCAAATATATTATTTTTTTTTTAAATCAAACGCTTTTTTACGAAAACATATCTTTTACTTTTTCAAAAAACGATTTATCCGATTTTTCGGGATTGGGTTTAAAATTGTCATCCTCTAAATTGTTTTGAAAAAAATCTTTTTGTTCTTTATTCATTACTCGAGGTGTCCATACATTGACGTGCACCAACAAATCTCCGGTTCCGTATCCATTTACACTGGGTAGTCCTTTCCCTCTCAGTCGAAGGGTTTTCCCGGACTGAATTCCCGCTTCGAGTTTGATTCGAGCTTTTCCATCCAAAAGTTTGATTTCTTTGGAAGCCCCCAACACTGCTTCTGAAATACTCACGTATAAATCATAATGCAAATGATTGCTTTCTCTAACAAAACGCTCATGTGTTAATTCTTCAATCAGTACTAACAAATCTCCAGAAATTCCTTGTGCAGGTGCATTATTTCCTTTACCCGTTACTTTCAACTGCATCCCTTCTTCCACCCCCGCAGGGATTTTAATGGAAACGGTTTCTTCTTGCGTGATCATCCCTTGCGCATCGGAACCTGGCGGGCGATCCAAAATCGAATGACCACTTCCCCCACAAGAAGGACAAGTAGTTGCGGTTTGCATACGCCCCAAAATCGTATTGGTCACTTTCATGACCTGCCCTCTACCGTTACAGGTGGAGCAGTTGGAATATCGAACTCCTGGGGCTTGCACTTTTCGAGGAACTTTTATTTTTTTCTCAACACCTTTGGCGATTTCTTCGAGTGTCAATTTAACCCGTATTCGCATGTCCGACCCCTTGGAACGGCGTTGACCGCCACCGCTAAAGCCGCCTCCAAAGGCACCTCCAAAAATATCTCCAAATTGACTGAAGATGTCCTCCATGTTCATACTGCCACCGCCAAATCCTTGGCCTCCTTCGAAAGCAGCATGCCCATACTGATCATATTTCGCCTTCTTTTGGGCATCGCCCAGCACTTCATAGGCTTCTGCAGCTTTTTTAAAGTTGGCCTCTGCCGTGGCATCCCCCGGGTTTTTGTCGGGGTGATACTGGATGGCTTTTTTGCGATAGGCCTTTTTTATTTCGGCTTCTGAAGCATTTTTCGATACGCCCAAGACGTCATAATAATCTTCTTTCATAATTATTGTCCTACAACGACTTTAGGATATCTGATGATACGATCGCCCAATTGATAGCCTTTTTCTATAATATCAATGATTTTTCCTTTGTCAGCAGCGTTGGGCGCTGGAATTTGAGTAATTGCTTCATGCAATTCTGCATCAAAGACATCACCAATTTTGGACTCGGTAGCTTTCAATCCATTGGATTTCAGGGCTTCAGAAAATTTGTTATAAATCAACGAGAACCCTTCGTCTACACTTCCTTCTACTTTTTGTATTTGCTGATTGGCACGATCAAAATCATCCAAAACCGGAATCAAGGCTGTGATCACTTCTTGATTGGCTGTTTTAAATAATTCCAAACGTTCTTTTGCGGTTCGTTTTTTGAAATTTTCAAATTCCGCAAAAAGTCTTAAAAATTTATCTTTTTCTTGTGCTAATTCGTCTTGCAAGCTTTCCACTTGCTTTTGCAATTTTGCAGTTGCTTTAGAGCCAGAAGCCGAGGCACTTTTCTTAGTACCCTTTTGCTTGGTGTCATCCGTTGCTGCTTTTTTTGCCATAAGTATTTTTGTTTTTAGTTTAATCCGTTTATCAAAAGTGTTGCCAATTGCAGTGTTGTTGTCAAAATGTCACTTTCCTGTTTTTTGGTAAATATCCTGCAAAGATGCTTCTAATTCAGGATACAGAAAAACAAATCCTTTGTCGATTACTTTTTGCGCACTAATCCAATGACTCTCCAGCACCAAAGCACTCATTTCTCCGGTGAGCATCGTGATGAAAAAACCGGGCAAGGGCGGCATAAAATAAGGGCGTTTAAGTGCCTTAGCAAGTGCTTTCATGAGGTTTTTTTGACTCACGGGATTTGGAGCTACGGCATTATAGATTCCTGTCCAACGAGCAGTAGCAGCGGTCATAAACAAATTGACTAAATCGGTGATATGAATCCACGATTGCCCTTGTTTTCCATTGCCAAAAGCAGCTCCCAGTCCCAACTGCGTTGGGATTTTAAGCGTTGCCAAAACACCTCCCTCTTGTGCCAAGACCAAACCAATTCTTATTTTTGCAATACCGATACCCAACTCAGAAAAGCGGTCCATCGATTGCTCCCAATAAAAAACTACTTTTTCCATAAAGGTTTGAGGATTTTGCTGGGCATCTTCTTCTTTCAATAGTTCGGTCGAAGAGGGATAAATCCCTACAGCAGAGGCCGCAATCAATTGTTTTACTTGATGTTTACCTTCAAGTGTTTTCAAACCATTTGCCAAAAGCTCGGTACCAGCTACCCTACTGTCCAAAATCTCTTTTTTGTAGGCTTTCGTCCAGCGTTTAGAAATACTAGCTCCGGCCAAATGGATGATACAATCCACCCCCTGAAAACAGCTTTCGTCGAGGACACCTTCTTTAACATTCCAATAAAAACCTTTTCCCTGCGGATCGGAATCCAATTGTTGCTTTCGAGTCGTTAGGAAGTTATAGCTGTGCCCTTCTGCTAAGAGTTGAACGGTGAGGGCGCGTCCCACCAATCCGGTGGCACCTGTGATTAAAAATTTCATGCCTTTTTTTCAAAAGTACAACTTTCGCTTTTGACCGCACGAAGCATTTCTCTTTTTCCGGGTGCTCCAGGAAGTCGCTCTACCACAAAGCCCACTTCTTGAAGACTTCTCCGAACACTCCCTTTGGCGCAATAGCTCACCCAAACCCCATTGGGACGCAACAGCTCGTAACACTTTTGCATACGCTCAGTACTCCACAATTCAGGCTGTGCATGATGCCCAAAAGCATCGTAAAAAATAAGGTCAAATAAGGTCTTTGATGCATATTCCTCCACTCCCATTTTCTTTTTTAATAATTCAAAAAAAGGGGATACCGCTTGCGTTACTTCCCACGAACATTGGTGGATTTGATGAAAAATCTGAGTAGTGGTGTCCCCCTTCAACAATTGATCATAGTCCATCCAGGACAATTCCTCAGGGGATAAGGGATATTTTTCAAGGGTTTCGTAATAGATTGACAACTGCTGCTGTTCCGCATAGGCGGCTGCCAAGAGCGCATTCAATCCGGTTCCAAATCCCATTTCAAAAACGCTTACGGAAGATGCCTGCGTTTGTTGGTGCCAAAATGCTAGACCTTGTTGGATATATACATATTGAGCCTCCGTGAGCGCGCCATGGCGGGAGTGATAGGTTTCATTTAAGGTCGGGACATGGAGGGAGACACTCCCATCTCCTGTAATTATTTTTTTCCGTTCCATCATTTTCTTTTTACAGCTGGTAAATCAATCTTTGGTGAAAAATTTTCTAAGACTACAAAAAAAACAAAGAATTAAAACAATTCTATGGGGAACATTATAAAAAAAACTAATTTTACTTTTTGAACATATTGGAGAACTAATGAATATTATCGCCAACCCTAAATCCAAAATAGAAAGCGTTGATTTTAATAACCTCGCTTTTGGAAAGATCTTTACAGATCACATGTTTAGCTGTCATTATCGTGATGGTCAATGGCGGGCACCCGAAATCAAAGCCTATCAGCCCATTACGCTCGACCCATCGGCCAGCGTCCTTCATTATGGCCAAGCGGTTTTTGAGGGTATGAAAGCATTTAAAGATGAGCAAGATCAAGTTTGGCTCTTTCGCCCCGATGAAAATTTCAAGCGCATCAACCGATCTGCCAGAAGATTGCAAATTCCTGAATTTCCAGAATCCTATTTTTTAAATGGGCTTAAAGAATTGCTTCACCTAGACAAAGAATGGATCAAACCCGGAATCGGCAACTCCCTCTATATTCGTCCCTTTGTTTTTGCCAGTCAACCCTCGGTGCAGGCTTCTGCCGCTACGGAATATGTATTTATGATTATTTGTGCTCCTGTATCCTCTTATTACAGTGGCGGTGATGTCAATGTTTTGATTGCCGAAGAATACAGTCGTGCTGCTAGCGGTGGCGTTGGTTTTGCCAAAGCCGCAGGAAATTATGCCGCTCAATTTTATCCAACATCTGAAGCCTTGAAACAAGGCTATCAGCAAATTATTTGGACAGACGCCAATAAGCACGAATATTTGGAAGAAGCGGGAACCATGAATATTTTCTTTAAAATTGGGGACACTTTAGTCACCTCCCCCACTAACGATCGGATTTTGGACGGTATCACCCGAAAAAGTATCATCGCTTTGGCGCATCATCAGGGACTCAAGGTAGAAGAACGCCCCATAAAAGTTAGTGAATTGATAGCCGCTCATGAAAATGGAAGTTTGCAAGAAGTCTTTGGTTCTGGAACGGCTGTTGTAGTTTTACCTATCAAAAGTTTCTCCTATCAAGGAAAGCGTTATCTCATGGAAAAGACCCCAACGGTAGCTCAAAAACTCAAGGAAAGCTTAACGTCCATTCAATACAATCTCGCTGAAGATCAATTTAACTGGCGATATCCCGTGATTTAATCCTGATCTAAAGCGGCCGCAATATCCGGTCTAAAATAATTGGGTCCTTTCAATACCTTTCCGTCTTCGCGATAGATGGGCTTTCCATCTTCGCCCAATTTGCTCATATTGCTGCTTTGTATCGCATCAAAAACAGCTTCAATTTTATACTGCATCCCATGACTGATGATGGTGCCGCACAAGATGTATAACATATCTCCAAGGGCATCCGCAATCTCAACCAGGTCGTTGGTTTTTGTGGCTTCTAGATATTCTTCGTTTTCTTCCTTCATAAGGTTGAAACGTAATTCTGAAATTTGAGCAGGCAAGTCTGCTGTTGGGTGAGTGGCGATGCCGAGTCCGAAAGCCTCGTGAAATTCAGTGACTGCTTGAATGGGTTTTGAGATCATATTTAATTCGTATGGATGATTAATTATTTATAATTTAGACAAAAATACTATTTATGTTTTCAAGTGGTCAGTTGCTTTTTGCACTTTGTTTTTTTGTCGCCTTTGTAGTCATTATTTTTCTTTCTTACAGAAAAGACAAAAAACGACAGGGTGCATATTTTAAAGGGAGCTATAAAATTCTCATCAGTTTTTTGATTGCACTGTCGCTGCTTTTTGCCATTAAATACCTAACACGTCCGTGAAACAATTCTTACTGATCTTTATAGGAGGTGGTTTGGGCAGTGTTTTTCGATTTGCGCTTGGAAAAATCATCCCCCCCTCAAAAACGGGGTTCCCGTGGTCCACTTTGGGAGCCAATTTGCTCGGCTGTTTGTTGATTGGACTCTTGTTGGGGTGGGCTTTAAAAAATAATCTACTCAAATCCGACCTAATTCTTTTTGCCACCGTGGGCTTCTGCGGTGGACTAACGACCTTCTCTTCGTTTGGTGCTGAAAGCCTCTCTTTGCTTAAAAACGGTTTAACGCTCCAGTTCCTTTCTTATATTTTGTTCAGCTTGTTGGGCGGAATATTGATGATTGCTCTAGGAAATCTGCTTTTTAGAAGTCTTTCTTAAAAGATTAGCCTTTTTTTTAAGAATTCTTAAATTTATAACTCTAAAAAATTACACCCCCTAAAATTTATGGGGTAAATTTATTTAAACAATAAAAATAAACTTTTATACCCCATTATTTTGAGGGGTAAATTAATTTCATCATAGATTTGTTTCAAATTAAAACATAAACTATGAAAAAAATTAATTTACTATTATTATTGATTACAGTATTCACCCTAAGTTTGAATACGCGACTTAATGCACAAGAGGAAGAAACTTCTTCCGACGATCAACCGGCAACTTTTTCTTTAAGCGGATCTGTGGACTCCTACTTTAGAAATAGTTTTAGTGAGCAGGCCGCCGCGCCAGGCAGCTCTTTTGCTGATTTACCTGGATTTGCCCTAGGCATGGCCAATGCCATTATTTCCTACGAGGGAGAAAAATCGGGCTTTGTAGCCGATATCGTTTTTGGTCCCCGTGGATCAAATGCGGTTTTTAATTCTGTGGGGAATTCCTCAGAAATCGTCAACCAATTGTATGTGTATTATAATGTCAGTGATAATTTCACCCTAACACTTGGAAACTTCAATACTTTTTTAGGTTATGAAGTCATCTCACCCGTCGCCAACTTCAATTATTCCACTTCCTATATGTTTTCTTATGGTCCGTTTTCACACACTGGAATCAAGGCAGATTTTAGTTTGTCAGAGGATGTCAGCTTGATGTTGGCCATCATGAATCAAACCGATGAAACCGAAGCCAACTACATGGGAACCACAACTTTTGGTGCACAATTGGGTCTTTTCGGTCAATATATCAATTATTTGGGAGGCGAAGATTACAACCAAATCGACTTCACCGGAGGTTTTGATTTGAGTGACAGCTTCTTTTTAGGCATCAATGCAACCGCTGCTTCTTTAGCAGGAGATCAAGGTTTTGCTGGAATAGCACTCTACCCACAAGTCACTGTTTCGGATAGTTTTGCGCTTGGTCTAAGAGGGGAGTATTTTTCAGAAACCGATGGTTTTGGAGCACTCGTAGATGATGGAGACGCCGACAACTTTTCATTGACCATCACCGGTAGCTTTACTCAAGGTCGTTTTATTTTCAAACCTGAATTTAGAATCGATAGTGCTTCACAAGAAATATTTGATATCTCACCCACCAAGACTGCGGACAGCTTATCCTCTTTTCTTGTAGCAGCTATTTATGCCTTCTAAGACATATCTATCAAAAAAAGTTGAAAAATACCAAGGAATTATCCTTTAATTAGCCTTGGTATTTTCCTAACCATTAAAACTAGAACTTATGAAAAAAATCGAAGCAATTATCAGAAAATCAAAATTTGAACAAGTCAAAGAAGCACTCCACGAAGTGGAAGTCAACTTCTTTAGCTATTGGGACGTTACTGGAGTGGGTAATGAAAAAGAAGGGCATGTCTACCGCGGCATCAGCTACAGTACTTCCGAAATTCAACGTCGCTTTATATCCATTGTGGTAAACGACGATTTTGTAGATCGCACCATTACTGCCATCCTCAGTTCCGCTGCCACAGAAAATGTGGGCGATGGAAAAATATTTGTCCTACCGGTGGATGAGGCGTATCGCATCCGAACAGGAGAAAAAGGAGGAAGCTCATTGAACTAAAAAACATTTAAAAAACTATAATTATGGAAAGTACCGCTTTATTTACCGCAAACAACGTTTGGATGATGCTCTGTACCGCCTTGGTGTTCTTTATGCACCTGGGATTCTCCTTCTTGGAGATCGGTTTGACCCGTCAAAAAAACACCGTTAATATTTTATTCAAAAACTTCTTTGTGATTACGATGGGAATAGTCGTCTATTGCATCGGAGGATTCAACCTGATGTATCCCGGTTTTGAAGAGGGAGCCGCTGGTTTCTTCAAATTTGCCGGTTTCGGCATCGCACCACCAGAAGGTGGAATGACCGCTGCCTATGCCGATGGAGGCTATACCTGGTGGACCGATTTTCTTTTCCAAGCCATGTTTGCCGCTACAGCTGCAACCATCGTTTCTGGAGCCGTGGCAGAACGGATCAAACTCAACGCCTTTATGCTTTTTAGCGTAATTTATGTGGGATTGGTCTATCCAATTGTAGGTTCCTGGAAATGGGGTGGAGGATTTCTCGATCAGTGGGGTTTTTATGACTTCGCAGGATCCACTTTAGTACATTCTGTAGGAGGTTGGGCAGCCTTGATTGCTGTGTATTTATTGGGGCCAAGAATTGGCAAATACAGCAGCAGTGGAAAACCCAATGCGATTCCCGGTCACAACTTGCCGTTGTCCGCTGCAGGAGTGTTAATTCTTTGGTTGGGCTGGTTTGGATTTAACGGAGGCTCTGTGCTTTCTGCCGATCCAGAATTGACTTCTTTGACACTCGTCACCACTTGTTTGGCCGCAGCTTCTGGAGGAATTGCAGCAGCAATATTCTCTAATATTCGCTATAAAAATTTCGACCTTACTATGTTTATGAATGGTGTATTGGGAGGACTCGTTGGTATCACCGCTGGCGCAGATCAAATGGGTCCCACCGATGCGCTAATTATTGGTGCAGTAGCCGGAGTGATTATTGTTTTAGCTGTTGCTTTAATCGACAAAATCAAATTGGATGATCCTGTAGGAGCCATCGCCGTTCACCTAGTGTGTGGAATTTGGGGAACCTTGGCTGTTGGACTTTTTGGAGCCCTCGCCGGAGTTGATCAATTTATTTCACAGCTCATCGGTGTTGGAATTGTAGGTTTATTTTGCGTAACTACTGCTTTTATTATTCTTTTTGTCATCAAGAAAACCATGGGTCTTCGCGTAGACAAGGAAGAAGAATTAAAAGGTTTAGACCTGGCAGAACACGGTATGGACGCCTACCCTGATTTTCGTTTAAATCAACATTAATCGTTTATTCCGCTTCGGATCAATCCGAAGAATTCTAAAAACCTCCTGTGTATACGGGAGGTTTTTTAGTTATATTTATTTTAAATAGTTCACCATGAATAACAAATTTTACCTCATCGGCTGGGTCTTTATTACCAGCCTCACCCTTTGTTTTTCCCAACAAGAGCCTGTTGTCCAAGGTCCTTTTTCGCAACTCATCATCCGGGGAGTTACTTTGATTAATGGCAACGGAGCACCACCACAAGGCCCCATCGACATTGTTGTAGAAAACGATCGTATCGTTGCTATTCAAGTGGTGGGCTATCCGGGAGTTCCTATTAAAGCGGACAAACGTCCGAAACTAAAATCGGGTGGAAAAGAGATGGACGCAAACGGCATGTATTTACTCCCCGGATTTGTTGATATGCACGCCCATATAGGAGGCGAAGCTCAAGGGGCAGATTGGGAATATGTGTTTAAGTTGTGGTTGGCGCACGGCATTACCACCATCCGAGAGCCCAGTGGGCGTGGTGTGGAATACGCTGTCCAATTAAAAAAGAAAAGTGCTGCTAATGAAATTATCGCTCCGCGTATCATTACTTATACCGCTTTTGGACAAGGCAGTAAAACCCCCATCAATACGGCTGATCAAGCTCGGGCTTGGGTACAACAAAATGCCAAAAATGGAGCCGATGGGATTAAGTTTTTTGGTGCTGAACCCAACATCATGAAAGCTGCCCTAGAGGAAAATAAGCGTTTGGGGTTAGGCTCGGCTTGCCATCATACCCAAATGAGTGTGGCGCGTTGGAATGTTCTCCATTCGGCACGTGCCGGATTGACCACCATGGAACATTGGTATGGACTGCCGGAGGCACTACTGGAAGACACCACGGTTCAAAATTATCCTTTGGACTACAACTACCAAAATGAGCAACATCGTTTTGAAGCGGCGGGAAAATTGTGGAAACAAGCGGCAGCCCCTTTTTCCGCAAATTGGAATGCAGTGATGAACGAATTGATTGACTTGGATTTCACCATCGTTCCCACCTTTAATATTTACGAAGCCAGTAGAGATTTACATCGTGCCCGTAGAGCCGAATGGCACGAAGATTATACGCTCCCTTCTTTATGGCGTTTTTATCAACCGAGTAAGGTTTCACATGGTTCTTATTGGCATTATTGGGGCACCGAACAAGAGGTTGCTTGGAAGGAAAATTACCGCCTTTGGATGACCTTTATCAATACTTATAAAAATCGAGGCGGTCGTGTGGTAGTGGGTTCTGATTCGGGTTTTATTTTCCAACTCTACGGATTTGCCTATATTCGCGAATTCGAACTGCTTCGTGAAGCGGGCTTTCATCCTTTGGAAATTATTCGAGCTGCCACCCTCAACGCGGCGGAAGCACTTAAAATGGATAAGGATATCGGTTCGGTAGCGGTGGGTAAAAAAGCGGATTTTGTACTCCTCGAGGAAAACCCTTTGGAAAACCTTAAAGTACTTTATGGTACAGGAGCGATTAAATTGACAGCAGCCAACGAAGTGGTTCGCGTAGGCGGTGTGAAGTATACCATTCGAGCAGGGGTAATTTACGATGCGAAGGAATTATTAAGACAAGTAAAAACAACGGTTGAAGCAGCGAAGCAAAAAGAAGTTTTTCGCCTTCTCCAACCGGGAATCAATTAATTAACTATGCAAAATATCATTTTATTGATGCATTGTCCAGACCAGAAAGGCATCATTGCCGCTGTGACCGACTTTATTCACCATTATAAAGGAAATATCATCTACATCGATCAATATGTAGATCGCATCAACAATACTTTTTTTATGCGCGTGGAGGTAGAGGCCAATGGGGGTAGTGCTTCTTTTAGCGAGTTTCAAACCAATTTCAACAACTCCTTGGGGGTTCAATTTGGACTAAAATGTGATTTTTATTTAAAAAATCATCGCCCTCGCATGGCTGTTTTTGTGTCCCAATATGATCATTGTTTATACGATATTTTAGCACAACAACAATCGGGTAGACTGCACTGCGAGATTCCTTTTATCATCAGCAATCATACTGTTTTGCAGACGATCTCCGATCGTTTTGACATTCCTTTCTACCACATTCCCATCACCAAGGAAAACAAATTGGAAGCGGAGCAGGCACAATTAAAACTACTTAAGGAGCACAACATAGAATCCATTGTTTTGGCGCGTTATATGCAAATCTTGACCGCTCAAATCATCGATCAATACCCGCAAAAAGTCATCAATATTCACCATTCGTTTTTACCCGCTTTTCCGGGAGCCAAACCTTACCATTCTGCCTTTGAAAGGGGAGTGAAAATTATTGGTGCTACCAGTCACTATGTCACAGAAGATTTGGACGCAGGCCCCATTATTGAGCAAGACACGGTGCGGGTTTCCCACGGCCACGAGGTAAAAGACTTTTTGGAAAAGGGACAGGATTTAGAACGCCTCGTTCTCCTACGCGCTTTAAAATTACATTGCGATCGAAAAATCATGGTGTACAACAACAAAACTGTTGTTTTTAATTAATCCTTTAAAAGGAACTTCAACAAGTGCTTGTTAAATAATTCTGGTTGGTCGATATTGACTACATGTCCGGAATTCAAGACCGTAATTAAACTTGAACTTTGACGCAGTTGAACGATTTCTTTGACAAATGGGAGAAACATATAATCTTCTTTTCCCATGATATATAAAGTGGGTGCCAAAACTTCGTGCTTTCTGATGCGCTCCAAAAGCGGCAATATGTTTGCCGTAAGTTTATACCAGCGCTTAAATTCGTTTTGGGAAAGCTTTTTGGCCTCTTTGATAAACAATGCCCGAGAATGGCGATGGGCTTTATACGGCATAATCACATAAGCAAAAAAAGTATAAATCCAAATAAAGGGCAAAATGCTTTGGGTGAGTTTCCCCAAAAACATCAACAACCGCGATTGTAGATTTAAATTGAGGATAGCACCGCCCAACCCAATTTTTTCCACCCGATCATTATGGGTTTGAAGCATTTGTTGAATGAGAATACTTCCCAAGGAAATTCCGACAAAATGGGACTTTTCTATTTTGTTTTTATCCAACACAGCGATGATGTCTTCGATAATTACATCAAAAGAATATGCTGTCCCTTCAGGAGATCCTTCTGATTTTCCATGACCCCGAAGATCAATGAGTAAAATATTAAAATAGGCTTTGAAAAACCGTACCTGATTGAACCAAATGGAAGAACTGCCCCCTGCCCCATGGACAAAAGTGATCCATTTTTTGGAATTATTTTGCGCCGGAAAACAAGTATGATACAGCATTAAATAATTCCTTTTTGAGTGAGAAAAGACGCCATTTGTTGTTGCAGTAATTTGGCCTCCCGAGCGGCTGCTTGAGCAAAATCTTGTCCCTTTGAAACATATAAAATCCCTCGAGAGGAATTGACCAACAAGCCAGCGTCATGATTTAATCCTGCCTTTGCGACATCGGCCAAACTACCTCCTTGTGCGCCCACTCCGGGCACCAAAAGAAAAGCATCCGGGACAATTTTTCGGATCGCTTGCAAGGCTTCCGCTTTGGTGGCACCCACAACATACATCAAACGCTCTGCATGCTTCCATTGTTGACTGACCTTTAATACCTTTTCGAAAAGCGGTACGTCATTCTCTTGGGTATATTGAAAATCCTCCGCTCCTTGATTGGAAGTAAGGGCTAAAAGTATGGTGTGTTTGTTTTCAAATTCTAAAAATGGCTCCACCGAATCACTGCCCATATAGGGAGCAACGGTGATGGAATCAAAGTTCAAGGTTTCAAAAAATGCTTTTGCATAGCGGCCTGCGGTGTTTCCTATGTCTCCCCTTTTGGCATCAGCAATGGTAAAAATCTCTGGATAGACAGTGTTTAAATAGACTATTATACGCTCTAAGGCTTGCCAACCCTCCAATCCATAGGATTCAAAAAAAGCAATATTGGGTTTGTAGGCCACCGCATAGGCTGCCGTAGTATCAATGATGGCTTTTGAAAATTCAAAAATAGGATCGGAAAGTTCGAGGAGGTGAACGGGAATTTTTTCTTTATCCACATCCAAGCCTACACATAAAAAAGACTGTTTGCGCTTTATTTGATCGACAAGTGCTGTATGGGTCATAAAACTTCTCCGGCTTCTTTAAGGATTTGTGTGTTTTGATACAACTGTAATTCGTCGATCAATTTTTGGATGTCCCCATTAACAATATTGGGAAGATCATAAAGGGTTAGCCCGATGCGATGGTCGGTAACCCTTCCTTGGGGGTAGTTGTAGGTGCGGATTTTTGCGGAACGATCTCCGGAGGAAACCAAGGAGTTTCTTTTGGCCGCATCCGACTCCAATTTTTTTGAAAGCTCCATTTCATACAAACGCGAACGTAAAACCTTTAACGCCTTGTCCTTGTTTTTGTGTTGTGATTTCTGATCCTGACATTGTGCCACTATTCCCGTGGGTTCGTGCGTAAGACGCACGGCAGAATAGGTGGTGTTGACCGATTGTCCTCCGGGTCCGGAAGAACAGAAATAATCAATCCGAACATCGTTCATGTCGATTTCTACATCAAATTCTTCCGCCTCTGGCAGCACCATAACGGTGGCTGCAGAAGTGTGTACCCTTCCTTGAGTTTCCGTTTGGGGCACACGCTGTACGCGATGCACACCCGACTCATATTTCATTGTCCCATACACATCCGTACCCGAGACTTCAAAAATAATTTCCTTAAACCCACCTGCTGTACCTTCACTGGTATCCATCAAACTCACCGACCAGTTTTGAGTTTGACAGTATTTGGTGTACATGCGATAGAGGTCCCCGGCAAAAATACTGGCCTCGTCTCCACCGGTTCCGGCGCGAATTTCAATCACCACATTTTTGGCATCTTCTGGATCTTTGGGAATAAGCATCATTTTGATGGTTTCTTCCATTTCAGGGATGGCCGTTTTGGCTTCCTCAAATTCCATTTTTGCCATGGCAAGCATTTCCTCATCCTTCTCTTCTTTCAGCATCATTTCGGCTTCTTCTAAGCGCGCAAGGAGGAGCTTGTAGGCATCTATTTTTTCAATGAGCAACGACAAGTCTTTGTACTCTTTGTTGAGCTGAATGTATTTTTTTTGATCGGCAATAATATCCGGTTGGATGATCAAATCGGAGACCTCATCGTATCGTTGCTGAATGACTTGTAGTTTTTCTAACACTTTTTCTTAATTGTTTTGCAAAATTAATATAAGGTTTACTCTTTTGTTAAGACTATTTGAAAAGAAACTTCAATAAGGTCGTCCATTTTCACCATCATAAATGAGGGTAGTGGGATATCAAAGTCTGTTAAGGAGAGTGAAAACGCCCCCTCCAGTTGATAAAAATCGGTAGTTTCAGTCTTTTTACAAAGGATCGTTTTTGTTATTTTTTTTCCGTGAAAATCAAATGTTCCTTCCACAGACAGTTCATTTCCCTCGGTTGGAATGTTTTCCGAATAAAATTTGATTTCGGGATAGCGCAAGGCCTCCAAAACCTCCAAAGCATGAGCATCTCTTCCCGAATTATTACTGTCGAAATCCTTTACATAGGCAAGTATCGCCAATTTTTCCAGTCCCTCGCCCGTTGAATTGGGGATCGCCAACCCTAAAACATTTGAATTCTTCCCCTCCCAAGCGTGCAATGTATGCTCGCCTTTGTAGGTGATTTCAGATTGTTTTGTGTCTACTTTCCATGGGGTTTGCGCCCAAAGGCTGGCTCCACAACAAAATAATAGTACTCCAAAATGCAAAAAATGTTTCATCGGTCTAGAATTTGAATACTAATACAGCTGCAGCATACGAAGCAAAGGTAGTAAAAGCAGCAGCGCGGTGTAATTTTTTATTATCCTCTGCCAAAACATTGGTGGCAATCATCCCGGTGAAATGCAAAGTAGCAAGATATTTATGTGCTTTGATGGAACTGAGTCCTTTGGTTTTTTCGTTGGTTAAAGGTGGGGGTGCAAAAAGGGAGAGTGAAGCTCCTGTAAAATAGGAAACACTGGTTAAATTACCTATGACTTCATGCGCCTCCTTGACTTTGTATTTTCCATTGTATAATTGGGTTCCTAATATTCCTTGGGCAATCATTCCTGCCAAGGTAGCATAACCGATCAATTGATGTGCCGTCAAAAAAGTTCTTCTAATTTTCAATTCTTTTTCCCTGTTTTCCAAGGTTAAAGGAGCTATACCCGTAGTCCGCAGTATTCCTTTTTTGCCCCACAACAGGCCTTGGGAAAAAAGCATATTATCCGGTAAAAGTGCCATTGCTTCTTTAGGATTTTCTGCTTCAATTTGCTGAAAAAGATCCATTTCTTGTGCATGCAACATTATGGGAAACAAAAAAAACAGTAATAGTCCTTTACAATACATAATTCACCCTTTATTCATTAAAAATATTAGTATTCAAAAAGCCCGTAGGGCGTGTCCAAAGTGACCTTTTTGTGATCGGCGGCTTCCACCCTACCTACAATTTGCGCCTCTACATGAAATGTTTGCGCAATAGCGATGATCTTTTCAGCGATGGTTTCGGGGACATAAAACTCTAGACGATGCCCCATATTAAACACTTGATACATTTCTCTTCCGCTAGTGCCCGATTCTTTTTGAATCATTTCAAACAATGGAGGAACAGGCAACAACTGATCTTTAATAATGTGTAACCCATCGATGAAGTGAAGGATTTTGGTTTGTGCCCCTCCACTGCAATGCACCATACCGTGAATTTCTTTTCTTCCAATGGTTTCAAATACTTGTTGAACGATGGGAGCATAAGTGCGGGTGGGAGAAAGCACTAATTTTCCGATGTCCAAAGGCACTCCTTCGAGTTGCTCCAATAATTTTTTACTGCCGGAATACACCAAGTCCGAGGGAACCGTGGGGTCAAAACTTTCGGGATATTTTTCGGCTAATTCTTTAGAAAAAACATCGTGACGCGCAGAGGTTAGTCCATTAGAACCCATGCCTCCATTGTATTCCGATTCGTAAGTGGCCTGACCATAGGAAGCCAACCCTACAATTACATCGCCCGCTTCTATACGAGCGTTGTCAATCACATCTGCTCGAGCGATTCGCGCAGTCACTGTGGAGTCCACTATGATGGTGCGTACCAAATCCCCAACATCGGCGGTTTCCCCTCCGGTACTGTGAATACTGATTCCTTGTGCGCGAAGCTTTTCCAACAACTCCTCTGTTCCTTCAATGATGGCGGCAATCACTGCCCCCGGAATTCGATTTTTGTTTCGACCAATGGTGGAAGATAATAAAATATCTTGGGTGGCGCCCACACAAAGCAAGTCATCAATATTCATGATGAGGGCATCTTGAGCAATGCCTTTCCAAACAGACAAATCGCCTGTTTCTTTCCAATACATATACGCCAAAGAGGACTTGGTTCCAGCGCCGTCGGCATGCATGACCAATGCATGAGCATCGCTTCCCGTCAAATAATCGGGAATGATTTTACAAAAGGCTTTAGGATATAGCCCTTTATCCATATTTTTTATAGCATTGTGAACGTCTTCTTTCTGAGCGGAAACCCCTCGATGACTATATCGGTCGGTCATTGAATAATTTTATGCTAAAATAAGGGTTTTTGCGCCATTCGCTTTTAGGAATACTTTTTTTTATCAACGAATAAACAACAATTCTCGGTACTTTGCCAAGGGCCAAATTTCGTCGTCTATGGTCAATTCCAAGGCATCACAATGCGTACGTATCTGTTCGAGAAAAGGCATGATTTCTTTGCTGTAAACGAGGGCTTTTTTGTAAACATCTTCCCAATCGGCACTCTTCTCACGCGCTCCAATCATAGCATTTACGGATTTATTGATTTCAGTAATATGCGCCGAGATTTCCTCAAGGATGGTCAATTGTTCTTGCCCAAAAGTCTTGAACTGATCACCATAAATTTCTTTTAACCCTCTTATATTCTCGATGATGATGTTTTGATATTTGATGGAGGTGGGAATAATGTGATTCCGTGCAATGTCCCCCAGAGCCCGCGATTCAATTTGCAGGGTTTGTACATAGTCATTGAGATCAATTGCATAGCGTTCCAATAATTCTTTTTGTGTGAAAATTTCCAATTTTTCAAACAAAGCAATACTGCTGTCGCTGGTGTAGGCCGACAAAAGATCCGGAACACTGCGTTGGTTGTGTTTTGATGCTTTTTTTTCTGTTTTTTTGGTGCTCTTTTCATCGCCCTCATTGAGGATGTTCTTGATGTGTTTGATCATGTCACGAAGCACATTGAAAATGGCGTCGTCTTTTTTCATATTCTTTTCGTTGACCAACACATCCACCGTTTCTTTAAAATCCAATAATTGTTCAGCTACGGCACTATTCAAGACAGTGATGGGTTTGGCACAATGAGTATTGGCACCCACTGCACGATATTCAAATTTATTCCCCGTAAAAGCAATGGGAGAGGTACGCGTTTGATCTGTATTGTCTAATAAAATTTCTGGAATTTTACCAATGACATTTAACTTCAAATCGGTTTTTTCTTGAGGCGAAAGTTTTCCTTTGGAGACATTTTCCAATTCTTCCAACACCTTGGTCAACTCCTTCCCGATAAAAATGGAAATAAAACTCGGAGGCGCCTCATTGGACCCCAATCTCAGGTCATTACTGGCAGAAATTGTTGCTGCACTGACCAAAGCTTCATGTTTCAAAACCGCAGCAATGGTGTTGATAAAAAAGGTCAGGAACTGTAAATTTCCCATGGGGGTTTTGGAAGGACTCAATAAATTTAAGCCCGTATTGGTTGCCAAAGACCAATTGTTGTGTTTGCCCGAGCCATTGATATTGGCAAAGGGTTTTTCATGGAAAATAACCATAAAATGATGCTTCGTAGCCAGTTTACTCATCAAGTCCATCAATAAGGAATTGTGATCTATGGACAGATTGGCTTCTTCAAAAACGGGCGTCAGTTCAAACTGGCTGGGGGCTAATTCATTATGTCTTGTTTTGATGGGAATACCTAAATGGAAGCAGGCTTGTTCCAAATCCTTTAAAAAAGTAAGCACGCGATTGGGAATGGCTCCAAAATAGTGTTTTCCCAGATGCTTTCCTTTGGCGGGTGCATGCCCCAATAAAGTTCTACCGGTCAATATCAAATCGGGGCGGGTCAGTGCTATGGAGGCGTCAATCAGGAAAAACTCTTGTTCCCAGCCCAAAGTTGCCTGTACTTTTGCGACATTTTTGTCAAAGTACTTGCATACTTCTGTTGCAGCCTCATCCAATACCTTCAAGGATTTTAACAAAGGGGTTTTGTAATCTAAAGATTCCCCGGTAAAAGAAACAAATAAGGTGGGAATACAAAGGGCATCGTCATAAATGAAGGGAGGTGAGGTAGGATCCCAAAGGGTATATCCTCTTCCCTCGAAAGTATTTCGAGCACCACCACTCGGTGCGAAAGATACATCCGGTTGTTGTTGCACCAACTGTACCCCTTCAAATTTTTCAATCAAATTCCCCTTGAAATCAAGATCAAAAAAAGAATCTTGTTTCTCTGCCGTGGCTCCCGAAAGGGGTTGAAACCAATGTGTATAATGGGTCGCTCCCAAGGAGATCGCCCATGCTTTCATGGCACTAGCAATTTGATCGGCCAATTCGTTACTGATACTGATGTTCTTGCGAATGCATCGGTCTAGGGCTTTGCAAGCATTTTGATTTAAATAGTTTTCAAGTTTTGATCGATTCAAAACATGCTTTCCAAAATTACTGGCTTGTCTTGCTGAGCCCTCTACATGGAGATGTTGGGGTTCAGAAAAAGGGATACGGTTTTGGGTACGTTGGGATCGCATAAAAAGAGCTTTAAAACTGCTGTACAAATATATAGAATTTACTTCTTAGGGGATATATCTTTATTTTTTTGAGGAAAAATAAATTTTACCCCTAAAAAAATAGGGGGTTAATAAAAATAACAAAGTGTTAATTGTTTTTTATACATTCTTTTATTGGGGTTTAGATTTATTTTTATTTT
>JABISF010000053.1 GCA_018699935.1 Flavobacteriaceae bacterium | reverse complement strand
TTTACCATCAAAATTAAAAAATCATGAGTAAATCGAAACTAGAGTATATTTGGTTGGATGGTTATCAGCCTACTGCCAACATGAGAAGCAAAACAAAAATTGTTGAGGATTTTGGTGGCACCCTAGAGGAATGTCCCCTTTGGTCTTTTGATGGATCATCAACACGTCAGGCAGAAGGAAATGCTTCTGACTGTTTGTTGAAACCTGTTGCCTTGTATGAAGACCCTGATCGTAAAAATGGATGGTTGGTAATGACCGAAGTATTGAACGCTGACGGCACTCCTCATGTTTCCAATGGTAGAGCTACCATTGAAGACGACGATGACGACTTTTGGTTCGGTTTCGAACAAGAATATTTTTTATGGGATCCCGAAGAAAACCTACCTCTCGGTTTCCCCAGAGATCAAACGCCACAAGGACAATTCTATTGTTCTGTAGGAGCCAAAAATGCTTTTGGCCGTGAGATGATTGAAGAGCATTTAGACCAATGTCTAGAAGCCGGAATCAATGTTGAAGGAATCAACGCTGAGGTTGCTTCAGGACAATGGGAATACCAGTGTTTTGCCAAAGGTGCCAAAAAAGCCGGAGACGAAATGTGGGTTTCAAGATATTTATTAGAGCGTCTTGGAGAAAAGTACGGTCTTGCCATCGACTGGCATCCCAAGCCCCTTGGAGATACAGACTGGAACGGTTCCGGTATGCATGCTAACTTCTCCAATGAAGTTTTAAGAACTTGTGGATCACGTGAAACTTATGAAGCCATTTGTGAGGCATTCCGTCCCGTTGTTAAAGAACACATCGAAGTTTATGGAGCGCATAACGAACAACGTTTGACTGGGAAGCACGAAACGCAATCCATCGACTCGTTTAGTTATGGTGTTTCGGATCGTGGAGCATCCATCCGTATCCCAATTTTGACTGTTGAGAAAGGTTGGAAAGGATGGTTGGAAGATCGTCGTCCCGCTTCCAATGGGGATCCATACAAAATTGCATCACGTATTATCAAGACCGTTAAGTCTGCAAATATATAATTGCAATAAGAGATTGTAAAAATCAAGCACCTTTTTACCGAGGTGCTTTTTTTATGTAAAAAAGGGAAGTAAAAAGAAGGTATAAATAACTAATAAAATAAAACCTTCCAAACGTCCTAAACGCATTTTACTTGGTAATAGCACCAGCGGAAGCGTAACGAACGAAATCAAGAGCATCCAAGGGAAGTCCCGTGTCAACAAAACTTGATCTACCACGGCCACGGGCTGAATGATGGAAGTGATCCCCATCACAGCAAGGATATTGAAAATATTGGAGCCGATGACATTCCCTAAGGAAATCGCCTTTTCTTTATTGATAATGGCGATGAGCGAAGCCGTAAGTTCTGGGATACTGGTGCCTACAGAAACAATCGTTACACTTATAATCCGCTCACTTACCCCCAAATTTGCCGCCAATCCAATGGCTCCTTTGATTAATACTTCAGAACCGAGCCAAAGGCAAAAGCCTCCAATGACCAACAAATAAATGATTTTCGAATAGGAATACACCTCTCGGGCTGTTGGAATTTCATCTATTTCAATTACCGCTGTTTTTTGAAATTTGATCAAAAAAACTAGAAATCCTATTAGAAATAATACCATAACAATGCCCTCTCCTTGACTCACTGTGGCATCAAAAAAAACGAAAGCATAAAAAAGTAGTGAGGCTAACATCAATATAGGCCAGTCCATTTTAAAGAAACTATTATTGACTTTGATTGGTGAAATCACGGTAACTATACCTAAAATAAAAGTCAAGTTGGCAATGTTGGAACCGATTACATTTCCCATCGCAAAATCAGGATATCCCGACAAGGCTGACTTGACACTAACAATAAGTTCGGGTGCTGAAGTGGCGAATGATACGATGGTCATTCCAATAACAATTCTGGGAATTTTGAATTGTAAGGACAAAGCCACCGAAGCGTCCAGTAACCAATCCCCTCCTTTAATCAGGAGTAGCAAACCAATAATAATTGCTAAATAATCCATATAGTTCTTGTGAATGCAAGATACATTTTCTTGATTCAGAAATTGAGAAAAAAGATTAAAAGAAAGAAAAGCTTTTTTGTGAATACGAAAAAAATAATACGATTTACGACTTCCCCCATAATCTGCCGGAGAAAAGAATTTTTCCTAAATAAAAGCCGATTTAATCCTTTCAAAATATTTATATTTGCCCACGAAAAATACCCAAACGGCCTCGTGGCGCAACTGAATAGCGCATCTGATTACGGCTCAGAAGGTTACAGGTTTGAATCCTGTCGAGGTCACAAAAAAGAGCGTTTCATTACGCTCTTTTTTTGTTTAAATAAATTGGTATGAAGCATGGCTCTATGTATAATAGGAGTAAATTTTAAATTAAGTGAACTTTAAATTAAGTTTTTTGTTATATTTGTGGTACCTATACAATTAAATAATTATGAAAACAATTAAATCTTATCTATTAGCTATTACTTTTTTAGCTACAACCTACTTTACCTTCGCCCAAACCTCTGAAAATCCTTGGGCAATCGCTGTTGGAGCCGACTTGATTAACCTACAAGGAGACAATGTCGATTCGGGTTTTAATTTTGGAGCTCCTGCCCTTAGTCTATCGCATTATTTGGCGGCCGGTTTTTCTATCGGAGCGCAATATGCACTCAACAAGGTGGACAACAAGGGAACTGACTACAAATACACCTCACTTGATGGAGTATTAAAATACAACCTTACAGAAGGAAATATTACCCCATACCTTTTTGCTGGTTATGGCTTTTCGAGATTTGCAGACAATGTAAAAAGAGAAGGGTTTTTCCCCTCTACTGAAACTTCAAGAACCATCCTCGGAGGAATTGGTGCACATTTCTTTTTAGATGACAATTGGGCCATTAATGCCAGTACATCTTATCGTTCGGCACACGAAAAATACAGCTACAAACATTTACAACATGTAATTGGGTTGAGTTACCACTTTGGTGCAGGAGATGCAGATAAAGATGGCGTTTCTGACCAAAAAGACGAATGTCCAGACGTCCCCGGACTTAAAGAATTTAATGGCTGTCCCGACACTGATGGAGACGGAATTCCTGACTCCAAAGATCGTTGTCCTGATGAAGCCGGAAGTGCAGAGCATCAAGGATGTCCTGATACCGACGGAGATGGTGTTCCCAATGTAGATGACGCTTGCCCAGATAAAGCTGGAACTGTGCAAATGAATGGTTGTCCTGACAGTGATGGCGATGGCGTTGCTGACAATGTTGATCGTTGTCCTGAAACTGCAGGTGAAGCTGCCAATGGAGGTTGTCCTTGGGCTGATTCAGATGGTGATGGTGTTATCGATAGAGACGATAAATGTCCCAATGTTGCTGGTAAAGCTGCCAATGGAGGTTGCCCAGATGAGGAAGTACCCACTGACTTAATTAATTTCCTTGCTAGTGATAAAGGTAAAATCCTTTTCAACTCAAGTAGTGCTAGTTTAGACCGCATTGACAAGTCCATCCTAGATGAATTGAAAGCTTTATTAGATAAATATCCTTATGCTAGTATTCGCGTTGAAGGTCATGCCTCAAGTGATGGTGGACAAAATTACAATCAGACACTTTCAGAAAAACGCGCTGCAGCAGTCAAAGAATATTTAACCAACAAAGGAATTACAAGTAATCGTATTAACACCATAGGATATGGTGAGACAAGACCTGTTGCTGATAACAATACCCCAAGTGGTAGAATAAATAACCGAAGAGTTGAATTAAACAGAAGTGCGAACATTACTGTGGAATAATTTTTAAGTAATCCAAATTTATTTAAAACCTCTACTAAATTTTAGTAGGGGTTTTTTTAACCCTAAAATTCAAACCCAATGCAATTCTTAAAAAGAAAAACATATTTATCCTCCCTTTTTATCCTCTTATATTTCCTTACTATAACTCAAATTGCCGCTCAGAATCGAGCGGTTACAGTGGACACCACCATCATCACAAAACACAGTACAACCATAAAAGGAGCAACCGTTAACTACACAGCACAAACAGGAACCCAGCCTGTTTGGGATGATGAGGGGAAACCTATCGCTACTTTATTTTATACCTATTATAAAAGAACCAATGCCAGTAATAGTATTGACCGACCCATCATCTTTTCATTTAATGGAGGGCCAGGCTCTGCTTCCGCATGGATGCATATTGCGTACACAGGCCCTAAAGTATTGAACATTGATGCTGAAGGGTATCCTGTCCAACCCTATGGCTACCAAAAAAATCCTCATTCCATTCTCGATGTAGCTGATATTGTCTATATCAATCCTGTAAACACGGCCTACTCCAGAATTTTAAATAATGCCGATCGAAAATTGTTTTTTGGAATCAATGCAGACATTGCTTATCTCGCTGAGTGGTTAACGACATTTGTCAATCGAAACGAGCGTTGGGAGTCCCCAAAATATTTAATTGGAGAAAGCTATGGAGGAACCCGCGTGATGGGGCTTGCTCTTGAATTGCAGGAACAACAATGGATGTATTTAAATGGTGTAATATTAGTATCTCCTGCCGACTATCGCGTCTACAATACAGGCGGTGCAGTTGCTTCTGCGGTAAATCTCCCCTACTTTACGGCTGCAGCGTGGTATCACCAACAATTGGTGGAAGAACTGCAAGGTAAAGATCTGCTTGAGCTACTCCCCGATGCAGAAAATTTTGCGGTCAACCAACTCCTCCCTGCTTTGGCAAAAGGAGGATTTATTTCGGATAAAGAAAGAACCAATATCGCCCGTAGAATGTCCTATTTTTCAGGGATTTCGGAAAATGTTATTTTACAAAACAATCTCGATCTAAGCCCTTCCTTTTTTTGGAAAGAACTGCTTCGCCATCAAGGGAAAACGATAGGGCGATTGGATTCTCGATATTTAGGTATTGATAAAAAAGAAAGTGGCAGTAGGGTCGATTATAATGCTGAATTGACTTCATGGCTACATTCTTTTACCCCCGCCATCAATCATTACATTCGCACGGAGTTGAAATTTGTAACGGACATCAAATACAATATGTTTGGCGATGTGCACCCGTGGAATAACGAGAACGACACGACCCGAGACGATTTGCGAAAAGCAATGGCTGAAAATCCCTATTTAAAAGTATTCATACAGTCCGGGTATTACGACGGAGCTACCACCTATTTTAATGCCAAGTATACGATGTGGCACATTGACCCCAGTGGCAAAATGAAAGATCGTTTTCGCTTCGAGGGGTACCGGAGTGGACATATGATGTATTTGAGAAATGAAGACCTCATCAATGCCAATGATGACTTGCGAAAATTCATCAAAGATTCCAGTGCAAAGGGGGCTTCCGCTAAATATTAAACATCACAAGTTGCAATTGCCTTTCGCAGAGAATCTAATCCGTCATTCTCCCGATTTGCAGGGATAAACTCTTGAGCGACATATCCTTTAAATCCAGTTGCCACTATTGCTTCCATAATGGCGGGATAGAAAAGCTCTTGGTTTTCATCCAACTCATGTCGTCCAGGAACACCGGCAGTATGATAATGCCCATAGTATTTGTGATTATCTCGGATGGTATGGATTACATCCCCTTCCATAATCTGCATGTGGTAGATATCGTAGAGTAATTTGAAATTGTCCGAATCCAAGCGCTTGCACAATTCTACACCCCAAACCGAATTATCACACATATAATCATTGTGATCCACTTTGGAATTCAATAGTTCCATTTGAAGTATTACGCCATATTTTTCAGCTGTTGGAATAATTTGTTGTAGTCCTTCCACACAGTTATTCATTCCGGTTTCTCGATCAATACCTCTACTGTTCCCACTAAAACAGATCAAATTCGTCCATCCTGCTTCCGCAACCATTTTAATATGTCGCAAATAATGAGGAATTAAATCTGCATGATTTTTTTTATCACACCAGCCCACAGAAAGATTACGCGTAGATCGTCCTTCCAAATCTCCATAACACATGGTAGAAATCAGACCGTATTTTTTGAGGGTATCCCAGCCTTCCGCACCTACAAGATCAATCCCCACCAATCCCATTTCTTTTGCTTTTTGTGCAAGGGTCTCCAAGGGAAGGTCGCCAAAACACCATTGACATACCGATTGGTTGATATTTCCTTTGCGTTGCGCAGGAAGGGTGTGTTCTTTTTCCATGGCATTACCTGTTTGCCCCATGGCCAAAGCTGCCGATCCAATCGCAATAGATTTTAGTGCCGCTCGACGGTCAAGGCTTGATTTATTTTTCATGATTTTTAATTTTATTTTATCTGACTTTACTTCGAATTACAATGTGATGTACTAATGTATTAGAAATACGCTTTAAATAGACCCCTAATTTCTCTTTTTTTCCAATATACACTTCCCAACGTTTCTGATCTAGCGCGTGGATCATCTTTGAACAAAAACGAGTAACGTTCAAACCCTTGCGCGTAGCCGTATCATCCTCACCCAAAGTACTTCCATCTCCAGTAACCGCATTGATGGCAATGGGCGTTTTCACAAAGCCCGGACAAACGATACTTACATGGATTCCATCCTTTTGATGTTCCATCCTCAAAACATCAAAAAAACCGTGAAGGGCGTGTTTGGCTCCGCAATAACCCGATCGATAGGGGGAACCAAATTTCCCCATCACACTGCTCACAACGGCATAGTGTCCCTGCTTTTGTTTGATGAAATAAGGTAATAATGCCCGACTCAAAGCCACTGTTCCTAAATAATCCACGGCCATCAATTTTTCAAAAACCTCAAACTTACTTTCTATGATCAAGGAACGTTGACTGATGCCTCCATTGTTGATCAACAAATCTATTTTACCGTGAAAACGAACCGCCTGTGCTACAACTCCCTCCATTGCTTGATAATCGGTTAAATCAAAAGGAAGCAGTTGTACACTTGCCGCTTGGGTACAATGTTGTTTGATTTCTTCTAAAACATCCATGCGTCTGGCTGAGAGAATCAAATGTTCGCCTCTATAGGCATATTGCTTGGCCAACTCAGCCCCAATACCAGAGGACGCTCCCGTAATCCATATCACTTGATCCATCCTATTGTGCTTCTAAGTGCGCACTATGAACTTCCCATTTCCAAGCACTTTGTAATGCTTCTGCCAAACTATATTGCGCTTTCCAGCCCATGGCTTTTTCAATTTTATGTGTGTCTGCATAGGCCTGTACAATATCCCCGGGGCGTCGAGCAACGATGCTGTAAGGCACTTTTTTCTGAGTGCTTTTTTCAAAAGTTTTAACTACTTCCAAAACGGAATTTCCTTTTCCCGTCCCCACATTAAAACATTCACAAGCGGAAGAATTTTTCCCCTCGTGTAAATAAAGTAAACTTTCCAAATGCGCAGCGGCCAAATCCATCACATGAATATAGTCCCGAATACAGGTTCCATCGGGGGTATCGTAATCATCTCCAAAAATTCGCAACTCGGTTCTTTTGCCTGCCACCGCTTGGGTGAGGTAGGGAATTAAATTTTGAGGTTCCCCATTGGGGGTTTCACCAATTTGAGCAGTAGCATGCGCACCAATAGGATTAAAATATCGCAACAAAATTGCCTTAAAACTGGAGTTGGCCAACGCACAGTCTTGGATGATATTCTCCCCTATTTGCTTGGTGTACCCATAGGGAGAAGCCGCTTTTTTCATCGGAGACGTTTCGTCTATAGGCATACGGTCGGCTTGACCATAAACCGTACATGAAGAGCTAAAAATAAGTGGAATCTCTTGGGGAATAAGACATTCCAAAAGTGCGATCAAACCGTTGATATTATTGTCGTAATATTTAAGGGGTTGCTCAACGCTTTCTCCCACAGCTTTATAAGCCGCAAAATGAATGACGCCGTCGATGTCTGTATGCTTGTTAAAAATTTCAACGACCGCTTTCCGATCTCTTAAATCGGTTTGATAAAATAGGGGACGTTGGTTGGTGATGGACGCAATCCCGTCTAAAACACGGAGGCTGGAATTTTCCAAATTATCCAAAATAATCACTTGGTGCCCTTGCTCGATGAGTAAAACAGAGGTATGCGCACCAATGTAACCCAGACCTCCTGTTACTAATATTTTCATAATGTAGGTAAAGTGTTTATTCGATTAAAATTCCCAACCCGCGCGGTAGGCCCTTCCAACAAATTGATTGGCCGCTTCAAAATTGGTGATCTGCATTGCATCGCCATTCCAAAGTAGTTTTTTACGACCTTCAAAAGTGGTACCTCCATTGGGATTTTCTGTTTTTAACATATAACTGCGAATAGCAATATTTCCCATTAAAACCGTTTCTGTTAGTGGTCCCGAATAATCAAACGAGGAGGTCAGTGCCAAATGTTCGGCACTGTTAAATCCGGCTTTACAAGCATCGATCCACTTGCGTTGATGTCCATTTTCAGGTTCACTGTTTTCGGAAATGACAGCCCCTTCAAGCACGGGTTCTCCTTGGCGATAGAGTTTTGGATTGTCTCCATAAGCCTCACAGGTGATGATCCCTTTTGTGCCTATCATAATCACACCATTTCCTCCCAAATCCACATCTGCAGGAATTAAATCAGGGTGGAAAGGTCGGATTCCACCGTCGTTCCAAATCATATTCATACGCACCGGATTGTTGGGGGTTGGATCAAAATGGATACTAACCGCAGAAGAGGGTGGACAGCCTTCGGGGTGATAATCGGCATTCCACATTTTGGTATAGGTGCTTCCCACGCTGCACTCCACATCTGTGGGGTATTTCAATTGCAAGGCCTTAAAAGGAATATCAATCAAGTGACACCCCATATCTCCCAAAGCACCGGTTCCATAATCCCACCATCCTCTCCAATTGAAGGGATGCATGTTTGGTACATAAGGAGTTTCGGGAGCAGGCCCCAACCATTGATTCCAGTTTAAATCGGCGGGTTTTGAGGCGGGCTCGGGCATAGGCATCGCTCCACCTTGTGGCCATACAGGGCGGTTGGTCCACACATACACCTTATCAATCGCTCCGATCAAATCTTGTTGAATCCATTTTTGGATTTCCAATTGTTCGGGGTTGGATGCCCCTTGATTCCCCATTTGAGTGACTACTTTTTGTTGACGTGCAAGTTCTGTCAACAAACGTGCTTCTCGAATATTGTGGGTGAGCGGTTTTTGAACATACACGTGTTTTCCTCTTTCCATAGCTGCCGCTGCAATCACTCCGTGGGTGTGATCGGGGGTAGAAATTGTCACCGCATCAATGTCTTTTTCCTTATCTAAAAGGGTTCTGAAATTGTCGTAAAATTTGGCATTGGGAAATCGTTCAATACTTTTGGTTACCCCATGAGTGCCGGAGGGTTGCACGTCGCACAAGGCCGATACCCGTTCACGCCCCATCACAGAAGCGTTGCGAATGTCCGATTGCCCCTTTCCTCCTACTCCAATTCCGGCGAGGTTGAGTTGGTCACTGGGTGCTATAAATCCCACACCTCCCAAAACATGACGAGGGACAATAAACAGGGAAGATGCAACGACCCCTTGTTTGATGAATGATCTGCGGTTGACCGATTGTTTTTTTTGTTTTTTAGAAGCCATGGATACTGTATTTATGTTAACGTTGGGTATTGTTTTAAAAACGGATTCAAGTTAACAAAATACGCTGACTTTACAAGCCCAATTTAATTATGGAATCAACCAACGTCCCTCCCACTTTTGGTGGACTTTGGAGAATTGCCCTTTTCGGTGATGGGGTCTTTGGAGTTTTAAACATTCAAATTGTTCGGCTTCAAAGATCAATTTCACAAAATGCCCCGAGTCAAAGTCGTATTCAACCGTATCGGCAACTTCAAGTGGAGTTCCCGGTGCCCTTACAGTGGCATAGTCTTTTTTAAGTTTTTCGGGGAGTTGCGCATAAAAGTCTGAGTCGGCAATTTTGAAAATCAATCGAACACTCACTACAAGCTGCAATAATTGCTGTGGATCGTAAAAAAGTATTTTTGCTGAAGGATTATGATCCAACTCTTCAACCTTCTGAGAACGCGCATCCGTATAGATACAAAAAGTTTTTTCTGCTGCATCATAAGCCCGAAGGACTACCGTTCGCATGTTGGGGGTATGATTTTTTGCCGTTGTAGCTAGGACAGGGTATCGAAAAGGATGTCCCTTTTCCGTTAATGAGGACACCAACGCCTTTTCACATTTAGAAAAAAAAGAAGCTAAGTCCATTATTGCTGTTTCGATTTTTGGAGAAAAGCGTTCACCCTTTGTTCGGCATTGACCCGAATATCCGCCCAAAATAAATTGATGTCGGCAAAGTGATAATTTTTAACCAAGGAAAGAAAAAAACGATTGGGGATTTTGGGTACACTTGCCCAAATCATTCCGTCTATTACAGAAACCGAAACACTTTTGGGATAGATGCGCCCATCTTTATTGAGCACTCCGAGGTGTTTGCTGCTGGGGGTTTGCTGTTCTAGATTCCAAGAAATCGGATTGGTAGCCACTCCTCCCTTATGCCAGTTTTCATAATTTTTGGGATAATTTTTTTGTTTATAGGTATTCCAACTCACAAAGCCACCCGTTGCGGTGGGCGAAATCATGGGGGGAATAGTTTGATATTCTTCATTCATGATTTTTGTCCCAACCAAATAGGCTGCTACCAATTGTTTTTGAAGAGGTTGATTGTCAAAAAATTCTTTCAACAACCGCTTCACGTGCAACGTCCCTTGGCTGTGCGACGCCATAATAATAGGTTTCCCATGATTGTAATGAGCTAAATAATACAGAAATGCTTCCCGCACATCGGCATATGCCAATTCGCCGGCTTTCTTCCCTTGATTTTTATAGGGATCAACAAAAATGCGATAGTGCGCTTGACGGTAGAAGGGAGCGTAGACGTTTCCTGCATTTACCCAGGCGGAGGCTTGGAAGGCAATGGCGCGGTCTTCCACATCCTGGCGCGTGCTTGCCTCAAAAATATCTGCGTTCCAACGACTGTCTTTTTTATTGGAAAACAGGGTTGGGTAGACGTAAAAAACATCAACGGGTTTGACCGTATGAGCAGCTTCTAATTCCGTTAGCTTTGGCGGATATTTTCCTGGGAGTGCTGCCCAAGATTCACTTTTGGAATAGTCGGGTGCAGTGGTAACAGTTTCCCTATTGAACTGGGTCGTTTTATACATGGGTTTACAAGAAAGAAAGAGGAGCAGAAGTAAAGATCTTAGATAGAATTTCATTCAGCAATTTTCACAAAGATAACAGTTTCATTGAAACCCCTGAGTACTTCCGAAGACGGTTGTTTTATTTCCTACCTTTACCCGCATGCTTATTATTTATAAATCAAATTTGTATTTTTATAAAAATTTAAAAAATCACCCATGAAAACAAGAATTTTATCACTTAGCTTATTGTTCTGCTTTACTTTTGTCAGTTGTAATAACACTGCTAAAAAAGAAGCTAAAGAAGAAAAAACCATTTCCGTTAAAATGGAACGCAATGAAGACATGACCGTGGCTACCGTAACCACCATCACCAAGAAAGACGGGAAAGAATCGGAAGAAGTACAAACTTTTGAAGGGAGTTATGAGGAAGTAAAAGCCAAAGTGGATCTTTTAACTCAAAACAGTCAAGCTGCAACGGTTGAAAAAAAGAGGGTTAAAAAAGTGCAATTTGAATTAAATCCCAAAAGCGACAGCACGGCCCAAGGCAAAGTCACATTGACGGAAGAAGATGGACAAGTTACGCTGGAAGCGCACATTAATGGATTGACTCCGGGAACCCACGCCATTCATATTCATCAAACGGCGGATTGTTCCTCAGATGATGGGAAATCTGCCGGGGGACATTGGAATCCAACCTTTCAAGATCATGGTGCTTGGGGTGCTGAAACCGGATTTCATCGCGGTGATATCGGCAACTTTACCGCCGATGCTTCTGGACATGGCATGGTCAAATTCACGACCGACTTATGGTGTTTGGGATGTGGAGATGAAGTTAAAAACCTTATGGGAAAAGCGGTTATTGTTCATCAAGGAGAGGATGATTTAACTTCCCAGCCTTCCGGAGCCGCCGGAGCACGAGTCAGTTGTGCTGGATTAATTTTTTAAAAGGGAATTAGAAATCCCATTGGCGCGTAACATCCAATTGGCGTTTTGCCTCTAATTCTTCTTTGGAAATCACTTTCAAAAAAGAAGGATGTTGCTCTATGGCGTATTGAATTTTTTCTATTATAGCCTCCACAGACTCGTTTTCGTAGTCAATGTCCAAAGCCGGTTTGATGACCATGGATTGAAGAATTCCTCGTTTCTTAATCATCAGCCCCTTTTTGTCAAAGGAGCGACGGAATCCATCAATAACAATTGGAATTACGATGGGTTTGAATTTCTTGATAATATGAACCGTTCCCTTTCTGACGGGATGAAAAGGGCGGGTAGTTCCTTGTGGAAAGGTAATGACCCAACCGTCGTCCAAAGCAATGCCAATGTTGGTGATATCACTCATTCTTACCTGGCGTTTAACCTCTTTTCCATTATCTCTCCAGGTACGCTCAATCGATACGGACCCTACATAGGCTAAAATTCTGGGTAATAAACCCGAACGCATGGTCTCCTTCGCAGCAACATAATAGATGTTTAATTTGGGATCCCACAAATAGCCTACATTTTTGATGGAATCGATACGCCCTTTTAGACTGGCATTAAATACGTGAAACATCGCCGTAACATCAGCAAAATAGGTCTGATGATTGGCAATAAACAAGACGTTTTTATCGGGCAGTCCTTTAATGATTTCAGATCCTTCAATCTTTAATTCATTGAATCCGCGATAGCGACGGTGCGTCATAAAACCCAAATAACGAATCAGCCATTTTTTTAGGATGAGGTAATGACCAAATGGATTTCTTTTAAACATTTTGATGCCAAATTCTTATGGTCAAAGATAGAATTAATTAGATAGGTGGGCTTCTAAAAGAAACTTAAATTCGGATAACATCATGGCCGTTGCACCCCAGACAGGAGATTTTGCCAATTCAAAACACGGTACTTCAACGGCTTGCATATAAGAATTGGTAACCAAGGTATTGGTTACGGGCAGTTGTACTAGTGTTGCCAATTTAATTTCAACAATATGGGCTACTTCTGCGGGATCGGCAATTAGATTTGGAGCAGACTCCATAACCGCTAGAAAGGGCGTTACTTTAAAATTACTGGGCGGAATAAATAGCGTAGTGAGCTCTTTGAGAAACTTTACCTCTTTTGGATGAATTCCGATCTCCTCCTGCGTTTCTCTCAATGCCGTGTGCCATAGTGAGGCATCCCCTGCTTCAAGCTTCCCGCCAGGAAAAGCCATTTGTCCGGAATGATGTCCTTGGTAACGCGGACGCTGAATGAGCGGGAAATAATATTGCCCATCGGCTTTGGGATAACAACAGAGCATTACAGCTGCGATTTTGGGGGCTGCATCCGTAGAAAACAATTCTTTTAGACGTTCCATTCGCCCTGGAGGAGCCAAAGCGTGGTGTGCAATGTCCCCCGGTAAAGAGAAATCCATTATTTTTGACCGAAACTCGTTAAACTGATCTATTTCCATGTTGCGTTCAAAAGTACTCTTATTTTTATTGATTTTAGGATTCCTCGTTTTGGGGCTAAGTCGTTGTCAATCTTCACCCGAAAAGAAAAAAACTAATATTACAAGCCAAGAAAAGAAAGAGCTCCCAACGGTAGACAGCCTTCGAAACCAAACTTTATCGGGAACAAAAAAAGAGATTCCAGTACCCAAATTCGAATTGACTGATGAAAATGTCATTCCTTTCTTTTTTAATTATGAAAAAGAAAATAAGGAAAATAAAGTGCGGATAAAAACGGAGTTCGGAAATATTGATATTGAATTGTACGAAAATACGCCCTATCACCGTGCCAATTTTATATACCTCACCAAACTACAGTATTTTAATGGTGCCACTTTCCACCGTGTAGTTCCCAATTTTATCATTCAAGGAGGGAATTCGGATACCCAAAAAATTGCTAAAAAAAGAGCTGCTATTGGTCGCTATTTACTTCCTCCCGACACTCGAAAGGGCCATTCCCACCATCGCGGGGCGTTATCCATGCCCAGCAGCGAAATTGAAAATCCCCACAAATTAGCCTCCCCATATGAGTTTTTTATAGTAGCGCAACAACCGGGTGCCTATCATTTGGATGGAAGCTATACGGTTTTTGGTTCAGTGATCGAAGGATTAGATGTGGTGGATCAAATCAACCAGCAGGCCATAGACGGAAGAGAAGCCCCTATTCATAATATATTTATGGAAATTGAGATTATTGAATAAGATTTTCATATATACTCATGTATTCTTTATCTTATTTTTGCGCCATTACCATAGCGTTATAAATATTTTTTATTAATTTTATAAAATTAATAGTTTTAAGTCATGACCCTAACGCAACTCCAATACACACTTGCCGTAGCCGAATACGGCAACTTCACTCTAGCGGCTGAAAAAAGCTTTGTAACCCAACCTACTTTGAGTATGCAAGTACAAAAACTTGAGGATGAACTTGGGGTGAAGCTTTTTAATCGAAACACCAAACCCATCGCATTGACTGAGATTGGAAGTAAGATCATTGAACAAGCAAAAATCGTGGTGGAAGAAGCTACACGAATGAAAGATATCGTAGCCACCGAAAAAGGAGTTGTTGGTGGAGCTTTTAAATTGGGGATTATCCCAACGGTAATGCCTACTTTATTGCCCATGTTTTTAAAAATATTTGTCAAAAAATACCCCAAGGTTGATTTAAAGATTGAAGAGCTCAACACCGCAGCCATTATTGAAAAAGTGAGTACCGGAAAACTTGATGCCGGAATTGCAGCCACCCCCATCAATGTGTCCCATATCGTGGAACGACCCCTATATTATGAACCTTTTGTAGGCTATATCCCCCAAGAACACAATTTATCCAAACTCGAACAACTGACCATCGAAGACTTGGAAATGCTTCCTGTTTTGGTGCTAGAAGATGGACATTGTTTTCGTGAACACGTGCTCAATCTTTGTCAAATGAAAAACAGTTTGGCGCCAGGGTTTGACATTAAAAGTGGAAGCTTTGAAACGCTAATCCACTTGGCGGACGAGGGACTTGGGATGACCCTACTCCCCTATTTGCACACGCTACATATTGACCGTGACAAGAAATCAAATTTACGTTTTTTTAAAGCTCCAGAACCAGCACGCGAAATCAGCTTGATTCATACTAAAAGTCAACTCAAAATGCCTGTTATTGAGGCGCTTTCCGATTCGATAGAAGGAGTTTTGCGCGGTGCCATTCGCTTTGATGACATTAAGATTATTACCCCAGCAAAACAAGGCGTTTAAACCGGACGGACAGCGGTTAATAGGTGTTCGTTTTGTCGAATAAAATGCTGTACCCAAACATTTAAAAGAGCACCTTCATCATCGTTTAAATGCAATAGCGCTTTTTTTAATTCTTTATAAAAAAGAGCTGCATCAAAACTTACTTTGCGGAAAATGGTCTGATAGTAAGAGAGTGTTTTTGTGTAGGCCATTATTCAAAAATTTCATACAAATTACTCATTTCATTAAGCTTAAAATGTTGTGAAAATGTTAAAATAAATTTTAACTACTATGTATTGCATAGTTCTTTTTTTTGTTTATATATTTGCAATGCATAATAACAAGTTATGAATATTGAAAATACAACGGCGCAGATGCGAAAAGGAGTTCTAGAGTTTTGTATTCTATCCCTTATCGCCAAGGAGGATTTGTACACTACAGAAATTCTTAACGCCCTTAAAGAAGGGGAAATGCTTGTTGTAGAAGGAACCATATACCCCCTGCTCACACGACTTAAAAACGCAGATTTATTGAGTTACCGATGGGAAGAATCTACTTCCGGTCCTCCCCGGAAGTACTATGCCATTACCCCAAATGGGGAACTGTTTTTGGCAGAACTTCAAAATGCCTGGAAAACCCTTAATCAAGCAGTAAAAAAAATTACGACCCACAAGAAAAAAGTGAATCATGAATAAAACCATCAACATTAACCTAGCCAGTACATTCTTTCATATTGATGAAGATGCGTATCGGATTTTGAAACAATATTTAACCTCTTTGGAGCGTACCTTTCAGAACACTCAAGGCAAAGAAGACATCATGAATGACATTGAAATGCGGATTGCCGAACTGTTTCAAGAACGCAAAAAACACACCTCCTATGTTTTCAATACTGCAGATGTAGAAGAAGTCATTCAAGTTTTGGGGCAGCCCGAGGATTTTATTTCTGGAGCATTGGATGAAGAACAAAATGAAGACCACAATGCGCGTACGAAAAACACTACACACACATCCAAAAAATTCTTTAGAGATACCGATGATCGATACATTGGAGGAGTCGCCTCCGGTTTGGCGCACTACCTGGGCATCGACCCTACTTGGATGCGATTGGCTTTGTTGTTCGCAGCTGTATTTTCAGCAGGAACATTTTTTATGGTATATGTCGTTTTGTGGATTTTAGTTCCCGAAGCCAAAACCACGGCAGACAAACTGCGCATGAAAGGCGAACCCATCAATATCAATAATATTGAAAAAAAAATAAAAGAAGATTTTGAAAAAGTCTCCGAAAAATTCAAAGACGATTATGAAGATGCTCGATCGACCGTAAAAAAAAAATCCGAGAATTTCTTCGGTCAGTTAGAGCACTTTTTAAAAAGCCTCTTTAGAATCCTTTTTAAAATCATCGGCTTAATCATCGTTTTTGTTGCCTTTATGGGCTGTATTGGATGGTTTTTGAGTTTCTTTTTGGTCAGTGTTTTTGGGATGTCAAATTCATTTATAAACCCCTACATAGATTTTTTTAACACCTCAAACACCTTTAGCATACTGGTTTGGATCGCTATTTTTTTGGTGGTTATAATCCCTTTATTAGGGCTGTTTGCTCTAGGAAGAAAATTCATCAACCCCCGTGCCCACTTTTTTGGACTAGGAGGACGCTGGACGATTGCTGGACTTTGGATTGGAAGTGTTTTTATACTGTCCATTGCTGCTGTTAATCAAATCCGACAATTTGCTTTTACCGCGGATCATTATACGCAAGAGTTGCTTCTGACCCAGCCTTCGGACACCTTGCTACTCAAAGCCACAATTGAGAAAAAAACAATCAGCCAAAACCCCATAATTAGATCCGATTGGGTTTTTAGATGGAGACACCACCGCTTTTTTGGGCACTACGATGAACGGGTTCGCTTGCAGATCAAACCTAATAATAATCCTGAAAATCTACTAGAGTTTTACACCACCGCTGATGGTCCAAAATGGGATTTGGCCAAACAGTATGCACAAAACATCAACTACAACTGGCAAGAAGAAGACCACACGCTTTGGCTGGATCCTTCCCTAAATTTAGAAATTCAAGACCGATTCCGAAGACAATCACTGGAAATGACGCTTTATTTGGAGGAAGGACAGATTCTTTATATTGATCGCAGTGTACTAAAAATGCTTGACCGAACGATTCCTAATGACCAAGATTATTAGCGAAGTCGGATGGGAGATCATTATTGGAAAATGCACAACGACCAATTGGAGTGTTTGGATTGTGTTCCCAAAAAAGAAATCTAGCCCCCCCTTCCCTGCTATTGACCAATCAATAAGGCAATTACGAATCAACAGTGGTGAAAAGTTGATTTTCTTTAAGAATTATGCCCAAACATGGTTTGCAGGAAAATGATTTAATGTTATATTTGCGCACACTTTTTTCGGGGTGTAGCGTAGCCCGGTCATCGCGCCTGCTTTGGGAGCAGGAGGTCGCAGGTTCGAATCCTGCCACCCCGACAAAAAATCAACATCAACTCGGGATGTGGCGCAGCCTGGTAGCGCACACGCATGGGGTGCGTGGGGTCGCAGGTTCAAATCCTGTCATCCCGACTTAAAAACAGTATAAACCCTTGATTTACAAGGGTTTATATAATTTAAAATTGTATTGGTCACCATATAGGTCACCAAATTTATATTTTCA
>JABISF010000052.1 GCA_018699935.1 Flavobacteriaceae bacterium | reverse complement strand
TCACAGAACCCACTTTTATTGCTGATGCCACGTCCAATAGTTACACAACTACTGACACGACCTACTATCTTTCTGTCAATCAAAGTGGTGGTACAGCAACCATTACCGTTGATCAGATCCGCTATGACTCAACTACTGATGATCGGGTGTATTATTTGGATATTACGGTAAATGGAACCTCGGATGGATCGGAACAAATCAGCATCGCTCCCTTCAGTGCTTCAAGGTTTAAGGATCGGGTGGGTAACTTTGCCGCCACAAGTCAAACTTCAAACACGGTGACTTTGTCGAATACGGCTCCCCAAATTTTAGCAACTTCCATCACTAGTGACAATGCAACTGTGACCCTTCAATTCAGTGAATCCGTTTATCGAAATGGAAGCGCTGCTTTAACCATTGCCGATTTTAGTCTCGTAACTACGGGAGGAACTGCCGTTTTGACGAGTGCTGCCCCAGTTTCTATCAGCGTTAGTAATACTTTGGTTGAACTGGGTATCGTCTTCAGCACCCCAGCCAATGGGTTAGAAACCCTTACGATTACTCCTGCAGCCACGGTGTTGGACAGTTCGAATGCTGCCGTTGATTTTACGCTTACACAAAGTAATACGGTGACCCTAAACGATTTAAGCGGCCCGGAAATTACGGGAGTAACCATTGAAAATTCAAATACCTATATTGAGCTTACCTTCAATGAAGGAGTATATATATACAGCAAAGGTTCTCCACTTGATGGAATACCATTTGTTTTGAGTCAAACCGCGGGTGCTGCATTTACAGTATCGATGACAAGTTTGACGAACACTACGGGGGGTGCCTTGTCGGGTGGAGAAACCACTTTGCGAATTCCCCTTGACTTGAATGACATCAAACCCTTGGGGAATGAAGTTTATAGTATCACCGCCACTTCTTCTGGAGTCGTCTTTGATGCTGCAGGTAATGCGATGGACACCCAACAAACCAACAATAGTTTTACACTCAATCCCCCCGTGGAAGGTCCGGTTTCTCCACTACTGTCTACCATTGTTGTGGCTCCGGCTTCCATGATTGCCAATGGCGTTAATTTAGCCACCATTACGGTGCAGGCAAAGGACAGTTTGGGGCAAAATTTCATAGAAGGTGGTGCGGTAATTAAAATCTTTGATCAAGATGCGAATCAGTTTGCAGTTACCGACAATCAAAACGGAACCTATACCAGCACCTATATCCCACAAACCGTCTTGACCGAAACCAAAGAAATTACTTTTGGTTTTAGCGTTTATGAGGTTACTGCAAGTAATGAAAGTACGTTCACCCTTTACAGAGATAGTGATCTGGATGGCGTGGAAGACCAGAACGATGCCTGTCCGGGAACTGAGGTTGGATTGGCGGTTGATGAGAAAGGCTGTGCACTCAATCAAACCGATGAAGACTTGGATGGGGTCTTTGACGATGTGGACCTTTGTCCGGACACTCCAAAATTAGATATTGATAACGTCCCCACCAGTCCCACCTATGGAACACTCATCGATGCTGTTGTGGATGAAAATGGATGTAGTAGCTCCCAACGCGACACGGATGGTGATGGTATCGTTGATGCAGAAGACAATTGTATTGATACCGCCAACCCCGATCAAGCGGACTCGGATAATGATGGTATTGGAGATGTGTGCGATACTGACAATCCATTCCCTGAGGTCAGTACTACCTTTATACAATTTGTTCAACTTCCTGAAAACGGAACTGTTGTTGGAAAAATTGAAGCCTCGGATCCTGAGGGTGAGGTCTTGAGTTTCCGTATGGATGGAAATGAATTTTTTGGAGTGTTGCGGATCGAAACCGATGGTCGGGTTGTAGTAACCGCCGGTTCCCTTTTAGGGTTTAATTCAAGATATAACAATGCTTCTTTAGGATATATCGTTAGCGATGGTACGAATGACTTGCCGGGGAGTGTTAAAATTATTATTGATGATGCTCCACAACCCCCCGTTATCAACTTCATCACCTTTGAAATTGGAGAGGATGCAGAAGTGGGAACTCTCGCCGCCCGAGTGGATGCCTATGATCCTATGGGGGGACCGGTTACATTGAGTTTCTCTGGAGATGGATTTTTGGAATTTAATGATAAAGGAGAAATCCTAACACTGCTGCCCCTAGATTATGAGACCAACACCAGTCACAGTTTTACCATCACCGCCGTGGGTGAAGAGCTCAGCTCCGAAAAAAATGGGGTCATCCAAGTCGCCGATATTCCCAACGCTACCTATACCGGGCGTTTCTTTATCTCGGTGTTTAATGTCGATGATGAGAATCTGGGTGCTAAAGTCAATCACAGAAGGTATTTTAATCCTTATGACAAAGCCGTAGGGAAATGGGAGGTCAAGAAAAAAGTAGCCGGAGGAAATGACGCCGCCTTATTTACCATCCGCAATCGTCCCAAAGCAAGTAATAAAACAGGAAAAGGCACCGATGAAAACGAGGATTATCTGGACTTTATTGATCCTCCAGATTTTGAAAATCCAAAAGACCACAACAAGGATAATGTGTATGAAGTGGAAGTGGAATATTTGAATACGGCCGATGGTGAACCGGAAGTCCCGGTGGTGATTACACAAACGCAGATTCAAGTCCCCGAAAACAGCAAAACAACAATCGAGCTGCAGACCATTCCTGCGCTTCCAACGGATGATAATGACAACGATGGCATCCCAGATATCATTGATAACAGTCCTACGGTATCCAATCCGGATCAAACCGATGAAGATGGCGATGGTGTGGGTGATGTCACGGATGATTTTGATCACGACGGGGTTTGGAATCCCTACGATATCTGCGCCAACACTCCCTTGGGTGAAGTGGTCAACTTGGATGGCTGTATCTTGTTCTATATACCTGCACAAAACTTCGCTATCTCGAAAACCGAAAAATGTGCCGGAGAAAACAGTATTTCTATACAAGTGGAAGACACTTCCTATACCTATAATGTACAAGTCAGTGGTGCGGTAAACGCAACGGACAGTTTTGCCGGATTCAATTGGAGTTTGGACAATCTCTCTGCCGGCGACTACAGTCTTTGCATTACCATAGAGGGCGTTCCAGTTGAGGAATTTGAACGCTGTTTTGATATCCGTATCAACGAACCGGATCCTTTGACGGTTTATACGATTCAAAATCCAATGGAACAAACCGTAACCTTTCAACTTTCAGGAGGAGACAGTTACAGTATCCTACACAACGGTATCACTACGCAGACAAGTAAATCGGAACATACGGTGAGCCTGAAAAAAGGACAAAACAAAGTAATCATTACCACGGGCATTGAATGTCAAGGTTATTTTGAAGCAAGCTATTTAAATTCTCATGAGGTAACCTACAGCCCTAACCCATTCAACGATGTATTGAATATCACGGTGGGTGGAGCGGATCGACAAATTTTGGTTGAAGTAAATGCTCCTGATGGACGTTTGGTACAACAAGAAAATATTTCCTTGTCGAACTTCAATCGATCCTTCCAACTCAATACAGCGCATTATAATCAAGGAACCTATTATATTAAAATAAGCGGTGAAAATACGTTACGATCCTTTAAAGCAATTAAATATTAATTCTATGAATACGAGAAATTTCCTTTTCGGATTTGTTGCCGTAGCGCTTTTGATGGGATGTGCATCAGACCCCCTACCCTTGGAGCCAAGCGTTGCCACTTTAATCAGTCCAACAAATAATGAAACTTGCTTGAACGGTACTTCGCTAAACGACACCCAAAGCAATGTCAGTTTTGTGTGGAGTACCGCCACCAATGCTGTTAGTTATCAATTAGTCGTAAAGAATCTTATTACGCAAAGCGAGCAAACCTTTGCTGCTTCTAGCCCCCAACAAACCGCTGCTTTAAACAAAGAAGAACCCTATTCCTGGAAGGTGACAAGTATTGGGGAAGAGGGAAGTACCCCTGTGGAAAGCGAAGTGTGGAAGTTCTATTTGGCGGGGGATGAGGTCATTAATTTCGCTCCTTTTCCTCCTGAGTTAATTGTCCCTCGTTCTGGTGCCACGCTAACACCCAATGAAGACGGCCTCATTACGTTCCGTTGGACCTGTAGTGATGTGGAGAATGATCTTCTGCTTTATGAAATCTATTTGGATACAGCGGAGGCAACAACCAAAGTCTCAGAAGTTGACTATGAAGAAGCCACTACCGAAATAGAACTGGAAGTCGAACTCAACAAAACCTACCGTTGGAGAGTAATCGCCACAGATGCGCAAGGGAATAAAAGCGATTCGGGGGTGTATGGCTTTCGAACGAATTAAGTTGCACTACGACAGCTATCTATTCCACTTCGATACTTTGGATGGGGTTGTTATATAACTCCTATTTAGGATTCAAAACCAGTCGCAACAAACCCTGTCTGTCAAAACAACTTTTTCACTAAAAAAACGTTGAAAGAAAAACGCTTGTAAAAAGAGAGCACTTCCAAAAACAGAAACTTTAGTGCCTTTTTTAGTAACTTACTACTGATGAATATATTCTTTTCAATTCAAATAGCTTTAAAAGTAGATGTAATGAATACATCAACCAGGCTGTTAGTATTGAAAAAAATAACAACCCTTCTCCTTTTACTTTTTTGCATTTCAGCGAAGGGACAAAAAGATTCCCTCACGCTGTATGAAACTCAAAAATTGAATTGGGGATACTACCATCACATGAATGGAGCGCATGAAAAAGCCATTCGAATTTTTCTTTCATTGGGTGAAAAAATTCCCCCGCCCGCCATCAAAGAACTATCCATTTCCTATGCCGCTTTGGAGGAAAAAGACAGTGCCGCTATCGTAATGGGTCGGATTATTGACACCCCTTTTGTGGAAGTGGAGGATTATTACTACTATGCAAATCTATTAACTGCTAATTCTAAATTGGCAAAAGAATATTTTTTAAAGGCCGAGCGACTTCCCCTTTTTTATGAAAAAAGTGATCGTTCCCATCAAAAAAACCGTCAAAAATTACATAACATTCAGGCAAATAGCTCCAAATCAGAGTTTGGAGCATATTTTGCCAAAACGGATCAGCAAAGCATGGTATATTTTTTAAAACCGCATGACAAACAATGGGAAAAAAAATTGCGAAACAAAATCGTTGGGAGTCGAGAAATCTACCATTTATATCGTGCCGCTTTTGACCCTGAAAACCTTGAACTTGATTTTCCTACGAGGGTTCCCACCAATCCAAGTGAGATTTTTCAAGAAGGACCCATTGCGATTGATACAGAGGCCAAAATCCTCTATCTTTCTCGAAGTAGTGGGAAATTAGACCGCAACAACAAGCTTCAGGTGGATTTGTACAGCTATGAATATACAGAAGAAAACCAACGCCCAAAAAGGCTTCCAATCAATTTAGAGGGTTATAGCACCCTACACCCTAGTGTCAACCGAGAAGAGCAACGATTGTACTTTGCCAGTGATAGACCGGGTGGTAAAGGAGGTATGGACTTGTATTACATCCCCTTGAACGAAGCCCATACTGCTACAGATGCCATCAATTTGGGGAAAGACATCAATACCCCAAACAATGAAAGTTTTCCGTTTAGTGAGGCCTCTGGAGCACTTTTTTATACTTATGAAGCACAAGAACGGCAAGGAGATTTTGATATTATTTTGGCCGAAAAAAGTGTCGAAAACCGATGGAAAACCTTTCCCCTAAAAGCCCCTTTTAATTCTGTGGCTGACGATTTCTCCTTCTCTTTGTTGTTCAATGAAGGGATCGGAAGCCTCAGTTCCAACCGAAGTGGAGGCAAAGGAAATGATGATATATATATGTTTGATTACCATCCAGAAGTGGTTGGTGTTGAAGATCATTACAGCTATTTTACAGAAGATACTTTGGTGGTTGCCCACGAAAATGTGTGGAACAATGATCGAAAACGAATGTTGGATATAGATCCTATTTCACAACTGCTTGAAAAAGAAATTCAGCTTGTGGATGCTCCTCGACATGGCGTACTTCAACTGAATCCCAACGGATCTTTTTATTACAAAGAACAGCAATTGCTTCGTGAAAAAGATTCGTTTTCCTATCAAATTGCGACGTCCTTTGGAAACTCAGAAAAGATTTGGGTATACCTTCATCCCCTACCCAAACCGATTCCAAAAAATGTAGCGGAAGCCTTTCTACCCATCTTTTACGATACCGACAAAGCCCATATATCAGAAGCCTATTGGGATCGCGTGGAAGGCATTGTAAAAACCATGAATGCCTATCCAAACATGATCGTTGAGGTCATTGCAACTGCCGATTGCAGGGGGAGTTCCGCCTACAATCTAACACTGTCCGAAAAACGCAGTCAAAGACTGTTGGATTATGTGAAAAATCACATCACCCAACCGGATCGTATCCGCGGCCAAGGGGTGGGTGAATCACAAATTCAAGGGCAAAATACACCCAACTATAATTTGATTTTGGGAAGTTTTTTGTCAGAAGAAAATGCAAAAAAACGACAGCTCAAATTACAAGAAATGGGCATCAACAGCCTCCTTGAAAAAAGTAATGAAGGGTATTGGAAATTGATTGAACATTATTATGAAAGCTATACTGCTGCAAAAAGGCAAAGGGAGTTTTTAAAAACAAAAAATATTGAAGGGTGGATTCAAACCGGTGAGTGCTTGGAAAAATCAAAAATGGAACACCAACTTCAAAGACGTTCGGAATTCAAAATCGTAACAATGGGTTCTGAAAAATAATCTATTGATTTTCCCAGTCCGTATGATAAAAACTACCGCTTTCATCGTCCAAACGCTGATAGCGATGCGCCCCAAAATAATCCCTTTGTGCTTGGATTAAATGGGCACTCCCCTTTTCCTGCGTCATTTGTAGAAAAAATTGTTGGGCAGCACTGCAAACAGGCAAAGGAATGTTACTGGAAATTCCCGTACGCAGCACTTTTTTGAGGGCTTCAAATCCATGAATAAGCTCGGATTGAAATTCGGGATGTTCTAAAATTGAATGCGTTTTGAGTTTTTCAAATAACCGATCCATCAGTTCCGATTTTAAAATACAACCCGACCGCCAAACATTTGCAATGGCCGAAAGTTCCAACCCCCAGCGGTATTCCGCACTGGCCGACTCCAACATCCTAAATCCTTGATAATGATTAATTAAACGACAAAAATCATACGCATGCAGCAAATGGTCCAGCTCTATCTCAGGAGTTTTTGGAGAGGTGTCAAATAGTTGGGATAATTGAATTCGCAACTTTTTATCCGCAGCATTGAACCGAGCATAAAGTGCCGCTGCCATCATGCTGTTGGACACACCCAAAGCCGCCCCAATTTGAGTAGCCCATGCCCCAGTTCCTTTGTTTCCAGCTTTGTCCAAAATCAGATCAATCAAATCGTGCGTTCCCTCTTTTACCTTTAAAATTGCAGCACTAATGCTGAGCAAATAACTGTTAGAGGCTGTCTGCGACCAGGTGTCGAACAATGTACTAATGGCTGCATTGGAAAGTTTCGAAGCACGTAAAAACACATACATTTCTGCAATCAACTGCATTTCGGCATATTCCATTCCATTGTGTACCATTTTAGTGAAATGTCCTGCTCCTCCGGCACCGATATAGGTGCAACAGGATGTGCCCGACGCGGTTTTGGCAGCAATTTTTTCTAAGTCTTGCGCCACTACGCCATAGGCTTGTTGGTTGCCACTCGGCATCATGGAGGGCCCCCATAAAGCACCCGACGCTCCACCCGAAATTCCCATTCCCAAATAATTCTTAGCATATACAGCACCGCTGTTCATGCGCCTTTGTGTATCCTCAAAATGACTATTTCCTCCATCAATAATGATGTCTTCCTCTTGAATGAAATCCGATAGATCCGTCAACATTTGCGCTACTGCATCACCGGCAGGAAGCATCAGCAACAGCTTCCGTGGTGTCGCTAGACTTTCCACAAAAGCTTGCAAAGCATCAAAAGGCTGTGCCTGTGCCAACTCCGGATAGCGGGTTACCTTAGCTGCAGCAACCTTTTCTTCTAAACCTTCCAAATGTCGATTAAAAAGGGAAACGTTCAAGCCATTTCGCGCCATGTTTCGGGCCAATGAAGTCCCCATTACGCCCATTCCTATAATACCCCAGTCTGATTTATGCTTCATGAATCTTTTGTATAATTTGACGAATAATAGTGGGTGGGGGCATAGTGATGGAAAACTGCAAAGCGGCTGCTGGAACTTCTAAAGTTGCCAATTGACTTGGCAATAAATTGGGATTCATAAAATGTCCTTTTCGTTGCTCCAATCGTTGGCGTAGTGTCTCTACAGTTCCTTCCAAATACACCCACTGCACATGTAAGGGGTTTAAATTCTCTTCTAAAACGCTACGATAGCTTTCCTTTAATGCTGAACATGCCACCACTACCCCATTTGGAAAAGTAAGCTCCATGGCTGCCCTAAGGCTTTTCAACCACGGCCAACGATCGGTATCGGTTAGCGGGATTCCTTGTTGCATTTTGTCTTTATTGGCTTGTGGATGAAAATCATCTGCCTCCATAAAACTGAAATGCAACTGCTCCGCCAATGCCTTCCCGATGGTTGTCTTTCCACAACCACTCACTCCCATGATAAAAATCACTTTTGACATGTTCCAAAGATAAGTAGGATTGACGGCAGTAAAAAAAATTATAATTGTATTCTTCAAAGTTTGTTTTCCCAAAACCGAAATTTGTTATCTTACCACCTAATAAATTAATATTTCAAAATTATGACGTTCTCCCGCAACCCTTTAAAATTTATTTGTTTTCTAACCTTGGGGCTACTCACCCCATTTTCCGTATTGGCTCAAGACATTGGTATCCAGCTGTA
>JABISF010000051.1 GCA_018699935.1 Flavobacteriaceae bacterium | reverse complement strand
TTTTTAAACAAGGGAAATTGGGAATTTGAAGACATTACAGAAAAAGCCGGTGTAGCCTGTAAAAATGTTTGGTCCACGGGAGCTACCTTTGCCGATGTAAACGGCGATGGTTTACTCGATCTCTATGTTTGTAAATCGGGCAAACCCGAGGGAAACAACCGCCATAATGAGCTTTTCATCAACCAAGGAAATTTGCAGTTTAAGGAAGCCTCCAAAGCTTACGGGCTAGACGTGGTTGGTTTGTCCGTACACGCAGCATTTTTTGATGCCGACCAAGATGGGGATTTGGATTGTTATGTACTCAACAATTCTTTGCGTTCTGTAGGAGGATATGATTTGATCAAAGACCAACGCGAAATTCCAGATGCCAATGGAGAGGGCAATAAGTTTTTCGAAAACCGCAACGGAAGTTTTGTTGATGTCACCCAAGAAAAAAATATTTATAGCAGTGCCATTGGATTTGGTTTGGGAATTACTTTAAGTGATTTTAACGAAGATCGATTGCCCGATTTATACATCTCCAACGATTTTTTTGAGCGGGACTATTTGTATTACAACCAAGGCGGCACTTTTGTAGAAGTTTTGGAAGATCAATTTGAAGCAACCGCCATGGGAGCCATGGGTGCTGATGCCGCCGACTTAAACAACGACCAACTGCCCGACTTGTTTGTTACCGAAATGCTTCCCGCTACCTTGGAACGTCAAAAAACCAAAGCCAAATTTGATTCGTGGGACAAATATGCACTCATGCTTCGAAATGGATATTATCACCAATTCCCTAGAAACGCACTCCAACGCAATATGGGAGCTTCCGGTTTTTTTGAAGTCAGTCGATGGGCCGGCGTGGCAGCCACCGAGTGGAGTTGGGCTTCCTTGATTTTTGATATGGACAATGATGGGTTGAATGATATTTTTGTTGCCAATGGGATTTATAAAGACCTCCTGGATCGAGATTATTTGGCGTATATGGCCAATGAAGAGCAGGTAAAGACGATCATGTCGGACAAGCAAAATGCCTTGTCCAAACTGATAGACATCATGCCCTCCAAGGCGGTTCCTAACGCTGCTTTTAGAAATACCGGAAATTTTCAATTTGAAACAGTCACTACCGATTGGGGCTTGGACACCCCCAGTTTTAGTAACGGAAATGCCTATGGCGATTTGGACAATGACGGCGATTTGGATTTGGTGGTCAACAATGTCAATATGCCCGCTTTTGTTTATAAAAACACGACCGATACACTCAACGCAAGAAGTTTAAATTTAAGTTTAAAAGCCAAAGAAAAAAATACTTTTGCTGTGGGTGCCAAAGTTCTTTTGTTTTACGGAAATGGAAAAAAAGCGATGCGGGAGCAATTTCCTTCCCGAGGTTTTGAATCTTCTGTTTCCAATCGAATTCATATTGGCGTAGGGGCTCAAAAAAATATCGACAGTACGGTGGTTTTATGGCCCAATGGAGCGACTAGTTTGTACAAAAACCTTTCAACCAATCAATGGCATGAACTTTTGCAGCCTGAAGAAAGTGTCCAAGAAATACAGTTAAAAAAAGCAACTCCCCCTGTGCAAAAGGCAAAGTCACTCGATTTTGTACACAAGGAAAATCAATGGATTGATTTTAATCGGGAACGCTTGATTCCGCAAATGTACCATAACGAAGGACCCGCTTTGGCGACCGCCGATTTGAATGGCGATGGCAGCTCGGATTTCTTTGTTGGAGGGGCCAAATTGCAGCCGGGGGCACTATTTATTTCGGAAGGAAACGATTTTAGCAAAACGAGCTTGCCTTTCCAAGTCGATCAACGCAATGAAGATACGGATGCCGTGTTTTTTGATGGTGATAACGACGGCGACCTAGATTTATTGGTGACCAGTGGAGGAAGAGCGTTTTCGACCTATTCCACCGAAGTGGACGATCGCTACTACCTTAATAATGGAAAAGGTCAATTTTCGAAACAAACCCAAGCCTTTGATTTTGAAACCCATTTTTCCTCGGCAGCAGTGGCAGTTGCCGATTTTAATCAAGACGGTTTTCAAGATGTTTTTTTGGCAGAGCGTTTTAAGTTAGCCTTATATGGCTATCCCGCCTCCGGTAGGCTCTATTTAAATCAAAAAGACAATACTTTTCAACAAGCACAGCAGCCTGCTTTTGAAAATATTGGGATGATCACCGATGCCGTGGCAGCCGATCTCAATAAAGACGGTTGGCAAGATTTAATTTTAGTGGGAGAGTGGATGCCCATCACGGTCTTAATCAATCAAAAAGGGACCTGGGAAAACCAAACCCAACAATACGGCTTGGAGCATACGCGGGGTCTATGGACGAGTGTGTATGTGGAAGATGTAAATCAAGATGGTCGCTTGGACATCGTGGCCGGAAATTTGGGAGAGAACTCTTTTTTCAAACCCAAGATGCGGATGTATCTTAATGACTTTGACCAAAACGGAGATTCCGAGCAACTCTTTTGCATGCCCATAGGCGATCAATATTATCCCATAGTCGACAAAGACGAGTTGATTGCGCAATTACCAGGGCTTAAAAAACAAATGGTCAAATACGAGGACTATTCCAAAATTCCAATGTCCAAATTACTCCCTCAAGAAGTTCTCAATGCCTCCCTAATGCTGACCTTGGATGAACTGAAAAGCTGTGCATTTTTGAACACTGATGAGGGGTTTGTGACGCTTGCATTACCCGATGAAATCCAGTATTCATCGGTCTATGCCATAACAGGAATTCAAAACGAGACAGCTTCGGGTGGGCGTTTGTTTTTGGGTGGGAATCAATATCTCGTCAAGCCCCAATTTGGGCGTTATGATGCTTCCAAAGGCTGGGAATTGGAGTACGCCATAAAAGATCAAAAAGTGCAATGGAGTGCGCCTAAAAGTTTGAATGTCAAGGGACAAATAAGAAAGTTAGAAGTTGTAAATTTGCAACGTTCAAAAAATCTCTTAATTGGCGTAAACAATGATACGCTCAAAGCGGTTCAACTTAAAAATTAAATGAAAAAGTGTAATCCAACTTTTTTGGTAGTCCAAAACGTTTTTCTTTTTGTGCTGATTTTTAGTCTGCTGGGATGTCAATCCGAGTATGACAAATGGGTGGATCAAGAATTGGCAAGAAACGTTAAAATTGACTCTGTTTTTTTTGATTTAAGACTTGGGGAATCCAAAGAAGTGTATTTTAAAAAATGCTGGGATTTAAACCACGACAGGATAATTACGCAAGGGAGGTCCTATCATTTGTTGAAACATAACTATACTGACACTACCGAAATGGATGGTAAAAATGATTTTTACATAGAATTCCAAGGGGTTTTTAATAAAGACAACAAAGTGAAAGGCTTGGACGCCAAGTTTTCCCATCGCTTGTGGAGTATTTGGAGCCAAGAATACCATGCCGATAAGCTACTGCCCAAAGTATTGGATTCACTAAGCAAATGGTTTCCCGGAAATGCATTTACGCCTTTTGATCTAGATTCCGATTCCATCCCACGGGTTTATGTCAAAATTGATGGCGACCGAAGATTCAGAGTCTATCCCATCGATACGCGCGATGTTGCTGTAAAAATAGACGATTTAAACGAAAATAACTAGCCCCCCATGAAGCATCGATTTTCCATTTTAACCTTCGTACTAGTGTTGAGTTTTTTATTGCTTAAGTGCGGTACAGAAAAACGGACTCCTTTCGAATTAAAAAGTGCCGAAGCAACAGGAATTGCCTTTTCCAACGACCTCAGTTATTCCGATGATTTTAATGTCTATAAATATCGAAATTTTTACAATGGGGGAGGCGTAGCCGTAGGTGATATCAATAATGACGGCTGGGTGGATGTGTATTTTTCGGCCAATCAAAAACCGAATGAACTCTATTTAAATAAAGGGGATTTTACCTTTGAAAGAATAACAGAAACTGCTGGCGTAGCCGGTAACAAAGCTTGGTCAACTGGGGTCACCATGGTGGATATCAATGCCGATGGTTGGTTGGATATTTATGTTTGTAACTCGGGCGATGTGAAGGGCGACAGCAAGGAAAATGAATTTTTCATCAATCAGGGAGATGGCACTTTTAAGGAGCAAGCGGCTCAATTTGGTTTGGCAGATCAGGGGTTTTCTACCCATGCCGTTTTTTTCGACTACGACAAAGACGGGGACTTGGATGTATATCTGCTCAACAACTCCTATCAAGCGATTGGAAGTTTTGATTTACGCAGAAACGAACGCCCCAAAAGAGACGGTTTGGGGGGCGATAAGTTGATGCGAAACGACAACGGCTTCTTTGTTGACGTGAGTGAAGCCTCTGGAATTTTTGGAAGTGTTATTGGTTTTGGATTGGGGGTTACTGTGGGTGACGTGAATAATGATGGCTGGGAAGATATTTTTATTTCCAACGATTTTTTCGAACGCGACTATTTATATATCAATCAGCGTAACGGGACTTTTAAAGAAGAATTGACCGAGCAAATGAAATCCATCAGCGGGGCTTCCATGGGCGCCGACATGGGCGACTTAGACAATGATGGCTACAACGATATTTTTGTTACCGAAATGCTCCCTTCGCGCTATGATCGATTGAAAAGTGTTACCACGTTTGAAAATTGGAATCGCTATCAGTACAGTGTCAAGAATGGCTACCACCATCAGTTTACAAGAAATATGCTGCATCGCAACAATACCAATGCCACCTTTAGTGAAGTGGGAAGATTGGCCGGGGTGGAAGCTTCCGATTGGAGCTGGGGAGCCTTGTTTTTCGATATGAATAACGATGGGTTAAAAGACCTTTTTGTTTCCAATGGAATCTATAAAGATTTAACCGATCAGGATTACCTTCAGTATATTTCCAATGAAGAAGTGGCGAGTTCCATGGTGAGCAAAAGTAAAGTGGACTTTCAAAAATTGATCGATATTATTCCTTCAGAAAAAGTGGACAATCACGCTTTTTTAAATAAAGGGAATTTTAAATTTGAATTGGCTCCCGATTTGGGATTGAATACCCCTAGTTTTTCCAACGGTTCTGCCTATGCCGATTTGGATAATGATGGTGATCTCGATTTGGTGGTCAACAATGTCAATATGGAAGCCTTTGTTTATGAAAACACTTTGGAAACTTCAACGGCGCATTACTTAAAAATTGAACTCATGGGAGAAAATCAAAACCGTTTTGGGGTTGGTGCACAACTGTGGGTTAAAACAGAACAAGACACCTTGTTTTTTGAACAACAACCTGCACGGGGCTTTCAATCCAGTGTTGATCCACGCATCAATATCGGTTTGGGAACCACTGAAAAAGTGGATATCCGAGTACTTTGGCCTTTGGGAAAAGAAACCCATCTGTCCAATGTTGCTGCCGATCAAACTGTTGTTATAGAAGAAGCTGCCGCCCAACGGATGCCTCAGAAGAATTCCTCCGATTCCAGCCTCTTTTTTACAGAAGTCCAAGACCCTCAGTTGGATTATATTCAAAAGGAAGCAGACTTTGTCGATTTTCATCGGGAGCGACTGACCTATCACATGTGTAGCAATGAGGGTCCCGTTACCGGAGCTGGGGATCTCAACGGCGATGGTATCGAGGATATTGTCATCCCCGGATCCAAAGGAGAAACTACAGTAGTATATTTTGGAAGTTCGGATGGAACTTTTCAAAAATCTAATCCCACTGAATTTGAACGCCTTAAAGAGGCTGAAAATACTGAGACCTTATTGTTTGATGCAGACGGCGATGGGGATTTGGATGTATTCCTCAGTTCGGGTAGTGTCGAGTTAAGCCCTTACTCAGATCTGCTCTTTGATCGGTTGTTCTTCAATGATGGCAAAGGAAATTTTACCCTTTCGGAGCAAAAATTTCCCAACGATCAAGATCGTATCAGCACGGGTGTGGCCATTGCAGCAGACATCGATCAGGATGGGGATCAAGATTTGTTTATAGGCGAACGAATCAAAATTGGCAGCTATGGTCAAGCCGGATCGGGTTATCTTTTAATTAATAATGGCGCAGGTCAATTTGAAGACCAAACGGCCAGCCTTGCTCCGGAATTAAAAAATCGGGGGATGATTACCGATGCTGTTTTTCAAGATTGGGATCAGGATGGGGATCAAGATTTAATGATCAGTGGAGAGTTTATGGGGCTAGAGCTGTTCCAAAACGAAGCGGGAAAATTCTCCCGCTTGGATCAAAATCCTTTGATTCAAGAAAAAGGCTGGTGGAACAAATTACATTTGGTGGACATCGACCAAGATGGTGATTTGGATATTGTAGCTGGGAACCATGGTCAGAACTCCCGTTTTAGGGCTACTGCCACGCACCCGATCAAACTCTATTTGAACGATTTTGATCGAAACGGTTCGGTGGAAGGAATTTTGACTTTCACCAATGAGGAAGATCGCGATTTGCCTTATGCGCTGCGCCACAACCTGATTGATCAAATTAAAAGTTTAAAGAAAAAATTTCCCAATTATCAACGATTTAAAAATGCAGACATTCATCAGATATTTACCCCAGAAGAAATGGAGGGCGTTGAGATTTTAACGGTCAATACCTTAAGCTCGGCCATTTTTATCAATGAAGGAAATTTTTCATTTACCAAAATCGACCTCCCACAAGAGGCGCAATTGAGTCCCATCTATGCCATTGCAGATCAAGATGCCGACGGGGATGGGGATAACGATTTATTTTTGGGAGGAAACTTGTTTCGGGTAAAACCCGAAGTAGGAATCTATGACGCCACCTATGGGGTCTATTTAGAAAATCAAAAAGGAGTACTTTCGGCAACGAAAAACAGCAAAGGATTCACAGTGAAAGGAGAAATAAGAGATATCAAAATCATAAATGATGAAATTTTCGTGTTTCGAACCAATGCTGCTGTAAGCATTTTTAAACACAAATAATGAAATCAATCTATCGCGTTTTTCTGTTAGCCCTCATTTCTATCTTTGTTTCTTGTGAAGCGCCAAAAGCGCCAGCTCCCCTAGTAAATCCCTATTTTTCTATGGAAGCGCTGAGTGCCGCAGAAAGTGGAATTGATTTTCAAAATACCTTAAATTATCAACCCGATCTCAATATTGTGGAATATCTCTATTATTACAATGGTGGAGGTGTTGCCGTGGGAGACATCAATAATGACGGTTGGGAAGATTTGTATTTTTCCGCCAATCAATTGCCGGATCGCTTGTATCTCAATCAAGGCGGAATGAAGTTCCAAGACATTTCCGAAAGTGCAGGTTTGCTTCAGGAGGCTTCTTGGTCGAACGGGGTGACCATGGAAGATGTCAACAACGATGGGTTGTTAGATATTTATGTCAGCAAAAACGGGCGTTTTAACTCGCTTCAAGCCCATAATCTCTTATACCTCAATAATGGGGATTTGACCTTTACGGAAGTTTCCGAACAATACGGTTTGGATTTCTCCGGATTTTCTACCCAAGCCGCTTTTTTGGATTATGATTTGGACGGTGATTTAGATATATATCTGCTCAACCACAACATCCACTCGGTTCGCAGTTATGGATCAATTACCAAACGCTCAGAACAAGATTCTTTGGCCGGCGATCGTTTTTATGAAAACCAATTGGCCGAAAACGGAAAATTTGTCGAAGTCACCCAACAAGCCGGGATTTATAGCAGTCCATTGGGCTATGGTTTGGCCATTCGGGTGGCAGACATCAACAACGACGGCTGGTCCGATATATATATCGGAAATGACTTTCACGAAAACGATTATATCTATTTAAATAATAAAAACGGAAGTTTTACCGAATCCAGCAAATCTTTGGTCAATCATACCACTCGTTTCACCATGGGGGTCGATATGGCGGACATGAACAACGATGGTCGCTTGGATATTTTCACCACCGACATGATGCCCTATGACGCTGAGGTGTTCTTAAAGTCCGGCGGAGAAGATTCCGACAAGATCAGTCAAATCAAAGATCGCTATGGATTTGAAGCCCAGTTGGCTCGAAACCATTTGCAAGTCAACAACGGAAATGACACTTTTGTCGATTTGGCACTGATGACGGAAACCTATGCCACAGACTGGAGCTGGGGGGTGTTGTTGGCGGATTTTGACAACGATGCCAAGAACGACATTTTTATTCCCAATGGAATTGTCAAACGCCCCAATGATTTGGACTATATCAATTATTTAAGTGGAATAAATTTTACCGCTTTTGAACAATCCAAACAAGATGATTTACGCCGTCAAATTATAGCAGAAATGCCGACCCTAAAAATCCCAAACCTTTTGTTTCGCAATGAGGGGGATTTAAATTTTTCAAAATTGTCCAACGCCTTTATGGGAACTCCCGGCTATTCTACCGGAGCAGCCTACAGTGATTTAGACAACGATGGAGATTTGGATTTAATCGTCAACAATATCAATCAACCTGCGCAGATTTTTGAAAATAAATTGGAAAATAAAGGAGCTACGCAACTATTGTTGAAAGGAAATTCCACCCATCCTATCACCAATGGAACCAAAGTGACGCTTTTTGCCGAAGGGAAAAAATATTTTTCTGAGTACCAAAGCACCAAAGGCTTTCAATCTTCCTCCACCCATTTGCTGCATTTTGGAGTTCCACATCTTTCCGTAGATTCGGTTCAAGTGGTTTGGCCGGACGGGAAGCTGCAAAGACTTTCTCAATTGAATGCCGCAAGAATGGAAGTGCAACGCAAGCCCGAAGGTACACAAGTCACCCAGCAACACTCAGGATCATCATATTCGCTGAGTGTGTTGCCGTTTAAACATATAGAAAACTCCTATTTCGATTACGAAAAAGAGCAACTGATTCCCGAATTACTTTCCACGGAAGGACCCACTTTGCTGCAAGCGGATTTTAACGGAGATGGTATCTACGATCTTTTTCTGGGGGGTGCAAAAGCACAACCTTCAGCGATATTGTTGGGTTCCAAAAAAGGGGATTTTAAAAATCTTTATCAGCCCGCTTTTGAAATCGATCGCAATTTTGAAGACATAGCCGTAGCTTCCATAGATATTGATCGTGATGGGGATTTAGACCTGTATGTGGGCAGTGGAGGAAACACGGTGATTTCTCCGGACAATAGTTATGAAGATCGCATTTATGTAAATAATGGAAAAGGCCTATTTACCCGGGCTCCCATTTCACTTCCGCAAACCCATACGGGAACGGTGGCCATCGCCGATTTTGACAACGATGGAATTCAAGATTATTTTGTAGGAAGCCGGTCCATCACCGGAGCCTATGGTTTAACCCCTCGGAGTTTTATTATCAAAAATGATCAGGGACGTGCCATGAAAATTTTGATCAAGGAACAATTTGGAATGCTCACCGACAGCGCTTGGGTAGATTTAAACAATGATGGTTTTCTTGATTTGGTTCTCGTTGGCGATTGGATGCCCATCACGGTTTTGATCAATCAGCAAGGAAAAGGCTTTGAAAATCAAACCGCAAACTATGGATTACAGCACACCCAAGGTCTGTGGAACACCGTTGCCTTTTTTGATTTTGACCAAAATGGATTTTTGGATATCATTGCTGGAAATGTAGGAGAAAACTTTAAATGGAAACCCAATTCAGAAAGCCCGGTAACCCTCTATCTCGATGATTTTGATGAAAATCAGCAAGTCGATCCCATCATTTTTTATCCCTTTTTCGGAAGCCAAGTTCCCTTTGTCTCCAAAGACAAATTAGCGCAGCAGCTTCCAATAGTCAAGAAGCGTTTTCCGGCCTATAAAGACTTTTCAACCGTCAGCGACATCACAGCTGTAGTGGGTAAAGCTCCTGAAACGATTCTTCAAATCAAGGAATTAAAAGAGCTGCGTTCCATGTTGTTTTTAAATGACGGAAATCAATTTAAAGGCGTCCCATTGCCCAAGTTTGCCCAGCAAAGCACCATAGAAGATATCGCCGTGAATCCAGAGGATGGAACGGTTTACTTTGTAGGAAATACAAAAAGTTATGTCGTTGAATTGGGAATGATGCAAGCCAATCCCGGAGGCGAATTGCGCGATTTTGATCCGCAACGTCTCCAATTTACCACCACCCTTCCACTACCTTTGCCGCACGGCACCTTGGGACGAGAAATCCGAAGATTGGACAATGGCGATTTGGTGGTTGCAACCAATAACGATTTTGCTTATTTATTAAAACAAAAACCTAATATTAAATAAATTCTGTTGACCAAAAATAGTTTTGTATTTTTACTCAACCTCAAAAAACATTTACCCATGCAAAGAGTCTTATTTTTTCTTTTCATTTTGTTGCTTACCCTCTCAGGTTGTGGTCCCGAAGACACCTCTTACAAAGCCAAACTGGAAGATCCTGAATTATTTCAAGCGGCCATGCAAAATCTGTCTGACATCATTGTTTATGATATTTTTTCGCCTCCGGTTGCTTCTCGTGTTTATCTCTATCCCACCATTGCGGCCTATGAAATCATGGCACAAGCCAGACCCGATAAATATGCATCTTTAAAAGGGCAAGTACCCGATTTAACTCTAATTCCTACCTCTGAGAATATAGATGTTGAAGCGCATTTGGCGGCTTTGTTTGCCTTTAATCACGCCGGAAAAACCTTAATTTTTTCTGAAGACAAAATGGAAAAATTCCAAAATGCCTTTTTAGAACAAATGAAAGAAATTGGGGTTCCCAAACGTATTTTAAAAGCCTCGCAAGCCTATGGTGAACAAGTGGCAAGCCATATAATGGCATGGGCAGGAAAAGACATGTATAACCAAACGCGTACGTTTCCAAAATACACCATACAAGAGGAAGATCAGTATTGGAAACCCACTCCACCCGATTATATGGATGGAATTGAACCGCATTGGAAGGAAATCCGCACCCTCGTTTTGGAATCTTCCAATCAATTTGAGCCCAAACCACCTTTACCCTTCGATCTAAAAAAAGGAAGTCCTTTTCAATTGCAATTACAGCAAGTTTTTGAAATTGGAAATCAATTAAATGAAGAACAAAAAGAAATTGCCAAGTTTTGGGATTGCAATCCTTACGTAACCCATCACCGAGGGCATGCCATGTTTGCCACCAAAAAAATCACGCCCGGTGGACATTGGATTGGAATTACCTCCATAGCCAGTCGCCAAGCCAAAAGTACGTTTGACGAGACCATCAACGCCTACACCAATGTGACCATAGCACTTTTTGATGCATTCATCAGTTGCTGGGATCAGAAATGGAAAACGCTGGTGGTGCGTCCAGAAACACTCATCAATGAATACTATGACGAAGAGTGGTTGCCGTTGTTACAAACCCCTCCTTTCCCCGAATACACCAGTGGTCACTCTGTGATTTCTCGTGCTGCCGCTATTGCCTTAACGGATATTTATGGGGATGATTTTTCTTTTGTGGACACCACCGAGATGGCTTATGGGCTGCCGGAACGTTCTTACAAATCGTTTATTCACGCTTCTGAAGAAGCCGCCATTTCTCGACTTTATGGAGGGATACACTATTTGATGGCTATAGAAGAAGGCGTTGCTCAAGGACAGCAAGTCGGAGCATATATTGTTGAAAAAATTCAAACGTTAATGGGACCCGTAGAGGCTCCCTCCATCGCTAAAAAATAATTATGCAGAAAAAAAAGCTCTCCTTCTGGCAAATCATGACCATGAACTTCGGTTTTTTCGGAGTTCAATTTAGTTTTGGATTGCAACAAAGTAATATGAGTGCCATCTACAAATATTTGGGGGCCTCTGAATCGGAACTTCCTTTGTTGTGGTTGGCAGGACCCATCACCGGTCTGATTGTTCAGCCCATCATTGGTGCCATTAGTGATGGTACTTGGTCGCCGCGATTTGGTAGAAGAAAACCCTTTTTTCTTGCCGGTGCCCTCATTGCGAGTATCGGCTTGCTGATTATGCCTTATTCTAGTAGTATTTGGATGGCTGCCAGTTTGTTGTGGATTTTGGATGCGGCCAATAATATTGCTTTGGAACCCTATCGCGCCTTTATATCTGACAAACTCCCCGAAAAGCAATATTCCTTTGGATTTTTAGTGCAAAGTTTTTTCACAGGTCTGGGTACAACGATGGCCAATTTCACACCGGCTATTTTAGTTTCTTTTGGTATTTTGGCATTGAGTGATAAAATGGACAACGGAATTCCAGTTTCTACCTATTGGGCTTTTGGAATCGGTGCTGTAGCTTCTATTGGAACTATTTTGGTGAGTGTACTAACCACCTCGGAATATCCCCCGACACCAGAAGAGCTCGAAGCGCTCAAAAAAAGAAAAAAAGAGGGCAATTTGATCGTAACCACCGTAAAAGAGATTTATGGTGCTATGAAAGAGATGCCCAAACCCATGGTTCAGCTCATTCCTGTTATGTTTTTTCCTTGGTATGCCATGTTTTGTTATTGGCAATACCTGACGTCTGCCTTGTCTTTATCGCTGTATGACACTTTGGATCAGAACACTTCCTTTTTTAATCAAGCACAGTTGTTAACAGGAAACTTGAACGGTACCTACAACATTATCTGTTTTATGGTTGCCTTTGCCTTAATTCCCATTGCGCGAAAATTTGGGGCAAAACGACTGCATTTTTTTAGTCTGCTACTAGGAGGTGCAGCCCTCTTAATTATGCCTTATTTAAATGATACCGATGTATTATTCACGCTGCCTATTGGGAGTGGGGTTACGGTATCTACAATTTATCTTTTTGCTTTTGGACTTGGAATTACGTGGGCGTCCATGATGGCTATGCCTTATCAAATCTTAGCGTCTTCCATTCCCAGTGATAAAACGGGAGTGTATATGGGGATTTTCAACATGTTCATTGTTATCCCAATGATTATACAAATCTTTTCGGTGCAATATTTTGTGTATGATTTATTGGGACAAAATCCGATTAATATCATCCGCTTGGCAGGTGTATTTCTTATAATAGGAGGTATTTTTACACTCTTTATTACTTCGCCTAAGAACGAGGATTAAAGAGAAACTCTCAGCGAAACTCAAATTAAAGAAACTTAATAATCTCTATGCAAAACGACCAACAACGCAATGCGGCACTCGATTATCACGCCAAACCCACACCGGGAAAAATTGCCGTGGTTCCTACAAAAAGTTATCGGACACAACGCGATTTGGCATTGGCCTATTCTCCGGGCGTAGCCATTCCGTGTTTGGAAATTCAAAAGCAGGTCAGTGATGTATACAAATACACCAACAAAGGAAATTTGGTAGCTGTTATTTCCAATGGAACGGCAGTTTTGGGTCTGGGAGACATTGGCCCAGAAGCTTCAAAGCCGGTGATGGAAGGAAAAGCTTTGTTGTTTAAAATCTTTGCAGACATCGATGTTTTCGATATTGAAATCAACGAAAAAGACCCGCAGAAATTCATCGATGCCGTAAAGGCGATAGCCCCTACTTTTGGAGGAATAAATCTGGAAGATATTAAATCTCCCGAGGCATTTGAAATTGAGCGACGTTTGAAAGAGGAATTGAATATTCCGGTGATGCACGACGACCAACACGGTACCGCCATAATTTCTTGTGCCGCCTTGATCAATGCATTAGAATTGGCAGAAAAGAAAATAGAGGACGTCCAAATCATCGTTTCCGGTGCCGGAGCTGCAGCGATATCTTGCACCAAACTCTATCAAGCTTTTGGAGCAAAAAAAGAAAACATCATCATGATTGACAGCAAGGGTGTGATTCGTTCGGATCGCAGTCAACTTTCTCCGGAAAAGGCCTTGTTTGCCACCGATCAAGATGTTCATACTCTGGAAGAATCCATCCAAGGAGCTGATGTGTTTATAGGGCTTTCGCAAGCGAATATTTTCACTCCCGACATGCTGCTTTCCATGGCCAAAAACCCTATTGTTTTTGCGATGGCCAACCCCGATCCAGAAATTGAATACGACCTTGCCATCAGCACGCGTGAAGACGTGATTATGGCCACAGGAAGATCGGATCATCCCAATCAAGTCAACAATGTACTGGGGTTCCCTTTTATTTTTAGAGGAGCTTTGGATGTTCGCGCCAACAAAATCAACGAAGCCATGAAAATGGCTGCTGTGAAGGCCTTGTCAGAATTGGCCAAAGAATCGGTTCCAGAGTTGGTCAATGTGGTGTATGACGAAACGCGCTTGAGCTTTGGTAGAGAATACATTATTCCAAAACCTTTCGATCCGCGTTTGATTGCCAAAATACCACCCGCAGTAGCAAAAGCAGCCATGGAGTCCGGAGTGGCGACACAACCCATTGAGAACTGGGAACAATATATTGAAACCTTAGAAGCCCGTTTGGGGAGCAATCAAAAAATGGTGCGTTTGCTACACGATCGTGCTAAAAGTGACCCAAAACGTTTGGTTTTTGCCGAAGCCGACCATCTCGATGTTTTAAAAGCAGCACAAATTGTCAGCGAAGAAGGGATTGCCATTCCGATCCTTTTGGGGGATGAAGAGGTAATTAAAGACCTCATGCAAGCCATCCATTTTGATGCGGATGTAACGATCATCGATCCCAAGGTCGATACCCATGAAGCCCAACGGAAAAATTATGCAGAGTTGTTTTGGCAGGAACAAAAACGCAAAGGATATACCTTCTATGATGCGGAACGGATGATGTTGCAGCGAAACTATTTTGGAGCAATGATGATTAAGAATGGAGATGCCGATGCAATGTTGTCGGGCTATTCTAGAAATTATCCTTCTGTGGTCAAACCCATTTTGGAGATTGCCAAAAAAGCTCCGGGAGTAAAAAAAGTGGCAGCCACCAACTTAATGTTGACCAAACGCGGTCCTATCTTTTTATCCGATACAACAATCAATGTAGATCCTGATGCGAAAGAATTGGCCAAAATTGCTCAATTGACTGCTCAAACCGCAGAAATGTTTGGTTTTTCTCCAACCATGGCCATGTTGTCGTTTTCTAACTTCGGGTCTTCCAAGTTTCCGCAAGCCAAAAAAGTGAGTGAAGCAGTTGCCTTGTTGCATCGTGTGGCTCCGGAACTCACCGTGGATGGTCCGATTCAATCCGATTTCGCTCTAAACAAGGAAATGTTGGAAAAAGGATTTCCCTTTTCAAGGCTTAGCAAAAAAAATGTCAATGTGTTGATCTTTCCAAATTTAGATGCGGCCAATATTACCTATAAATTGATAAAAGAATTAAATGCAGCACTTTCCATTGGTCCTATTTTGATGGGATTGACAGAACCCATTCACATACTACAATTGGGGGCTTCTGTTGAAGAAATTGTCAATATGGCTGCGGTAGCAATTATTGACGCCCAATCCAAAAATAAATAATTATGATTACACAACTGAGTGGTCGCCTGATAGAAAAGAATCCTACGGCAGTGGTTATTGATTGCAACGGGGTGGGCTATGCTGTAAATATTTCATTGCACACCTATTCTCAACTGGGCGATGAGGAACAGATCAAGTTGTTCACCCATCTTCAAATTCGAGAAGATGCGCACACCTTGTACGGTTTTTTCACCCCTTTGGAACGTTCGGTTTTTCGCTTATTACTTTCTGTTTCCGGAATAGGAGCTAGTATCGCAAGAACGATGTTGTCCTCCTTAGAACCCGATCAAATTCAGCGTGCCATCGTTACGGAGGATTTGGTCACCATCAAATCCATCAAAGGAATCGGATTAAAAACTGCTCAACGATTGATTATCGAATTAAAAGATAAGATGATGAATCTGTTCGAAAGTGAAGAAATTCCCACATTTAAAAACAATACAATCAAAGAAGAAGCGTTATCAGCATTAGAGGTTCTTGGCTATCCAAGACGTCAGGCAGAAAAAGTGATCGATAACGCGATTCAGAGCCAACCCGAAAGTTCTGTTGAGGGACTTATAAAGCTGGCACTGAATAAATTATGATTTATTGAACAAAATTAAATTTTATAATTACTTCACTTACCCCAAACGCACCTTAATCATTTTTTTTGGTATCGTGTTGTTCGGCAGTTCTTTATTTGCTCAACAAGAAGCGGATTTGGGCAAAATTCAGCTGCCCCAATTAGAAAGTATTGTCTCCAAATATGTATATGATCCCATTACGGAGCGGTATATTTTTTCAGAAGAAATTGACGGCTATCCCATCAATACCCCACTGGTACTTACGGTAAAAGAATTTGAAGCCTTGGTCTTAAAGGAACAAATGAAATCCTATTTTCAAGAAAAAGTTATAGCATTAAGTGGAAAGGGTAAAAACATAGAAGAGAGTCAAAAAAATCTTTTGCCGGAGGTTTATGTCAACAACAAGTTTTTTCAAACCATTTTTGGGAGTAATGCCATTGATATTTCGCCTCAGGGGTCGATTGGAATTGATTTGGGCGCACGCTACCAAAAAAACGACAATCCCAATGCTTCTCCACGTAACCGGAGAACCTTTAATTTTGATTTTGATCAGCGGATCAGTTTGAGTTTGTTGGGGAAAATTGGAGAGCGTTTACAAATTACGGCCAACTACGATACAGAGTCTACTTTTGATTTTCAAAATTTAGTTAAAATTCAATTCAACCCACCAAAACTGGATGAAGTAGGTTCCATCCTACCAGGGAGTTTGGGTTCTCGTGTGGAGCAGTTGCAGGAAAAAGCGGGACAAGTGAAAAATACGTTTGGCGAGGTTCAAAGCCAAGTCGGTCAGGCCAAAAACACTTTGGAACAGGCCAAACAAAAAATTGATAACCTCAAAAATCAAGTTAATCAACTGCCCAACAGTTCCACCCAAGTAACCAATCGTGTAGCCGATTATTTAAAAGGAAAAATCACTGAAGATGCAATCCTTCAAAATATTGATATTGGAAATATCAGTATGCCGATCAATAGTAATTTGATTCAGGGTGCTCAAAGTCTCTTTGGGGTTCGGGCGGATTTGAAATTTGGAAAAACCACCATTTCGGGGGTTTTCTCTGAACAACGTTCGCAATCACAAAACATCACCACTCAAGGCGGAGGGACATTGCAAAATTTTACTGTCTATGCCTTGGATTATGAAGAAGACAGACACTTTTTCATCAGTCAGTATTTTAGAGATAATTACGATGCCTTTTTGGAGACTTATCCCTATATCAACTCTCCTGTTCAAATTACTCGTTTAGAGGTTTGGGTAACCAATCGGGGGAATCAAACGCAAAACGTCAGAAATATTGTAGCCTTACAAGATTTGGGAGAGTCCAATCCCGAAAAAACGCGTTTGGATGATTTTGTCCCCAATTTTTTTAAAGAAACCGGCACCCAAATCCCGCCGAGTAATGCGGTCAATGTTTTGGATCCTGAAGCCATTGGTTTTGAAGGACTCCTCACCAAAGATATTCGAGATATTGCAGGAATTAGCAAAGGATTTGGAAGCTATAGTCCCAAAGTGTCCGAAGGATTTGATTACGCTGTATTGGAAAGCGCCCGCAAATTGAATTCGCAGGAATTTAGTTTTCATCCCCAATTGGGATATATTTCTTTAAATCAACGTCTGAGTAACGACGAGATTTTGGGGATTGCCTATCAGTATACTTACAGAGGAAAAGTGTATCAAGTTGGAGAATTTGCCAATGGTGATGTTCCGGGCACTACCCTTGTTCAAGGACCACAGGGGCAACAAATACAACAACGTCCGGTGGTGCAAAACAACAATTTGATTGTAAAATTATTGAAAAGTAGCGTGACCGATGTGCGTCAACCCGTTTGGGATTTGATGATGAAAAACATCTATAATTCGGGTGCCTATCAGCTTTCCGAAGAAGATTTTCGTTTGAGCATCCTCTATACCGACCCTTCTCCCATCAATTATTTAACTCCCGTAGAAAATGAAATTTGGCCGGAAGCTTTGAACAATCAAATCTTGCTGAACACCATGAAATTGGATCGCTTGAATGCCTATAGTGATCTGGTGCCCGAGGGCGATGGTTTTTTTGATTTTGTTCCGGGCATCACTATTGATCCCAAATATGGTCGCATTATTTTTCCAAAAGTAGAGCCTTTCGGATCTTTTCTTTTTGAGCTTTTGGATGATCCCAAGTCTGCCAAAGAAACTTACGATCAGCAAAACTCATATAATGCCAACCAAAAACGCTATGTTTTTAGAGAGATGTACAATTTGACAAAAGCTGCTGCTTTGGAGGCTTCAGAGAAAAATAAATTCCAACTGAAAGGAAGATATAAGTCGGAGGGAGGCGATGGAATTCCCATTGGGGCCTTCAATGTAACTCGCGGCTCGGTTCGTGTCACCGCCGGTGGACGTTTGTTGCAGGAAGGATTGGATTATACAGTAAATTATGAGATTGGACGGGTTAAAATTTTGGATGAAGGCTTAAAAGCCTCCAACGTTCCCATCAAAATTTCAGTGGAAAACAATTCTTTTTTCAATCAACAAAACAAACGTTTTTCGGGGATAAATGTATTGCATCAAGTCAACGAAAAGGTGTATTTTGGTGCTACGATGATTAATTTGAGTGAAAATCCACTCACTCAAAAAGCCAATTACGGTACGGAACCGGTGAACAATACCATGGTGGGTTTTAATGCGAATTTTTCTACCGAAATTCCCTTTTTCACCCGAATGATAAACAAAATTCCGACCATCAAATCCAATGTTCCCTCGCTGTTGTCGTTTCGTGGTGAAGTGGCCAACCTAACGGCCAATAATCCAAAAAATACCGCCTTGAATGGTGAAACCAATGTGTATATAGATGATTTTGAGGGAGCACAAACCAGTATTGATATTCGAGGATTCAATGCTTGGAATCTTTCCAGTGTTCCGGTCAATGAAGTGCCGGGGGCAGGAGAGGAAGGAATTTCCAGTGGGGTAGGGCGATCCAAATTGGCGTGGTATTCCATAGACACAATTTTTTATGGAAACAATCCGCCTCCGGGAATCAATAACGATGATATTTCTTTAAACACCACACGTAGAATACGAATTCAAGAAATTTTTCCAGAGCAGGATTTGGTTCAAGGAACTACCAGTGTACAGAACACTCTGGATTTGGCCTATTTCCCAGAAGAAAAAGGACCGTATAACAATGCCACGCAAAATGAATTTGATCGCAATAAAAAAGAACATTGGGGAGGGATTATGCGCCCCATCAATGCGACGAATTTTGAACAAGCCAACGTGGAGTTCATAGAGTTTTGGTTGTTGGACACTTTTTCGGACTTGGAAACCGCCGACCCCAGCTTGGGGGAATTGGTGTTTCACTTAGGGAATATTTCAGAAGACATCCTTAAAGACGGAAGAAAACAATTTGAAAACGGACTGCCTGGAGCCTCGGATTTAAATCCCGTTTATGAAACCGAGTGGGGAAAAACACCCGCTTCACAATCTTTGGTTTATGCATTTAATACCGTAGCAGAGGATCGTGCGCTACAAGATGTCGGTTTGGATGGTTTGACCGATGAAGAGGAGGCGCTGATTTACAAAAACGGTCCTGCCAACGATCCCGCCGGCGACAATTATGTGTTCTATTCTCAGGCTGAGGGAGGGGTCATTGATCGTTATAAAAATTATAACGGAACTCAAAACAATACTCCCTTGGAGTTTACGGATACCAATCGTGGAAATACTACGGAACCGGACACGGAAGACATCAACCGGGATCAGAGTATGAACACCATCGACAGTTATTTTGAATATCGGGTACCCATCCAAAAAGGGATGACGGTAGGGAATCATCCTTTCATTACCGATGTTCGCGAAAATGTTAAAGTTCAGGCACCCAATGGTGATGAAATTAGTACCCGTTGGATACAATTTAAAATACCCATTCAAAAGAGTTATTACGAAAACACTTCTTTCGGCACCTATTTTGATGCCATCAATGCCATTGAGGATTTGCGTTCCATCCGCTTTATGCGAATGTTGCTTACCGGATTTGATCAAGAAGTAGTATTTCGATTCGGAACACTGGATTTAGTTCGTGGTGATTGGCGACGGTATAACAAATCGCTGAATGAAGAGGTGCTTGCTAATGCCAATACAACGGTGGACATCAGTACCGTAAATATTTTAGAAAACGAAAATCGCATTCCTATCAATTATGTTTTACCACCCGATATTCGTCGTGAGTTGATCAACAACAGCAACACCATTGTTCGGCAGAACGAGCAATCATTATCGTTCAGAGTTTGTGATCTCCAGCCTTCTGATGCTCGGGGGATATATAAAAATATCAATTTGGACATGCGTCAATATGAGAAATTGAGAATGTTTATCCATGCTGAGTCATTACCCGGAAACGCCCCTTTACCCGGGGAGGGTGTAGCTGATGAATTTGACAAGCGCATGGTCGCCTTTGTTCGATTGGGAACGGACCTTCAGGACAATTATTATCAAATTGAAATTCCACTTAAACCCACGGAATACACCGAGGAAATGTCCAACCGTTTGAGCCCTGAAGAAGTGTGGATTCCCGATGCTAATGCGCTTGAAGTACCCATTGAGTTTTTAACGCGCTTAAAAGCCAAAGCATTAAGTGCGCTCGGTTATGGAAAGGTGCTCTATTTTGACGAAGACCTTAATTCCATAGAAGAATTTTCTCCCATCAGTTCCCTGCCCGGAGATAAAAAATACAAGTTTTCGATTAAGGGAAATCCATCCTTGGGAGCTATAAAAAACATGATGATAGGGGTGAAAAACCCATCCACCCAATTGGGAGAAACCCTATGCGGAGAGGTTTGGTTCAACGAATTGCGGATCTCAGGAATTGATAGTAGGGGAGGATGGGCAGCCATTGGTGCATTGGATGCAAATATGGCCGATTTTGCCACCTTCTCTGCCACAGGACGGTATTCCTCTGTTGGTTTTGGTGCCATAGACCAAACGCCCAATGAGCGAACCCAAGAGGAAATGTTACAATACGATATGGTGACCAATGTCAATTTAGGACAATTGACACCCGAATCTTGGGGATTGCAAATTCCACTGAATTATTCTAACGGAGAAACTTTAATCACCCCAAAATACGATCCGTTTTATCTGGACCTAAAACTCAAAGACCGCTTGGCTAATTCCGATCGGAAATCCCAACGGGATTCCATACGCGATCAAGCGATTGATTATACTCAACGCAAAAGCGTGAATTTGATTGGAGTGCGGAAAATCAGTACGGGAGAAGGAAAACAGCATTTTTACAGCCCGGAAAACTTTGATTTTTCTTACACTTATAACGAATTATCCCATCGGGACTACGAAATCGAAAACCTTGAAGAACTCAATCTGATTGTTGGAGCCAATTATGGATATTCATTTCAACCCCTTACGATAGAGCCTTTTAAGAAAATAAAATTCTTTAGTCGTAAGAAATACTGGCAATGGCTGCAACAATTAAATTTCAATCTGTTGCCCAGTTCGATTGCTTTGAACAGTGCTATTGATCGCTCTTTGAACAATCAGAAATTCAGACAAGTGTATCTTGAGGGAGTGGATAGTAATTTGCAGCGGACGAGCCCTAGTTTGCAGCAACGAAATTTTTTGTTTAACTACGAATACAATTTGTCACATAATTTGACGCGATCTTTGCGTTTGAATTTTAATGCGGCAACCAGTAATATCATTCGTGATATTGGAGAAAATCAAGAGGTGCAAGGCAATTCCATTCCGAATCAGCAAGTCTTGTGGCAAAGCTTGTTTAGAGGTGGGGAGCCCAACAATCATTTCCAATCCCTTTCCCTCAATTATAAGTTACCCACACAATATATCCCCATCCTCAGTTTTATAGATGCGAGCTATAATTATACAGGAAACTTCAATTGGCAAAGAGGACCGGAAGCCCTTGCCCTCGTAAAGAGCGATAATGGTATTCCTTTGGGGGTAGTCAATACGATTCAAAACAATAATACCAAAACACTGAATGGTTCTGTTTCATTTGACCGCTTGTATGCTGCTTTGGGATTAAAAAATAAACGGGCTAGAAACAATCCCCGTCAAAGAACATTGAGCAAGTCAGATTCTACAGCAAAAAAGAATGCAGCACTAAAAAAAGGACTGACCAGCGTGGTGGATTTATTTTCGACCATAAAAAGGGTGCAGTTTAGTTATTCCGAAAACAACGGGAGTGTACTGCCGGGTTATCTGCCTTCGGTGGGATTTGCAGGAGGTTTACAACCTACCTTGGGGTACACCTTGGGCAGTCAGGCGGATGTTCGCTACTATGCTGCGCGTCAAGGCTGGTTGACAGGATTTCCCAACTTTAACCAACCGTTTACGCAATTGCAAAACAGTCTTTTTAAAGTTTCTGCGCAGTGGACACCTCTCAATGGGCTCATTGTAGATTTAAATGCCGACCGCAATTATTCGGAAAACATCCTGGAAAACTACTTTGTCGACAATCAAGAATATCTTCCGCAAAACACCAGCTTGTTTGGAAATTTTGGAATGTCAACGGTGCTCATTAAAACTGCCTTTCAAAGCATTAAAGGCAGCACGAGTGACAATTTTGAAGACTTTAGAAACAACCGTCCCATTATTGCAGAACGCTTGGCAGGGGCAAGTGCATTTGGGAACATAGGAACCAGTGAGGAAGGCTATCCATTGGGATTTGGCAAAGATCAGCAATCCGTATTGTTGTATTCATTTTTGTCGGCCTACACAGGTGTGGCTCCGGGGAAAATAAAATTGAATCCCATACCAGGAACCCCTTTGCCCAACTGGACAATAAAATATACGGGATTGACTGAAAGTAAGGCTTTATCCAAGATTTTTAAACGTTTTGCACTCAATCACGCCTATCGAGCTGCCTACACCTTAAACAATTTCCAAACGAATTTTAACTTTGATGCAACCCAGCCCGAAAAGCGCGATCGATTGGACAATTTTATTCCTGAAAAGCTCTATGCCAACGTTACCTTGATGGAGCAGTTTAATCCACTGATGCGACTGGATATGGAGTTTCACAATTCCTTGAAAGTACTTGCCGAATTGCGCAAAGAGCGATCACTTTCATTGAGTTTGGATAATAATTTAATTACGGAATCCAATGGCGACGAATATGTGGTGGGGATGGGTTATCGCGTAAAAGATTTGCGTTTTAACACCAATTTTGGAGGTCGAAAAGTGATTTTAAAGGGAGATTTAAATATAAAAGCTGATTTTTCATACCGCAACAACATTACAGTATTGCGAAACTTGGAATACGACAACAATCAAGTAACGGCTGGACAAAAACTGATTTCACTCAAAGTCACTGCGGACTATGCCATCTCCAGAAACCTCACCTGTAACTTTTTCTACGATCATTTTTTCTCTGAATTTGCCATTTCCACCGCCTTCCCACAAACCAGTGTGCGTTCCGGATTTTCACTTCGTTATAACTTTGGGAACTAAGCGTACTATTTTTTCTTGAATTCTGATATATTTGTGCTTTAAAGCACGCAGCTATGAATATTCCAGAAACATTAAAATATACCAAGGATCACGAGTGGATTCGAGTGGAAGGCGATGAAATCACCGTAGGAATTACCGATTTTGCACAAGGCGAATTGGGCGACATTGTTTATGTTGAAATTGAAACTTTAGGGGAAACCGTTGAAAAAGAAGCTGTTTTTGGAACGGTAGAGGCCGTAAAAACGGTATCCGATCTTTTTATGCCCATCGGTGGGGAGGTCATTGCTGTAAATGAAGCCTTAGAAGCCAATCCTGAGATTGTAAACGACGATCCTTTTGGCGATGGCTGGATGATTCGAATTAAAGTTGCCGATCCTACGGAGCTAGAAGATCTTTTGGATGCTGCCGCCTATCAAGGGCTCATCACTGGAGCCTAGTGCATAGTTGTACTATAAATTTGAAGCTTTCCGAAGACTTTAATTTGTTGAAAATTAGCTCATTTTTATAGACTTATTTTCGACTCAAACTGTTTCTCAAAAATTATTCTAAAAAGGATTAAAACCCACCTAAATGTTGGTTTTTGCAATACACTTTTCATGGAACTTCTAGCTTCCAAAATTCCTTTAACGCTGCTTCAAGGACAAGGATTGGTTTTGGACTATTTTATTTTTTTTAAAAATTCTTAGGTTTCAAGAGGGAAATAGTTGTTTTGTTTATATTTTTTTTTAGTTTAGCCTTTATTATATAGTGACTAAATTATGCAACCCAAAAAAAATCCAAAAGTAGATCTTTCCAAAAACAGTAGTCTGTATTTTGTGATCGGATTGGCCCTTATCCTTTTTTTCACATGGCAAGCCATTGAGTGGAAATCATACGAAAAAAGTCTTTATGATTATGAAGCACTCAACGTAGAGGAAGATGATGATGAAGAAATTCCAATTACGGAACAAATAAAAACACCCCCACCACCGCCACCGCCACCGCCAGCACCAGAAATTATTGAAGTCGTTGAGGATGAAGAGGAAGTGGAAGAAACCGTGATTGAATCTACCGAAACTGACGAAGACGAAATCGTGGAAGTGGAAGAAGTAGAAATCGAAGAAGAATTTGAGGATGTTGATGTTCCTTTTGCCGTAATTGAAGACGTACCGATTTTTCCAGGTTGCGAGAAAGTAAAAAAATCCGAACGCAGAGATTGTTTTCAGGAACAAATGAATAAACACATTCGTAAGAATTTCCGTTATCCTGAAATCGCCCAAGAAATGGGAATTCAGGGGCGGGTATATGTAAACTTTATCATTGCCAAAGACGGTCAAATCACCAACATCAGAATGCGTGGACCAGACAAGAATTTGGAAAAGGAAGCGGAACGTATTGTTTCCAAGTTGCCTCAAATGACCCCAGGTAAACAAAGAGGAAGACCCGTTCGTGTGCCCTTTAGTATCCCGATTACATTCCGTTTGCAATAGCTTACACTAATTTTATAAAACAAACTAAAATCCTAAAGTTCAAAACTTTAGGATTTTTTTTGGATATATTTTAACAGTTCTTTTCGGCTTGTGGCGGGATGTTTGTTTTTCTTTTAGAAACACAAAACCTCAAGTCATGGAAAACAAAAAGAACCCCAAAGCCAATTTAAACAAGGACAGCCAACTCTATTTTGTGATTGGTCTTGCTTTAATTTTATTTATTACTTGGCGTGCTCTGGAATGGAAAACCCAAGAGCATCCCTACAAGTTTGAATCTTTCAACATCATTTCAAGTGATGAGGATGAAATTTCGATTACCAAACACATTAAGGAACTTCCCCCGGAATTGCCTCTGGCTGTAGATCCAAAAGATATTGAAATCATTAAAAACGATGACGATCAAGCAGAAGACATCTTCAATGTTACCGATTTTGATTTTGACGATATTGTTGATGTGAAGCATGTCAAAGTAGAAAAAATAGATGATACCCCGGAAGTTCCTTTTATTGTAATCGAGGAAGTTCCTGTTTTTCCCGGTTGTGAAAAAGTCAAAAAATCGGAACGAAGAAATTGTTTTCAAGAACAAATGAATAAGCATATACGTAAGAATTTTCGTTATCCCGAGATTGCCTCCCAATTGGGAATACAAGGGCGTGTTTATGTCAACTTTATCATAGGTAAAGACGGTTCAATATCGGAAATCAAAATGCGGGGTCCGGATAAAAATCTGGAGCAAGAAGCCCTTCGAATCATTTCAAAATTACCGCAGATGACCCCTGGAAAACAACAGGGGAAAGCTGTTCGTGTGCTGATGAGTATTCCGATTTACTTCCGTTTACAATAAAGGTTTTCCGATAGCTAAAATTGAAATCCCAAGGGTGATCCCCTTGGGGTTTTTTTGTTAAATTTTTGGGCGATCCTTTGAGGTTATTGAAAAATTTGTATTTTGGAAACCTCTTTAAACCTCAAATCTATGGAAATCAAAAAAAATCCAAAAGTAAATCACAGCAAAGACAGTAAACTTTATTTTGTTATTGGCTTGGCATTAATTCTTTTTTTAACATGGCGTGCCATAGAATGGAAAAGCTATGAAAAAAGCAATTACGATTATGAAGCCCTCAATGTCGATGTGGAAGACGATGAAGAAATTCCAATTACCGAGCAGCTTAAAACACCCCACCGCCACCCCCACCGCCTGCAGCACCCGAAGTGATTGAAGTAGTGGAGGATGAAGAAGAAGTGGAGGAAACTGTAATTGAATCTACGGAAACAAGTAAAGATGAAATTATTGAGGTGGAGGAAGTGGAAGTGGAAGATGTGGAAGAGGAAGTCAATGTGCCTTTTGCCGTCATTGAAGATGTGCCTATTTTCCCCGGTTGTGAGAATGTGAAAAAATCAGATCGTAGAGATTGCTTTCAAAAGCAAATGAATAAACACATTAAAAATA
>JABISF010000050.1 GCA_018699935.1 Flavobacteriaceae bacterium | reverse complement strand
TATTGTTACAGCAACTACAGGAGAGTTTGGATTATCTAATTTGTCTTTATAGTCAGGTATTTTGACTATAACGCTTTAAAATCAGTTGCTCTTTATAAGCTTTGGGAAGTACGACAGTGTTTTTCGGAGCTTTGGAGATTATGTTTTTTGGGGTATGTGAAGATGTATTTTCATTAAGTTTGGAATAATCCAAATACACTTTTCCTTGTAAAGACTGATAAAATGAATTCAACTGAAAATCTTTTTTAGAAAAATACCAGGATTGGAGCGTTTGACTCCAACGTGCACCCTTTTGCGATTTTACAAGAGCGATCAATTCCCGATCGTAAGTAAAAATTGCTTTTACAATGGGTTCATGTCGAAGGATGTCGGGTATAAGCCGTAGGTTTTTCATGGGTGTAGAACAGATTTGAGAACTGTATTTTCAAATGTAATAAAAAAAAAGACATAAAGAAACCCACTTAAAGGCGGGTTTAAATGGGGGAGTGGAAAAGTTTCACAAAGTCAGGTGGCTATATGAAGTGGAGCCTACTTTTTAAAACTCTTTTTGATACGATCCAAATCGCGTTTGTTGTCACGATCTTTCAGGGTCTCTCTTTTGTCGTATAGTTTTTTTCCACGAGCCAGCGCAATACGCAGTTTTGCAAAACCTTGGTCGTTGATAAACAAACGCAGGGGCACGATGGTCAAACCGGAGTTTTTAACTTCTTTATGAAGTTTTTTGAGTTCCTTTTTGTTGAGTAAAAGTTTTCTTTCTGCTTTGGGGCGATGGTTAAAACGCGTGCCAAAGGCATATTCCTCTATGTGCATATTCACCGTAAACAGTTCGCCCCGTTCATTGAATTCACAAAAACTTTCAGCAATAGAAGCCTTGCTGTTTCGGATGGATTTGATTTCCGTTCCGGTCAATACAATCCCAGCGGTAAATTCCTCCAAGAGGTCAAATTCAAACCGCGCACGCTTGTTCTTTATGTTGATGTTCTGTTGCACGCCGCAAAGGTAGTACTAATCCTTTATTGCGGGGCATTAGGATTGCGGAAAACAAAAGTATCTTCAAAAAAATCCACGACTATGGTGCCTTCCTTGGCAACCGTTCCCGAAAGCAAGGCTTTGCTCAATGGATTCAGCAATTGTTGCTGCAATACCCGTTTTACGGGACGCCCTCCATAGAGGGGATCAAACCCCAAGATTGCCCATTGATTGATGGCTTCCGCTGTAGCTTCCAGGTTAATATTTTGGTGTTTTAAGCGACCGGCAATTTGAGCAAACTGCAAACGCACAATTTGTTGAATTTCCTTTTTGGTTAAAGGAGAAAAAAGCACAATATCGTCTATACGGTTAAGAAATTCCGGCCGAACACTTTGCCGCAAGACCTGCAGCACTTTTTCTTTCGCCAGCTGTTCAGCAGTTTCAAAATCTGTATGACGTTCAAAGGCCGCTTGGATTTCATGACTACCGATGTTGCTGGTCATGATGATGATGCTGTTTTTAAAATCCGCCAAGCGTCCTTTGTTGTCGGTCAACCGCCCTTCGTCCAAAACTTGGAGCAGCACATTAAACGTATCGGGATGGGCTTTTTCAATTTCATCCAACAAGACAACCGAATAGGGTTTGCGGCGCACGGCCTCTGTCAACTGTCCGCCTTCTTCATAGCCCACATATCCGGGAGGTGCCCCCACCAATCGGCTGACAGCGTGTCGTTCTTGATATTCGCTCATATCAATACGCGTAATGTTGTTCTCATCGTCAAAAAGGACTTCCGCCAATGCTTTTGCGAGTTCGGTTTTACCCACTCCGGTGGTGCCTAAAAAAAGGAAACTGCCAATGGGTCGGTGCTGGTCTTGCAAGCCCGAACGCGATCGGCGGATGGCATCACTCACCGCGACAACCGCTTTTTCTTGTCCCACCAAACGCTGATGCAATTGAGTTTCCAGATGCAGTAATTTATCCCTGTCGGATTGCAACATTTTACTCACAGGTATGCCCGTCCATTTGGCCACCACCTCAGCAATATCGTCATAGGTAACTTCTTCCTTAATCAGAGAATCACCACTTTGAGTATGGGCAAGGTTTTGCTGTAATTTCTCAATTTTTGCCTCCGCTTGTTGAAGTTTTCCATAGCGAATTTCTGCTACGGTACCATAGTCCCCCTCACGTTCGGCACGATCGGCTTGCGTTTTCAAGTTTTCAATTTCCAATTTGGTTTGTTGCACCGCATCTATCATTTCTTTTTCTTGGCTCCATTGTGCATAAATCGTATTGCGTTTTTCTTTTAACTCACTCAATTCCTTGTTGAGTTGTTTGATTTTATCCACTTCATTTTCTCTTTTTATGGCCACTAACTCAATTTCTATTTGTCGAATTTTCCGATCCAAGCTGTCCAATTCCTCGGGCTTAGAGTTGATTTCCATCCGCAATTTGGAAGCGGCTTCGTCCATCAAATCAATGGCTTTGTCGGGCAAAAAACGATTGGTGATATAGCGATGGGAAAGGGTTACGGCTCCAATGATGGCATCATCCTTAATTTGCACTTTATGATGGGCTTCGTATTTTTCTTTAATTCCACGTAAAATAGAAATGGCACTTTCCACATCGGGTTCGTCCACCAGCACCTTTTGAAAGCGACGTTCCAAGGCCTTGTCTTTCTCAAAATATTTTTGATATTCGTCAAGTGTGGTTGCTCCAATGGCTCGAAGTTCCCCCCGAGCTAAGGCGGGTTTTAGAATGTTGGCAGCATCCATGGCGCCTTCGCCTCCTCCGGCACCCACCAAAGTGTGGATTTCGTCTATGAATAAAATCAAATCGCCATCACTTTGGGTGACTTCTTTAACCACACTTTTTAAGCGTTCTTCAAATTCCCCTTTGTATTTGGCTCCGGCAATCAATGCGCCCATGTCGAGCGCAAAAATTTGTTTGTTTTTAATAGTATCGGGCACGTCACCGTCTATAATCCGATGTGCCAAGCCTTCTGCGATGGCTGTTTTTCCAGTTCCGGGTTCACCCACAAGGATGGGGTTGTTTTTGGTACGCCGGCTCAAAATTTGCAGCAAACGTCGAATCTCTTCATCCCGACCAATCACAGGATCAAGTTTTCCTTCTTCGGCCAATTGATTTAAATTTTTGGCATATTTTCCCAAAGCATTATAGTTGCCTTCTGCCGAGGCCGAAGTAATTTTTTCTCCTTTACGAAGCTCTTGCACCACCGCTTCTAGATTTTTCTTGGTGATCCCCTGATCTTTAAGCATTTTTCCAACGGTGCTGTCAGACTCAAACAAGGCCATCAATAAATGTTCGGTGGCCACAAATTCGTCCTTTTGCTTTTTTGCCAATTGCATGGCGTTCATCAAGGTTTGTGAAGCTTTTGGGGATAACATTTGTTGTCCGCCTTCCTCTTTTGCATAACTTTTTAACGCACTTTCGTTGAGTTGTTGAATCAAACCAAAGTTGACTTGTAATTTTTTAAAGATATAGGGGAGTACATTTTCATCCACATCCAACAGTCCTTGAAAAAGATGTTCGTTTTCCAACTGTTGGTGGCCTTTTTCCATCGCAATTTGCTGGGCAGCCTGAACGGCTTCTTGTGCTTTTAAGGTCAGATTATTCAGATTCATAGCAATTTTTTTATCCTACTTAACAAAAGCTATTCCATTGATAATCAAGTGACTATTTGTCATTTCTTAAAGAAAAACACACGTCAATCTGTCTTGTTTTCTGACACTATTTCCAAGGTCGCCGAAAGGGAAGCAGCAATAATTCCGGCACTCACTGCTTTTGGATGAAAAGTCTCGACGGCTTGATCCCCAGCCAAACCGTGGAGAAAAACACCTAAAATCGCACTTGCTTTGGGCGAATAACCTTGCGCTAAAAAACTGCCCAGAATTCCGGTGAGTACATCGCCACTGCCGGCCGTTGCCATCCCCGGATTTCCACTACTGTTGAAGTGAATTTCGCCTTCAGGAGTAGCAATTATACTATGGGCACCTTTGAGAATGCAATAAATTTGATGTTGTTGGGCAAAGTTGCAAAGCTTTTCAATTTTTTCATTTTCATTTTTCCATGGACCGACCAAACGCTCAAACTCTTTAGGATGCGGACTGAGGATGCTGTGTTGGGGGACTTCTTTTATCAAATCTTGATCACGACTCAAGAGATTTAATGCATCTGCATCTAGTACAAGCGCTTGATCCGCTTTTTGAAGTACCGATTTCAGGAAGTCAGCAGTGGCGGGATGGGTGCCGATCCCCGGACCGATGGCCAAAGTAGGGAAGGGGGTGTCCAGGCTTCCCGACAACGCTGTTGTTCCCTGTGGAAGTACCATGGCTTCCATCAAATGGGATTGCAGCAAATCAAGTCCGCATTTTGGACTTACCAGTGTTAATTTTCCCAAACCGGAATGAAGAGCGGCTTGCCCCGCCAAAAGAGCTGCCCCCATGCTACCTTCTTTCCCCGCCATCAAAAACAGATGACCATAAGTGCCTTTATGGGAAAATTTATCCAAGGGTAGCAATAATGCTCGGGCATCTTCAAGGGTGGTATAATAAATAGCAGTGGGGCAATTTTCAATAAAACCTGTGTCCAAACCAATGTCTAAGCTGTGAAAAATGCCAGCGTACGACCCATAATCGGGAAGTAAAAAAGCAAGTTTGGGTTGCTGAAAGCTGAGCGTATGCCGTGCTTGTATGATCCCGTCTCGGGGATTGTTGCTGTTGTATTCAGGAAATAAACCGCTTGGCAGATCTATGCTAAGGATGGTCCTTCCACTTTGGTTGAGGAATTGGATTAATTTTTTAAGCAAACCCGCTGTAGGGCGTTGGGTGCCCGAGCCCAGCAAGGCATCGACGATGACCGTTTGGTCAACGAATTCGATATCCAGCCATTGTTCTTCCTTTTCGAGGGTAACATATTTTTCCACCCGTTTTAGGTTGGCCAAAAAATCGGGTGTACAGGATTTGGAAAACGGAAGGATAAAGGATTGTACCGTATAGCCCGCTTGTAACAATAAGCGATGCAGTGCGAGCCCATCTCCGCCATTGTTCCCCGTTCCGCAAAAAACAAGAAAAGGAGTATTCTTGCTGTAATGCTCAATGATCCACTCCAAGCACTTGTTTGCGGCACGTTCCATCAAGGCGATAGAAGCAATGGGCTCATTTTCAATGGTATATTGATCGGCTTCTCGAATTTGTTGGGCATTAAGCAGTTTCAATGTGGAGAATTTTTAGTTAAATTAACCATTTACTGTTAATTACTATTGAATAAATTCTCTGGATTTTTGGATTTATTTGGTGAGCCGGCTGTTCAAATGTTTAATTTTGCAGGATTAAATATTATTTATGAAACGTGACTCCGCTATATTTGATCTGATTGTAAAAGAAGAACACCGCCAACGCAACGGCATCGAACTCATTGCCTCCGAAAACTTCACCAGCCCAGCGGTGATGGAAGCTGCCGGTTCTGTTTTAACCAATAAGTACGCCGAGGGGTACCCTGGAAAGCGGTATTATGGAGGTTGTGAAGTGGTGGATGAAGTGGAACAATTGGCCATTGATCGCGCGAAAGAATTATTTGGAGCCGCCTATGCCAATGTCCAACCCCATTCGGGTTCACAGGCCAATACAGCAGTTTTTCACGCTTTTTTGAAACCGGGAGATAAAATCTTGGGTTTTGATTTGTCACACGGAGGACACCTTACTCACGGATCACCCGTGAATTTTTCAGGACGCTTGTACCAAGCTCATTTTTATGGCGTACAAAAAGATACAGGCCGTTTGGATTACGACAATATTTTATCCATTGCCAAAGAAGTACAACCACAAATGATCATCGCCGGGGCTTCTGCCTATTCTCGGGATATCGATTTTGCAAAATTCCGTGAAATCGCCGATGCTGTTGGTGCCTTTCTACTGGCAGACATTTCACACCCCTCGGGTATGATTGCAACGGGCTTACTCAGTGACCCTATACCGCATTGCCATGTGGTCACCACTACAACCCACAAAACCCTTCGAGGTCCTAGAGGAGGATTGATATTAATGGGCGAAGATTTTGATAATCCTTTTGGATTGACCCTTAAAAACGGAAGTGCACAAAAAATGTCGCACCTCCTAAACATGGCTGTTTTTCCCGGAAACCAAGGGGGCCCTTTGATGCACATTATTGCAGCCAAAGCCCTTGCCTTTGGGGAAGCCTTGCAGCCCAGTTTTAATACCTATATGGAACAAGTGCAAAAGAATGCAAAAGCCATGGCAGCAGCTTTTGTAGCCAGAGGTTACCATTTAATTTCTGAGGGCACTGACAATCATATGATGTTGATTGATTTGCGCAATAAAGAGATTACGGGTAAAGCTGCAGAAAATGCTTTGGTAAAAGCAGAAATCACCGCCAACAAAAACATGGTGCCTTTTGATGATAAATCTCCCTTTGTAACCTCCGGAATTCGTGTCGGAACGGCGGCTATTACCACCCGCGGTTTAAAAGAAGCAGACATGGAAACCATCGTCGATTTTATCGATCGTGTTATCAGTAATCACGAAGACGCATCCGTATTAGCAGCAGTGGCACAGGAAGTACACCAGTTGATGGCGGGACGGGAATTGTTTAATGATTAGCGAGGAACCGTAACAAGCTATTTATTTTTAATGTAAGGCTTTAAAGGTTTCGTTCTTCAATAAAGTAAAACTTTAAAACTTGCGCAGCGAAGTCAAAAGGCTTTTTGGTGCAGGCATTAATATAAAAGTCAAGATTATGTTTTAACAAATTCTTAATTTTTATATATTCGTTTGTCTAATTACCCAAATCTGAACCTATGAGTACCCGCAAATCATCCAAAAAAATAACTCGTGTAGCCAGTGCATCCCCAGCTTCCGAAAACGTTTTTCAAGTTGACGAAACACATCGTAAAAAAGCGCGCAACTTTCGTATCCTTGCCTTTGCCTTATGGCTTGTGGCCATCGGCTTTGAAGTGTTTGCCATTCTATTATTAAACAAAGCTCCTGTCAATACCACTTTGTTGTTTGTGTATATCGCAGCGGATTTTATATGTGCCGTTTCTGCGGGCTTGTTGTGGAAAAAAGCCAATCGATGGGATCCTCCCTCCAAAAAAGACAAGTTCAAATTTTTTATTCAAACCCAATTGGGTGCCATCATGAACGTGATTGCATTTTTGCCTTTGGTGATTTTTATATTAAAAAGTAAAAATCTAGATGCAAAGACCAAAAAGTTGGTAGGGGGTATTGCCGTGGTGGCGCTGCTTTCTGCAACGGCCTTGGGGGTGGATTACAACCCGCCCTCTCAAGAAGAATATTTGGAACAAACCGAGGAAGTAAAAGCCCTCAATGGTGGGAAAGATTTTGTCTATTGGACAAAATCGGGTTCGAGTTATCACCTTTTTGAAGATTGTTTTTATATCAACTCCGATCGCACTACTGAAATTTTTGAAGGAACTGTTGCCGATGCCCGTACCCTCAAAAACATTACAGATTTATGCAATTATTGTGAAAGCCGTTCCAAAAAAGCTTTGGAGGAAACGGAATAAAGCAAACGTAAAACTTCTTTAGACTCACTTTTTAGTGAAATAATTCGATTACTTTTTGAGGTATGGATTCCGGTTTCCGTGTTTGTGGGTGAAGATAACACCATTGCGTACTGCATTGCGCCAAGAGTGTATTCGTGTCTTTAAAATAAATCTTTACGACCCTTTCCGACAAAAAGCCTTCGGTGTGGGCAACAAAAGTTTTAAGGGTTAATACATCCCCAAACTGAGCTGGGCGTTTGTATTCAATTTTATGACTGCGAACAACCCAAATCCCATAGGTTTCATTCTTTTCCGCTGTCAGCGAAGACCAATGCGCCTCGGCAATTTCTTGAACCCATTGCAAATACTGCACATTGTTTACATGTGCCAGCGCATCCAAATGTTCGCTCTGGACCTTTAGGTCGTACTGAAAATAGTCCCTCATTCTTTAGGAAGGATATGGACTTCGAAAATTTTGCTCCAGTTTTTACCGGTTACGAAGAACGTTTTACGCACTTTGTGGTAGGCAATACCGTTGAGCACATTCAATTCAGGATGTTGTTCCACTTGCTCCTTTAAACCTGAAAAATCAATCACCCCTTCCACGGCGCCACTGTTGGGGTCAATGATCACAGCAACCTCCTTTTCAAATTGATAGGTGTTGGCATAGATTTTTCCCTCTACCCATTCCAGTTCGTTAAGGTTTTTAACGGCGTTTTTATGGGTCATCACCTGTATAAAGGAGAGTTCTTCCAAGGTATTGGGGTCTAGTTTCCAAATGCGGTTGCTTCCATCGGATTTATAGAGAAATTCGCCATCATTACATAAGCCCCAACCTTCCTTGCTTTCGCCAAAAGGGAAAGATTTTTCCATGGAAAGGCTCGTTTTATCATAGATAAACCCTTTACCGGCCTTCCAAGTCAATTGAAAAACCTTGTCGTTGAGGAGGCTTAAACCTTCGCCAAAATAGGTGTTATCCAACGGGATATTTTTGATGATTTCTCCGGTCAGAAAGTTTAATGTACGCAAGGATGATTTTCCGTTTAGTCCGGTACTTTCATATAAAAGCTCATCGTCAAATTCCAAACCTTGGGTGTAGGCATTGCGATCGTGGGGATAGCTTTGAAGAAGTTCGTAAGTGTAGAGTTTGGGGGGAGTTTCCGCCAGTAGTTGGATGGTTTTTATCTTTTCGGCTTGTTTTGCTCCCTCCGTCACCACTGCTTTTACGGTATGGGTACCCAAAGGCAACTGCTCTAAAGGGTAGGGGACAGTGATTTTTTCCTCGTCCAAATAATAGGAAATCGAATGCAAGGAATCTTTGGATTTGACACTCAATTGCAGACTGTCTGAGGGTTGGAAATTATTTTTGTTTCCGTTGATTTCGAGTTGAAATTTAATGGTTTGGGGTTGGCTACATTCCAAAATCATTAGGCTCGTCAGGGAAATAAGCAAAGCTTTCATGGGCTAAAATTTATACGAAATTAAGCATTTAAAATGATTGTCGAAATCAGATGAAGGGCTTATATTTGCGCCGGGCAAGTCCTGCACAACCAGCTCCTGCTAAAATCCCCCAGGGCGGGAACGCAGCAAGGGTAGGTGGTCGTAGCGGTGTGATGTAGGTCGCTTGCCCTTTTTTTAATTCCAATGGGTATGTCAAAAGTTGTGGTCATCACGGGTGCTTCCTCCGGTTTGGGTAGGGCAACCGCCCAACACTTGAGCGAACAAGGACATCGCGTCTTTGGTACCTGCAGAAACCCTTCCCAGCATCAAGCTACTGCCGGATTTGAAATGCTTCCCTTGGAAATTACCGATACGACTTCTATACAGTCACTCGTTCAGTGTGTTAGGGAAAAAGCCCAACGCATTGATGTGTTGATCAACAATGCCGGAGTGGGAATTACGGGGCCACAGGAAGAGATCACGATGGAAGCCATCCACCAACATTTTAAAACCAATTGTTACGGTCCATTGGAATTGATACAAGCCGTTTTGCCCCACATGCGCCAACAAAAAACGGGTTTGATAATAAATATTACTTCCATAGCCGCAGATATGGGATTGCCTTTTCGGGGGCCCTATGCAGCTGCAAAAAGTGCTTTGGAGCGAATGAGCGAAGCCTTGCGCATGGAAGTAAAAGCTTTTGGGATAGAAATTTGTAATTTAGCCCCCGGAGATTTTGTTTCCAATATTGCACAAGGACGGCATCATGCCCCCTTGCTGGAAGATTCACCTTATTACGAATCCTATAAAACCAGTTTGGAGATGATGAATGCGCATGTTGAACAGGGCATTGACCCCAAAGCCATCGTTGCCAAAATAGAAGCGATCATGGAACAAAAAAATCCTGCGGTGCGCTATAAAGTGGGAGCACCCTTGCAAAAAATATCGGGTGTATTAAAAGTGCTCTTGCCCAGCCGTTGGTTTGAAAAACTATTGATGAATCATTATAAATTATAACAACACCACTATGAAATTTTTTATTGACACTGCCAATTTAGATCAAATTAGAGAAGCCCAAGCCCTTGGCGTTTTGGATGGCGTAACCACCAACCCCTCCCTGATGGCCAAAGAAGGAATCACCGGAGAAAAAAACATCATTCAGCACTATATCGACATCTGCAACATCGTGGATGGAGATGTTTCTGCCGAAGTGATTGCGGTGGATTTTGAAGGCATGGTGAAAGAAGGGGAAGCCCTGGCAGCACTCCACCCTCAGATCGTTGTCAAGATCCCGATGATTGAAGAAGGCGTAAAGGCGTTAAAGTATTTTTCCGATCATGGCATCCGAACCAATTGTACGTTGGTCTTTTCGGCGGGGCAGGCCCTGTTGGCTGCCAAAGCGGGAGCAACCTATGTTTCTCCATTTTTGGGACGTTTGGACGATGTTTCTACCGATGGGCTTGCACTTATAGAGGAAATTCGGTTGATCTATGACAATTATGCCTATGAAACCGAAATTCTGGCGGCTTCTATCCGTCACACCATGCATGTCGTCAACTGTGCCAAAATTGGTGCTGATGTAATGACGGGTCCTTTATCTTCTATTAAAGGCTTATTAAATCACCCTTTAACCGACATCGGATTGGCTAAGTTTTTAGAGGATTATTCGAAGGGGAATCAATAATCTCTGTTTTTTGTATCGACTTATAAGTTCAAAAGCTGTAATTCTGAATTTGTTTCAGAATCTAAACACCTATAGATGATCAAGAGAATGTGCTTTTAGCCAACCTCCTTTTATTGTTTAATAAACACACATTCTCCTTTGCTGTCTAAGTTGGTAACCAAACTGGTGAAGGTTTCGTTTTGGGTAGCGGTAAAACGCTCTCCCTCTTCTGAAATGGTAACGGTTTCTCCTTCTATGCTATAAGTAGCCGTAAAAAACAACTCCGGCTCTAGCGCTCCCTCCAACTGCACCCAACCTTCTACCTGACTTTCCGAAACAAAACGCAGTTCATTATACGCCAAACCTTCTTGCAGTCCCGCTCCCTCCGTACACCGCCAGACAGAACCCACAAAACCCTCCCCAAAAACTAGGGGAGTGGCGTTGCGGTAGTCTTCTTCTGTGAAGGTGTAGGTGTACTTTTCTCTATTAAAGGATAAAGAATCAACGGTATAGTTTTTTAGATTAAGTATATTATACTTAGAATCAGCATTAAATTTAAATGACACTTTTTTTTGATTCCCGAATACAATTGAAATTAAATCAGCGGAAGCTATTGCATCTTTTTTATCTCCAAAAGTGAGTTCTATTTCTTGTAAAAGACGTTTTTTGGGTCCTATTTCATAAGTAAAGATTTGGTTCTTAGATGTGTCCTCAATCGACACTATGTATATAGCATCAATTCTTATTGAATGATCCAATTCATTTTTAAATACATATTCTCTATAATAGTTATAATCTATAATAGTTCGACTACAACTGTTTGAAAAAATAATGAATATAAAGCTAAGACTAATTCCAGTAGTTAAAAAGCGCATTTAAATTTTCTTTTGAATCATTATACAGTAAACTCATTTTTGTTCTCCAACCTAACCATGTTTTAGTTCCAATTAGGGCATCTTCAATTTCTTTAATTGTATAGTGGCTTACTTGATCATATCCATTAAAACCATCAATCATATCTTAAACAACACCTGTATAGTTTCCAAAATACGGAGGTTCATATCCCATATATACGGAACTAGTTAACATCCATTGTACCCCACAAGCCCAACTTTCAAGAACTATAAGTTCTGCATCATTATAACTTGAGCTATCCATTCTCAAATATAATAAGTGGCATATGCCTAGAATCAGCCTTATATCTAAAGTTTAAAACAACTAGGTAAAATTAAAACTGATTCAACAACAGATCTAGATTTTTGTCAGAAAAGTTTCCAAACCCTTCGATGATTTTACCGTTGCGGTCCAAAACGATACATTTGTTGAGTAAGGTCAGTACCCAAAGTTTACTGGCCTTTTCAAAATCCACAATGGCAAATTGGTTGTCGGCGTCCACGTTCATCATTTTTTGAACTTGGGCAACCACTTCAGTAAACGGCTGAATGCAAATCCCAACAAAGCGGAGTTTGGGGTGTTGAGCTTGCAAGATTTTCATCCGATCCAGGGTGCCTTTGTAGTGGCTCATTTGTGTTTGCGACCAAAAATAGATTACCGTAGGTCCTTGTCCTAAGAGGGTATTGGAAGAAATTTTTTCCCTTTTGGAATTTTCCAATTCGATCTCGGGCAAGGGTTTATTCCGCTCCATACCACTGATGTCGGAATGCAGGTCCAAAACTTCGGCCAAATATTGTGGTGAGCTGTTGATGGTAGCAAAATATTGTAAAAAACGATCGTGATTGGCGTGTTTTTCAAAATTTAAAATCTCCTCAAAAGCGATGGCTCGTGCCAAATTGCTCCGAAGTAAATTCCCTGAAATTTCATCATTCAAAACCTCCAAACGGCGGAAATTAAAATCGGTCGATTGTTTTTGTAGAAAATAAGCTTCCCCTTTTTTCAGTGCTTTTTGACTGATATAGTTTAATATATAATTGATATAGGGATCGAAAAAGGCCAAATCATTATCGCTGAAATTCAGGTATTTGCGGTAGTCAAAATAGAGACTGTCTTCTGCTGCTGTCCATTGCGCACCTCGGAGGAGGGCATAGCGTTCTTTTTTATTGGCGTAGGGATAAATATAGGAGGCCTGAGTCACTTTTTGCGCTATAGGTGACAAGCGATTGAGCGAGTCCATCAAGATCCATTTTATTTTTTTTTGATTTAAAAGGGAATCGATCACCGCACTGTAAGCCTCTTTGTTGAGGGAAAATTTGGAAGACAAAAAATCATTTTCGCGTTCAAAATCCAACAGCAACTCCATCATAAAATTATTTTTAGAAGCTCCGGGACCCGAATACACAATGGATTCATCAAAGGCAGCAGCATTGAAGCGCACCCAAATACTGTCTCCTTTTTCCAACAATACCGATTGAAATTCAGGGAGGTGTTCCAGTTTGAAAATACCACTTTCTAGGTCTTCATATCGTTTTTGAAAACGCATATTGTTGTCCAAACGAAAGGTGTCTAAAACATTATTGCCTTGATATAAGGTGACATTCTCCGAAGTAGGTTTAATAATTTGACCCCCAAAAAAAACACGGGTTTCGGCTACTTTTTTAGAACAACCCCACACCACTATTGCTAGCAATAGTACACCAAGAAATTTCTGTTTCATGGGAGTAAAAATACTATTTTAAAGCACTACTTTTTCTTAGATAGAAGTTAAAGGATAAAGAAATCGCATCCCAATATTTTAGATTCGTACAAGCAGGACTAAATTCCTATGGAGACTCCGTGGAATTATGTAAGTTTGCAGCTCAAAAAAATAGTCCATGTTATCGGTTTCAAACCTTTCTGTCCAATTTGGAAAACGCATCCTCTTTGATGAGGTGAACACCACCTTTTCTTCCGGCAATTGCTATGGAATTATCGGTGCCAATGGTGCTGGAAAATCCACTTTTTTAAAAATTCTTTCAGGCAAACAAGATCCCAATTCGGGGCATGTGCATTTGGAACCCGGCAAGCGACTCTCGGTTTTGGAACAAAACCACAATGCTTGTGATGCCTTCACTGTGCTCGAAACCGTACTCCGAGGAAACATTCCTTTGTTCCGGGTCAAAGCAGAAATGGACGCACTTTATGCCAAGGAGGATTTTTCCGATGCCGATGGCGAACGGGTAGGGGCATTGCAAATTCAATTTGAAGAAATGGACGGCTGGAATGCCGACAGCGAAGCCGCTACGCTGCTTTCGCATCTTGAAATCCCCGAAGCCTTGCATTATTCGCTGATGAGTGAATTGGACGGCAAGCAAAAAGTGCGTGTACTTTTGGCGCAAGCCTTGTTTGGAAATCCCGATGTTTTGGTGATGGACGAACCCACCAATGATTTGGATTATGAAACCATCATGTGGTTGGAACAGTTTTTATCCAACTACAACAACACCGTTATTGTTGTTTCCCACGACCGCCATTTTTTAGATGCTGTTTGTACGCATATTTCAGATATTGACTTTGGAAAAATCACCCATTATTCGGGCAACTACACCTTTTGGTATGAATCCAGTCAATTGGCAGTGCGTCAGCGCGCACAACAAAACAAAAAAGCAGAGGAAAAGAAAAAAGAACTGCAAGAGTTTATTGCGCGTTTCTCTGCCAATGTAGCCAAATCAAAACAAGCTACTTCGAGAAAAAAAATGATTGAAAAGTTGAATGTAGAGGAAATCAAACCCTCCAGCAGACGCTATCCCGCCATCATTTTTGATCAGGAACGCGAAGCCGGCGATCAAATTCTCAATATCGAACGTTTGTCCTTTGCTCAAGAAGGAGTGACCCTTTTTAAGGAGGTGAATCTGAATTTGGCCAAGGGCGATAAAGTCATCGTTCATTCCAAAGATACCCGCGCCATCACTGCGTTTTATCGCATCTTGGCGGGTGAAATCGAAGCGGAATCCGGTGCCGTAGAATGGGGAATTACCACCTCCCAAGCGTATTTGCCCGTGGATAATGACGACTATTTTAAAGAAAATATTTCTTTGGTGGATTGGTTGCGTCAGTATGCCAAAACCGAGGAAGAACGCGAAGAAGTTTTTTTACGGGGTTTTTTGGGGAAAATGCTCTTCAGTGGCGAAGAAGCCCTAAAAAAAGCAGGAGTCCTATCCGGAGGTGAGAAAGTACGTTGTATGCTTTCCCGGATGATGATGCAACGCGCCAATGTGCTACTTTTGGACGAACCCACCAACCACCTCGATTTGGAGTCCATCACCGCCTTTAACAATTCCCTTAAAAACTTTAAAGGAACACTGCTTTGCAGCACGAGCGACCATGCCTTTTCCCAAAGTTTAGGGACGCGTATCGTCGAATTAACACCCAGTGGCATGATTGACCGTCACATGAATTTTGACGATTATATGACCGATCCTAAAATTAAAGAATTACGGGAAAAAATGTATGCTTAGTTGAAGCTTGCTGTTGGATTTAAATACAACACAAGTAAATCAAGTAGCAACTATTTTTAGTTTTGCCCCTTTAGACGAGAAGATATTCTTCGAGTAATTGAAAACTTTACTAGTGTTTCACTGGCTATTGAAGATTGATAAATTTCAAAAATCGACTAAGTAAAAATAAAATAGGTGCTGATAACGATAACCGTTACGATGATTCCATAAATTTTGACGGGTTTCCAAGGAGTAATATCCACTTGCTTGGTGTATTGTTGCACATAGGCTTCCTTTCGGGGTTTTAATTTTCCGATCAAAAGCATCAGGAGGATATTCAACAAAAAGATGATGGCCATGATGTGTAAATAGTGGGGATATGTTCCTCCACTATCGATCACATAATCTTTCAAAACAAATTGACTCAGCGAATACATCACCACCCCAATACCCATGGCTATCTTTGCGGCGATGGCAGGTACGTATTTAGTCAAATAACCCACTAAAATTATAGTCAAGATGGGAATGGTGTAGCAACCGTTAATTTCTTGCAAGTATCCAAACAAACCGGCAGGAGCATTGGCAATGGAAGGGGCGATCAACATGGATAAAAGGGCCAATCCGATTCCGAAAATTTTTCCAGCTTTGACAACTTGTTTTTCATCCGCAGCTTTATTCATATATTGTTTGTAAATGTCTAAACCAAAAAGTGTCACCGAACTGTTTAAAGCGGAATTAAAAGAACTTAATATGGCACCAAATAAGACTGCTGCAAAAAAGCCCAATAAGACGGGAGGAAGCACCTTATTGACCAAGAGACCGTAGGATTCATCCCCACTAACCAAGTTGTCGCCAAAGATGTAATAGGCGATTATCCCCGGTAAAACAACGATGAGGGGTCCTAAAATTTTAATAAAGGCAGCCATTACCAAGCCTTTCTGACCTTCTGCTAAATTTTTTGCTGCCAAGGCACGTTGTATAATGGCCTGATTGGTTCCCCAATAAAACAGCTGTACCAAAACCATTCCCGTAAATAAGGTGCCGAAGGGGATTGCAGAAGAGGGACTTCCAATGGCGTTGAATTTTTCTGGATTGTTGGCATACAGCCCCTCAATCCCGTTCATGAGGTTTCCATCTCCAATGTATAGCAGCCCAAAAACAGGGATCATAATTCCACCGATCAACAAGCCCACGGCATTGACGGTGTCGGAAACAGCAACCGCTTTGAGCCCTCCAAAAATGGCATAGATGGAGCCGATGATTCCTATCGACCAAACAACGATGACCAAAGCAGTGCTTTGATCCACTCCCATCAGCGTGGTCAGGTCAAACATTCCAATCAAGGCAAGAGCTCCGCTGTAGAGAACGATGGGCAAAAGGACCACCACATAACCACTTAAAAACAAACCCGAAGTGATGGACTTGGTCATGGTGTCATAGCGTCGTTCCAAAAATTGCGGGATGGTGGTCAGTCCCCCTTTCAAATAGCGGGGTAATAATAAAACGGCGGTTACTATCATCGCAATTGCCGCCACGGTTTCCCATGCCATCACCACGACCCCTTCACTGTAGGCAGATCCATTCAATCCTACCAATTGTTCTGTGGAAAGATTGGTTAATAAAAGCGATCCTGCGATGACCGGACCAGTAAGACTTCTGCCTCCAAGAAAATATCCGTCTTGGGTGTTCTCATTAGTTTTTCTACTAGCATAATAGGAAATGATACCTACAAGTAGGGTGAATGCGATAAAAATAATAAACTGCATGGGATGATAAATTGTTTATTTAAAAGTAAGAAAAACAATTAAACAGCAACTAGATAAATACCCTTGAATTAAAAAAAGATTTTAAAACAAAAGAATTTTAACCTAAGCAATACCCTCGTCGGTATGGTCCGCAATCAATTTTTGTGCGCGTTCGAGTTCGTCTTTATGAACAAAAATCTCTTGGAAATTGGGAAGCGCACCAAAGCCTGCCAAACGTGCGGACTCAGCCCGATCTTTGATCACAGGGATGATGTTTTCTGCCTCTAGGGCTTCCCGTAGGGGAAGGATTTCAATAGAAGAACCGGAAAAAACTTTGATGTAGTCTTGGGACATGATAGGATTTAAGATTTGTTGTATTTACTATTCCAAATGGCGGGATTAAAATTTTTACCTAAGGCAAAACCGTAAAATAAGACAATGGAGACCACGGCCTTAAACATAAAGAAATAGAGCATCCAAAAACTGGTGCTATCTGGATTTTTTGTGAAAATAGATAAAGGCGTCAAGCTGGTGAGGACACCACTGACTACTAAAAGCATCAATAAGAGATTCCAAATATTCATAAATGGCCACATGCGCAAGCGACGTAGGGGATGCAAATCATTACCCCATTTGTGAATCAAATAAAAGTAATCATTTCCCATGGGTGCAAACAGCAGGGGATCATCGGTTTTGGCCAAGCGAAACATGATGGAGGGTGCCATGATTTTAAAATCGGCTAGGGTGGTGCGATGCGTTGTTTCAAGACGAGCAACGGCAGCTTGAGCTTCATCAGGAATGGTTCCTTTAAAAAATTTGCTATCCAAAAAACGCAAGCGGTATTGAATGCTCACTTTTTTTATCTGATCGATATGATAAATGCGATGGGTTTCCAAGGCATCAAAGTCAAACTGATTGACACTTTGGATTTCTATATCCTCAAGATTTTGCTTGAGGTTGTTGAAAAGCTGCTCCTGCGTATCAGCAGTGTGCGTGCGTTCTAAAACTTTTTCTAAATCGGTGGGAGTCATTACGTTCAACATCATATCCATTTTCATTCCTACAAAAATAGAAATAAATTTTCGGTTTTACGAAATCTTACCCTAATGAAAAAAAGACTAGCGTAATTGTGCTCCCAATTGCGCTTCAAAATTCTTTTGCAGACGTTGCATAACCTTGTCAACTTGGGTGTCGGTCAGAGTTTTATGTGCATCTTGAAAAATAAAACTCACCCCATAGGATTTTTTTCCTTCCGGTAGATTTTTACCCTCGTAAACATCAAACAAATCTATATTTTGTAAAATTTTGTTTTCTGTTTTATGTGCAATGGTGTTGATTTGTTCAAAGCTCACTTCTCGATCGAGCAATAAGGCAAAATCTCTTCGCGCTGAGGGAAACTTGGCAATTTCTTCGTAAACCAAAGGACGGCTATAGGCCTGACGGACAATTGTATCCCAATCCAAATCTGCATAATAAACCGCTTGGTCGATGCCAAAGGACTGGAGTAGATCGGCGGAAACACTTCCAAAAACTCCCAGTTTGGTTTTACGTGCATACAAGGCAAGACCGTCTTCATAATGCGGATGGGAATCGGCTTCCCAATGTAAATTGTTGAAACCTAAGGATTCTATGGCATTGGTCACCAAACCTTTTCCATAGAAAAAGGGACTTTGAGCATGGGGACGATCCCAATTTTCTGGAAAAACAGCTCCTACTATACTCAATCCCAAACGTTCTTCTTCTGAAAAAACATCAGCTTCGCGACCGTAAATTTTTCCAAATTCAAAAAGTTTCAACGCTTTTTGTTGTCGATTGCAATTGAAGGCAATGGTTTCCAAAGCATTGAATAATAAAGACTGACGCAGCTGAGAAACTTCTTTCCCTAAAGGGTTTATTAATTGTACAGGTGATTTAAAATCAGCGATATAGTCGGGTGAGGTTAATGAATTTGTTAAAGTTTCTAAAAATCCCAAACCACTGAGTTGATTTGCGATTTTGACATTGATACGATGCTTGCTCTTCCAATTGTATTCAGGATCAGCGACATATCGCAGGGGTTTACTCAATAAATTGTTGTAGCCATAAACGCGTAAAATTTCTTCGATGACATCCGCAGGGCGTGTCACATCTACACGAAAGCGAGGTACTTCCAAAGCAAAGGCTTCTTCGGAGGCATGAATGATATTGAATTCTAAAGCGGTGAGGATGGTCTGTAAAACATCAACCTCCAAACTTTGTCCCACTATATTGTTTAATTGCTCGAAAGATAGCACGATTTGTGCAGGATCGACCAGAGGTTTGGTGGCTGCTTCAATTTCACTGGTGATACTTCCACCGGCCAATTGAAGGATCAACAATGCTGCTCGTTTTAGAGCATATTCCCCAATTTCCGGATCAATACCCCGTTCAAAGCGAAAAGAGGCATCGGTGTTCAATCCATGGCGTTTTGCCGATTTGCGAATACTTACCGGATTAAAATAGGCACTTTCCAAGAAAATGCTTGTAGTATTTTCACTCACCCCAGATTCATTTCCTCCAAACACGCCCGCCAAACAATGCGGTTTTTCATGATCACAAATCATCAAATCTTCAGCATCAAGTTTACGCTCCACACCGTCTAGGGTGGTAAAGGGCGTTCCGGCTTTGCAAGTTTGTACCACTATGCCGCCTTTAATTTTATCCGCATCAAAGGCATGCAAGGGTTGTCCGAGTTCGTGCAACACATAGTTGGTGGCATCTACAACATTGTTTTTTGGACCAATGCCGATGGCTTTTAATCTATTTTGCAGCCATTGCGGAGAAGGTTTTATTTTTAAACCACTCAATGTAAGTCCGTAATATTGCGGAGCTCTTTCGGTATCTTTTACATTTACGGGGATGATCTTGGAGGCATGATTAACACTAAAACCGGAAACTGTGGGTGTATTCCACTCAAAAGGAATTTTTTTAAGAATACACGCCGCTTTTAAATCCCGAGCGACCCCCAAATGACTCATGGCATCGGCACGGTTGGGCGTTAAACCTATTTCAAAAACGGTATCGGTTTCGATGTTAAAAACTTCGGAACATGGGGTTCCAATAGTTAATGTTTTTTCTAAAACCATGATACCATCGTGATCAGTGCCCAGTCCCAACTCGTCTTCGGCACAAATCATACCCCTGCTTTCTTCCCCTCGAATCTTACTTTTTTTGATTTCAAAAGCTTCTCCCTCTTTAGGATAAAGCGTAGTACCTTCGGTTGCTACCGGAACTTTTTGCCCCACAGCAACGTTGGGCGCACCACACACAATTTGCACAGTGGTTTGATCGTTCAGTTTTACTTGAGTCACCTTTAATCGATCGGCATTGGGATGCGGCTCACAGGCCATCACTTCCCCCACCACAACGCCGGCAAGACCTCCGGGTAGGGATTCATAAGTGTGGGTTCCTTCTACTTCAAGTCCCAAGTCAGTAAGCATTTCGGAAATTTGGTCGATGGGCAATTCAATTTTTAAAAACTGACGCAACCAATTATAGGATATTTTCAAGAGTTAAGAATTTCAAAATTTACCGCAAATATACTAATCTAAATCCACCTATTTTAACTTATAAAATTCCAAATATTTTTATGGAATTTGGACCGAACCAACGTCCGTTTCAACACTTGATGTTCTGGAGCCTCCAAATGGGAGTCTTTTTTAAGCAATTCCAAAGCGTTGTCGCGCGCGTATTTTAAAAGTTTATTGTCCTTAACTAGGTCTGCGATTTTCAATTGTAAAACCCCACTTTGTTGCGTTCCCATCAAATTTCCAGGACCTCGCAAGCGAAGATCAACCTCGGCAATTTCAAATCCATCGTTGGTATCCACCATGGTTTTTAAACGGATTTTGGCGTCTTCACTCAGTTTGTGGCTACTCATAAGGATGCAATAACTTTGGTCGGAACCACGACCCACTCGACCCCGAAGTTGGTGGAGTTGCGACAAGCCAAAACGCTCGGCACTTTCAATCACCATCACACTGGCATTGGGAATGTTTACCCCCACTTCAATCACTGTGGTGGCGACCATCAGTTGGGTTTCCCCTCGTACAAAACGATCCATTTCGTAGGCTTTGTCCTCCGACTTCATTTGCCCGTGGACGATACTGATTTGGAATTGAGGCTTGGGAAAGCTTCGGGAGACACTTTCATAACCGTCCATCAAATCTTTATAATCCATGTGTTCTGATTCGTTGATCAACGGATAGACCACATATACTTGACGACCGGATTCGATTTGGGATTTTAAAAAAGCAAAAACTTTTAAACGATTACTGTCATAACGATGCAATGTTTTGATGGCTTTTCTCCCCGGTGGCAGTTGATCGATCACGGAACTGTCCAAGTCGCCATAAATACTCATTGCCAATGTTCTTGGAATGGGCGTGGCGGTCATTACTAAAACATGTGGGGGAATATCGTTTTTTCGCCATAGTTTGGCACGTTGCGCAACGCCAAATCGATGTTGTTCGTCAATCACGGCCAAGCCCAGTTGATGAAATTTTACTTTTTCTTCAAAAACCGCATGCGTTCCCACCAAAATATGCAATGCTCCGGATTGGAGTTTTTCGTGGAGTTCGTTACGTACCTTATTAGGCGTGCTGCCCGTCAAGAGCGCACACTGTACCGAACTGTTTTCCAAAAGTGTTTGTAATGACTGGAAGTGTTGTTGCGCCAGGATTTCTGTTGGAGCCACTAAGGTTGACTGATATCCATTGTCCATGGCAATCAACATACAAAGCAAGGCTACTATGGTTTTGCCCGAGCCCACATCTCCCTGAAGCAATCGGTTCATTTGCCGTCCGGAACCCAAATCAAAGCGAATTTCTTTAATGACTCGTTTTTGAGCATCGGTCAGCCTAAAAGGGAGTTGATCGTTGTAAAAAGTGAGGAAATTAGTACCCACTTCGGCAAAAACATGCCCTTTTATTTTTTGTTTGCGCTGCAGGTTTTTAAGAATTAATTGCAATTGGATATAAAAAAATTCTTCAAATTTTAAACGCAATTGTGCCCTAGACAACAGGGATTGCGAAGCGGGAAAATGGATTTGTTTTAAGGCCTCCGCTTTGGAAATCAGTTGTAAATGTTGTAAGGTATATTGGGGCAATGTTTCTCCCAGTTGACCGAGGGTTTTTTCTAACAAAGAAGCCACTAGTTTTTGCACCAAACGTTGAGAGATGCCTTTATTGATAAGCTTTTCGGTTGAAGGGTATACGGGATAAAACAATCCTTTTACTCCTTGTTGAAAGTCTTCTTCCAATTCCAATTCGGGATGCGGCATGGTGGGATGTCCTTTGTACCAATTGATTCGCCCAAAAATCACATAGTTTTGATGCAATTGTAAACTGCTTTTGATCCACTGTATGCCTCTAAACCAAACCAATTCTAGTACCCCGCTTTCATCTTGAAATTTTGCCACCAACCGTTTTCCTCGTTTTTGGGCAACCGTAGTGAGGCTGATGATTTTCCCTTTCAATTGAATTTCTGTGGGCGTTTGGGGAAGTTTGGCGACGCTGTAAAAAGTAGATCGATCGATATAACGATTGGGAAAAAAATGCAAAAGATCTTGAAACGTGTTGATTTGCAGCTCTTCACGAAAGAGTTGCGCTCTGTTGGGTCCCACTCCTTTGAGATACTCGATCGAAGTTTGTAAGGGATCCATAGCTTAAAAATAGATTGTTGTTAAATGTATTGAAATATGACTTTAAACGTTGTAAATTTAAGTTTCAATTTAAAAAGAAAAAAATGCGCGCATTAGTCATTTCCGGAGGAGGCAGTAAAGGTGCTTTTGCCGGGGGATTAGCACAATATTTATTGGAAGAACAAAAGAACAAATACGATCTTTTTATTGGAACCTCCACCGGAAGTCTTTTGATTTCACATCTCGCCCTTGGAAAAATCGAGCATATTAAAAAGGCATATACCAATGTCACCCAGAGCGACATCTTTAATAATTGTCCTTTTCTTATCAAACGCAAAGGGCAGGTGAGTATGATTTCCATCAATCACTTCAATGTGATTAAAAACTTTATTCGGGGGAGAAAAACTTTTGGAGAAAGCAAGAACCTGCGAAAAATGATCGCCAGAGAATTTTCCGAAGCTGATTTTAATGCAATTCGTGCACAATCGCTGGATGTTGTCATTTGTGTTTCTAATCTTTCAACTAATAATGTTGAATACAAAAGTATCAACGAATGCAGCTATGAAGATTATCTCGATTGGATTTGGTTTTCCTGCAATTATGTGCCCTTTATGAGCCTTGAAACCAAAGACAATTGCGAATATGCCGATGGAGGATTGGGTTGTATCATTCCCATAGAAGAAGCGGTTCGTCGTGGGGCTACAGAAGTAGACGCCATCATGTTAAATACTGAAATACAACAATTTAACCGTGTACATTCCCGTAATCCTTTTGATTCTTTGGGAATCATTTTTAGTTTTATTTCGGATAAAATTGAAGAGCAAAATGTTAAAATCGGAAAATTAGTCGCCGAAGATTTTAATGCAAAAGTCAATTTATTCTATACCCCTCGTGTATTGACGACCAATTCCTTGGTGTTTGACCAAGACAAAATGATACGCTGGTGGCAAGAGGGTTTTGATTATGCCAAAAAGCAATTTTCTACTCCTTCGCCAAATAATCCAACGCCAATTGACTGAGGGTTTTTACGCCCAACAACATACTACTATCATCCACAAAAAAATCAGGAGTATGGTGGGAGGGTGCGTCGGCTTCCTCCAGGCTAGTGGGAGTTCCTCCCAAGAAGAAGAATAAGCCTGGGACTTCCTTTTGGAAGTAAGAAAAATCTTCCGCACCAGTAATGGCTGAAATTTCTGTTACCTTGTCCATTCCTGCCACCTTTTGCAAGGTCGGCAACATCATTTGGGTCAATTCGGGGTCGTTATAAGTAATGTCGGTACCATCTTCTATGATGACTTCTACCGTTGCACGATAGGCCTTGGCAATACCGGAGACCAACTCATTCATACGGTTACGGATGTGTTCTTTCATATCGCGATCCAAAGTACGAATGGTTCCGACCATTTCTAGGCTTTCGGGTATGATGTTAAATCGAATACCGGAATGTATGGAACCTACAGAAATTACGACCGCTTCTTTGGTCAATTCCGATTCACGACTCACCAAGGTTTGAAGTCCGTTGATGATTTGCGAGGCGATGACGATAGGATCTACACTTTGCCATGGGGTGGAGCCATGTGCTTGTTTTCCATTAATTTTAATTACAAAACGCTGTGAAGCGGCCATCATTCCTCGGGGCTTGTAAGTTATTTTTCCTACGTGTGTTCCTGAACTGATGTGCAAACCAAAAATAGCATCGACTTTGGGACGTTCCAGCACCCCTTCTTCCACCATCAAACTTGCGCCTCCTTTTTCTCCCGAGGGTGCTCCTTCTTCAGCGGGTTGGAAGATGAATTTAACGGTTCCTGCAAAATCGTTGTTTTTGGCAAGAACTTCTGCCACACCCATCAAGATGGCGACATGGGTGTCATGACCACAAGCGTGCATCACACCGGTTTCCTGTCCGTTAAAAAGTGCCGTGGCTTCAGATTTATAGGGAAGATCAACCCGTTCGCGAACCGGTAGCCCATCCATGTCAGCACGAAGTGCTACAACTCTCCCGGGTCTTTTTCCCTTGAGGAGCCCTACGACACCTGTATGCGCAACACCCGTTTGAACGGAGATTCCCAAATTTTTTAAATGCTCGGCCACATAGGCAGACGTTTTAAACTCTCGGTTCGAAAGCTCCGGATTTTGATGCAAATGGTGACGCCATTCGATCACTTTGTTTTCTATGGCCGTAAAATCATTGTTTTTTATTTGCCCCTGCACTGTGTAAAAAGAAAAAATGAGCAGTAGCGAAATACCAGACTGTGGGATTTTGTATTTCATCGGTTAAGTTTTTTGTTAAATATAACTGTTTATAATTAAAATTTTTTCTTTCCGTAGCGAAAAACTAAATACCTAATTTTATAAACCATGAAACACTCTGAAAAAACCTATCTGGACGAGCTGAACGAAGCCCAACGAGCTCCCGTGGTACATACGGACGGTCCATTGATAGTCATCGCTGGGGCAGGTTCTGGAAAAACACGTGTACTTACCTATCGCATTGCCTATTTGATGCAACAGGGCGTGGATGCTTTTTCTATTTTGGCCTTGACGTTTACGAATAAAGCGGCGCGCGAAATGAAAAGCCGAATTGCAGAGTTGGTGGGGGAGAGCGAAGCGAAAAATTTATGGATGGGAACTTTTCACTCCGTTTTTGCACGCCTGCTCAGGGCAGAGGCTGATAAACTAGGTTTTCCCAGTAATTTCACCATTTACGACACGCAAGATTCTGACCGCTTGATTGCTGCCATCATCAAAGAGATGGGTTTGGACAAAGACATCTACAAATACAAACAAGTCCGCAGTCGTATTTCTGCGTTTAAAAACAGTCTAATTACCGTAAAAGCCTATTACAATGACGGCGATCTGATGGAAGCCGATGCGCAGGCACGACGTCCCAAAATGGGGGAAATTTACAGGACCTATGTGGAACGTTGTTTTAAGGCAGGTGCCATGGATTTTGATGATTTACTCCTTCGCACCAATGAATTATTAAATCGTTTTCCAGAAGTTTTGGCAAAATATCAAGATCGTTTTCGCTATTTATTGGTTGACGAGTATCAAGATACGAACCACTCGCAATATCTTATTGTTCGGGCTTTGTCCGATCGTTTTCAAAACATTTGTGTGGTGGGCGATGACGCCCAAAGTATTTATGCTTTTCGAGGCGCCAATATCAACAACATTCTCAATTTTCAAAAGGATTATGGGGAGGTAGCATTGTATCGATTGGAACAAAATTACCGCTCCACAAAAACCATTGTCAATGCGGCCAATTCCATCATTAATCACAACCAAAATAAAATCGACAAAGTCGTTTGGACAAGTAACGATGAAGGAGAACCCATCAAAGTGCATCGTTTGGCAACAGATGCCGAAGAAGGAAGGCATGTGGCGTCTACCATTTTTGAATATAAAATGCAATTTCAAAAAAAGAACAGTGATTTTGCTATTTTATATCGCACCAATGCGCAGTCAAGAGCCATGGAAGACGCGTTGCGAAAACGCGATATTCCTTACAGAATTTACGGTGGCTTATCTTTTTATCAACGAAAGGAAGTAAAAGATGTTTTGGCCTATTTGCGACTTATCGTAAATCCAAAGGATGAGGAAAGTTTAAAACGCATTATTAATTATCCCCCGCGAGGGATTGGTCAAACTACCGTGGATAAGTTGGTGGTGGCCGCCAATCAAAATAATTTGACTTTGATGGAAGCCATACAACAGGCCACAAGTATCCAACTGCCTGTGAATGCCGGAACCTTGACTAAATTACAAGATTTTGTAACGCTCATCCAACGTTTTCAGATCGAAAATGAACAATTGAATGCGTTTGAAATCACCGATTTGGTCACCAAAAAAGTGGGTTTGGTGCAAGAATTAAAAAAGGACGCTACCCCCGAAGGCATTGCCCGGATCGAGAATATTGAAGAATTACTCAATGGGATGCGCGACTTTACAGAGGGGCAAACCGAAATTGTTGATGCTACAGGCAGTTTAAACGAGTTTTTAGAAGATGTTTCTTTGGCTACGGATTTGGACAAGGACGACGACCCCAACAGCGATCACGTCGCTTTGATGACCATACATTTGGCCAAGGGGCTGGAGTTTCCTTATGTTTTTATTGTCGGTTTGGAAGAAGATTTATTTCCCTCTGCAATGAGCTTAAATACCCGGAGTGAATTGGAAGAAGAGCGACGCTTGTTTTATGTGGCCTTAACACGTGCCGAAAAACGTGCCTTTTTGTCGTATACCTTATCGCGCTATCGTTGGGGAAAGTTGATTGATGCAGAACCCAGTAGATTTATTGAGGAGATCGATTCCAAATATTTGGAAATGCACATCCCCAAAGACAATTACAGTTTTAAACCCTTGATGAACACTGATATCTTTGGTGATGCTCCTGCAACCTTCAAAAAACCGATACAAAAACCTATCAAAGAAAAGTTGATCACCCAACCCTCCCAACAGCAACTTCAAAAACTGCGAAAACTAACGCCTGTTCAACAGCAAGTTTCCGATACCCCTGATCTTCCTTTGGAAGTAGGGACAAAGGTGTCTCATGATCGTTTTGGTTACGGGGTTGTACAATCCATAGAAGGGAAAGGGAGTGACAAGAAAGCCGCTATTGAATTTTCTAGCGTGGGAGTGAAAAAACTTTTATTGCGATTTGCTAAACTAACGCTGCGCTAAATGGCTGAATATATCACTCTTTATTCCAACTCACCCAACCCAAGGGTATTGGCACATATTGTTGAGGTGCTCAATCGCGGGGGACTGATTATCTACCCCACGGATACCGTTTATGCCTTGGGCTGTCTTTCCAACAACATAAAGGCCTTAGACCGATTTGCAAAAATCAAAGAAGTAAAGTTGGAGCAGGCTCCCTTGAGTTTTTTGTTTCAAGATATCCGCGAATTGTCGCAATATGTGGCACCCATGGACGCGCCAACCTTTAAGTTGGTCAAAAAACTTTTGCCGGGATCTTATGCCCTTATTATGACTGCGGCGCAAAAATTACCCAAACCCTTTGCAAAGCGAAAAACCATTGGGGTTCGGATCTCCAATCATCTGATTTTGAAACAATTATTGCCCTTATTGGACGCCCCTTTGATTACTTCTTCTCTGCACGATCCCGACGAGATTTTAGATTACACCACCGATCCTGAAACCCTTTTTCAACGTTGGGAAAATCGCATTGACGCCATGTTAGCCGACGGCTATGGTGGTAATGTTCCTTCCACGGTGATTGATTTAAGTGTACAACCTTTCGAAGTTATTAGAGTAGGCGCAGGAGAGCCCCCTTTCTAATTTTTATTGGTCAATCTTTTGGCATAACGTTAACGTACGGATAAAAAATATTATGGATGTTTTTCTTTAGCTTCTGATGATATTAAAATAACTCAAAAAAAAAGGCCACCCGAGGGTAGCCTTTAGAAAAGTAAAGAAGCGAAGCTTATTTGGCTGCACTCATTCCTTGTTCAATCAAGTCGTAAAACTGATCCAATTTAGGAAGTACAACGATGCGTGTTCTTCTGTTTTTGGCGCGATTCGCAGCAGTGTCATTATCCGCAACAGGGATGTAAAAACTTCTACCGGCAGCAGTCATACGTGCAGGGGCAACGCCAAAGTCTTTTTCAAGAATACGTACTACAGCAGTGGCTCTTTTTACAGAAAGATCCCAGTTGTCTACAATACCGTCCACTTTGATTGGCACGTTGTCTGTATGTCCTTCTACCATGAATTCCAATTCTGGTTTGTTGTTCACCACGGTGGCTACTTTTCCAAGTACTTCTTTGGCACGAGCAGTAACAGTGTAACTTCCACTACGGAATAACAATTTGTCAGAAATAGAAACATAGACCACTCCTTTTTCTACATTGATTTCGATGTCTTCATCACTCATGTTACCCAACACACCTTTTAAGCTGGTCACTAAAGCAAGTGTTACAGAATCCTTTTTGGTTACTGCATCTTGCATACGTTGGATGCGGATGTCTTTCTCTTTAATGCTTTCTAAAGACATTTCAAGGTTTTCAGCCCCTTTTTGAGAAAGTGTAGTAAGGTTTCCAATATTGTTGATTAAGTCTTGGTTGTTGGCTCTAAGAAAATCATTCTGCTGTTGGATGGAAGCCAAAGAAGCTAAAGCGGCTTCTTTTTCATCGTTACAAGAATTTAATTTAACAGTTGCCGTGTCTAAAAGACTTTTGGTATTTTGTTGCAATGCTTCAAGTTCAGAGAATTTTTTCTGTGAAACACAAGAGGCTAACAAAACCCCCGCAGTAATAAGAAGACTTATCTTTTTCATTTTTTTTATTTTAAATATTATAAATGCAAATTAACTGAATTTATTTTTTTTATTCATCTTCAAAAGAGTGAATTTTTTCTGATTCCACAGAAAATAGGCAATAATACTGTTGGATAGGGGGAAATAATCCATGTGGGCTGGGAGCTTATCGGCAATGATTGGCGTTTTTCGAAGCCGATAAAAAGCAAAATGTGCCCGTATAACCGCCCAAAAGGAACCTATTCTTCCGAGCAATAGATGGTGGATCCCAATCAAACCATCCCAACATAAGCGTTGAAAAATAAGGGTCGACCGTTGTTTTTCTGGAAGATTTTTTTGCAGCATCATCAAGGAATTACGGTGATTTAGGAAGACTTTTCTGGGGGAGGGAGCCAATGTAGCCCCGCCAAGGTGGTAGACCGAAACAACACTCAAGGCATAGACGTCACCTCCGGATCGGTGAATGCGCCAGCACAAATCAATTTCCTCTTGATGGGCAAAAAAACGTTCGTCAAATCCACCTAGGGTATGGAAAACACTACTTCGGATAAAAAAACAAGCACCACTTGCCCAAAACACTTTTTGCGCTCCCGCGTATTGCCCTTCATCTTTTTCGAGGGTAGTAAAAAGTCTTCCTCTACAAAATGGAATGCCCAATTTGTCAATATAACCGCCCGCAGCCCCCGCATATTCAAACGTGTCTTTTTGCTTAAAATCTTTGATGTGAGGTTGTAGGGCAGCAGTATTAGGATGGGTTTCAAAGTGAAGGAGCAGCGGAGACAGCCAGCCTTTGGGAACGGAAATATCCGTATTGAGCAAACAATAATAGGGATGCTTAATCTTCTTTAAACCAGCATTATAGCCCCCGGCATAGCCTAAATTCTCGGGTAAACAGATACATTCCAGCTCGGGATATTGGGCAGTAACATGAGCCACAGAGGCGTCTGTCGAGCCATTATCAACAAGGATAACATCGGCTTCGGGACTGTGAGCAATGACTTCGGGGAGGAATTGTTTTAGCAATTCCAAACCGTTGTAATTCAATAAAACCACTGCGATGGACTTCATAGGCTGGGTGTGTAGGAAGGTAGGGATTCGATAAAACGGAAGTCCTCGGAGGTTTTCATTTCACAAAAATAATGATTCAAGCCATTAGTGAGCATCAAATAAGGACATTTCAGTTGGAGTTGATAGCGTAAAATTTGATCAAAACTCTTTTGGTTTAATGCTACTGTGGGGGCTTTGCATTCCACCAAAAGGAGGTGTTGTTGATCGGGGGTATGCACCAATATATCAAATCGCTTTTTTGTTCCAAACAAACTTAACTCCCGTTCTACTTGTATCCAGGAGGCTGGATAGTTTTTTTCGTGGATCAGAAAATGAATACAATGAACACGCACCCACTCCTCGGGCGTGCATTTCACCCATTTTTTACGAATAACATCAAAAATGTAGGGGGTATTTTCCCTATTTTTGAGCTTAATATCAAATGTTGGAAAATTCAATTTCACCATTTTGTAAATGTGCAATAAATTTTTAAATGCAGGAATTCAACCGCTTGCTTTCTTCGATCAAAGGTGCAGAAATTGCACCCATTTACTTGCTCGCCGGGAAAGAACCCTATTTTATTGATCGTATAGATCATCAGCTTTGTGAAGCCTTGATCGATGACGCCAGTCGCGATTTTGATCAAACCATTTTTTACGGCAAAGAAACCCAAGTGGATGTTCTGATTGAGACCGTAAAAAGGTATCCCATGCTGGCACCCTATCAGTTGGTAATTATCAGGGAAGCCCAAAGTATGGATGCTGCTTGTTGGGAGGCTTTGGCCAGTTATGCCGAACACCCGACCCCCAAAACTGTATTGGTGATTTGCCACAAATATAAAGATTTTGACAAGCGAAAAAAGCTCTATAAAAACGTTCAAAAAACAGGAGTAATTTTTGAGAGTAGTCCGATATACGAAAACAAACTCCCCGCTTGGATCACCAGTTGTGCCAAAGAAATGGGACTTTCAATAGCTCCCGAATCAACCGTTTTGTTGGCCGAATTTTTAGGAGCGAATCTCAGTGCCATCGAAAAAGAGTTGGAAAAATTGAAATTGGTGATTGCCGCACCCGCCACCGTAACACCAGAGGATATTGAAAAACACATCGGCATAAGCAAGGATTTCAATGCCTTTGAATTGCAAAAAGCCATGGGAATGAAGCAATTTTCGAGAGCTTTTCGAATCATTCAACACATGAGTCATAATCCTAAAAACCATCCTTTGGTTTTAGTGCTTTCCTCATTGCATTCTTATTTTCAAAAGTTATTGTTATATAAAGGATTGAAAAATCCCGGAGATGCACCCAAAGTATTGGGAGTCAGTCCCTACTTTATATCGGAATACGATCGTGCTGCCCGACACTTTAGTATGCGCCAAATCAGCAGCATACTTCACTTGATTTTAAAAGCTGATTTACAAAGTAAGGGGATAGAAGGTCCCACGGCTAGTCCGCAAGAAATTTTAGAAACCCTATTGCTAAAAAGTTTTAGCGTTTAATAGATGGCGGGATAATTGTTGGGTTGTGCTTCGTGCATCATCTGATACACCGTTTCGAAAATATCATCCACATTGGGTTTGGAGAAATAATCACCGTCGGTTCCATAGGCTGGACGGTGCGATTTTGCACTCAACAATTTGGGTGCGCTATCCAGATATTGATAAATGTTTTGCTTCTCCAACAATTGTTGTAAAATATAGGAGGAAGCCCCTCCAGGAACATCTTCATCGACGATAAGAAGGCGGTTGGTAGCCTGTAAGCTTTCTTTAGTTTGTTGCTTTAAGTCAAATGGTATAAGCGACTGAACATCAATAATTTCTATATCGATATCATATTCCGCCAATCGATGGGCGGCTTCCTGTACGATGCGTAAGGTAGAGCCGTACGAAAGCACGGTTAGGTCACTTCCTTTGCGTAATACTTCTATCGTACCCAAGGGAACTGTAAATGTGCCTAAATTTTCGGGCATATGCTCTTTCAGTCGATACCCATTAAGCGATTCTACCACTATTGCAGGTTGATCTATTTGCATTAAGGTGTTGTAAAAACCGGCAGCTTGGGTCATGTTTCTCGGCACTAAGATATG
>JABISF010000049.1 GCA_018699935.1 Flavobacteriaceae bacterium | reverse complement strand
GCGAGCTGGGTTCAGAACGTCGTGAGACAGTTCGGTCTCTATCTGTAGTGGGCGTTAGAAATTTGCGTGGATCTGTCTTTAGTACGAGAGGACCGAGATGGACTGACCTCTGGTGTATCGGTTGTTCCGCCAGGAGCATTGCCGAGTAGCTACGTCGGGAAGGGATAAGCACTGAAAGCATATAAGTGCGAAACCCACCACAAGATGAGATTTCTTTTAAGGGTCGTAGGAGACGACTACGTTGATAGGTCATAGGTGTAGAGGCAGTAATGTCTTAGCCGAGTGATACTAATTACCCGTAAGCCTATCGTGGCACTTTTTCTTTATGAAATAGTAGTATAGAAAGGCACTGTTTGATTGAAATGTATTTAGGATTGATATGTCAACGTTATTAGGTAGTGCACAAACGCTACGAAAATTAAGGTGGTTATAGCATTGGGGCTCACCTCTTCCCATTCCGAACAGAGAAGTTAAGCCCAATAGCGCAGATGGTACTGCCATTTGGTGGGAGAGTATGTCGCCGCCTTCTTCGAAGACCCGTTCACAACTGTGAGTGGGTCTTTTTTTTTGCATCAACTTTAGTAAGTTTTTCTAAATACTGGAGACATTGCGGAGCGGTTACGTTTTCTCCGTAATTGCGGTTATAGGTTGTTGTACAAAGGTCTTCTTTTTCTAATAAGAAATAAAACAATCCCAATAATTATAAAAGGGATACTTAAAATTTGTCTCATTTTAATTGCTATTTCGGCTTCAAATCTTAATTGATTCACAATAATTTCCCTCCAATTAAGTTTGTATTTTTAGCACATGAAGCAGTTTTCACTTATCGTTTTTTTTGGGGTCTCCTTGGCCTTTGGTCAAAAAGGAGAGCAGGAAAGATCCTCCCTAATCATTCCGCCCAAACAAAGGGTGCAGCTGGACTATCCCCTTTTAAAAGGCTATGAGGTTCATCTTTGGAATACCTCCAAATTTGAGCTCGCCGTTTCCACACGGAATAAGTTGTATGATACTTTGATAAAAAGCATCAGCATTCAGCCGAAAAGAACAGATAAAATTTTTGTGGAGGAAGGAAGTTTTTTGCAGTTAGAAAATCGGTTTTTATCAACCGCCAAAGTGGAGTTTACAATACGACAAGGGACGGGCGCTAAAAAACAAACCGCTAAAAAGTTGACACCGCAACGCGCTTTTTATTTGGAAAACAATACAGCACAAACCCTTCCGCTGCAGATTCCGGGAGTAATGAATTCCAAACTACCCCCTTTTTCAAGGAGTGGGGTAGACCTCCCCAACGGTCAAAAAATTTACTTGGATATAAATGGAAACAAGATTTTACTGCTAACGGTCACCGACAGTATTCAACAAGGTGCAAGGATAGACTTGGCCGACCTAATTGATAAGGCCTTAAATCAAGAGTAAAAAGCTTGCTGTGGGCTTCACTTTCAACCCGTATTACCTATTTTAAAACACCCAAAATCTTGTCCATCACCCAACTCGTATGCAATGCGGAGGCTCCTTGAGAAGGATGCTGGAAATGGGGGTCAAACAATTGCGTGCGCATTTGTTCCACATGGGGCAGGTGCACGTGCTCCGGATGCGGAATGCTGAGTTGTTCAAATTCGGTGGCATTTTCAAAACGAATGGGATGCTCATCAAAAACAGAAAACTCCAGCTGTCCTTCACTCCCGTATATTTTCACATGATCCGCTCTTGTGGCACTTCCAAAATTCCAATTGCCCATGCCCGTGATACCATTTTCATGTTGCCATACTCCGGAAATAGCATCTTTGGAGGTATAAAGTTGTTGCTGATTCAAACTTACCCCTGATGCGGTACTGATGGCTCCAAAAAAGTAAGTAAACAAGTTGAGTCCATGACTGGCCAAATCATCAAAATAGCCTCCCGGAGCAACACGGGCATCCGTGCGCCACTGATCGATTTTTGCTCGGTCTGCTGCCGAAGGAGGTTGGCAGAGTTGCCATTCCAAATGACGGACAGGACCAATTTTACCGGCATCCAACCATTCTTTGATTTTTAAAAACCGAGGTAATGTTCTGCGATAGTAGGCAACAAAAAGCGGAAGTTGTTTTTGTTCAAAAGCTTCAAGGATGGCCAAGCTGTCGGCATAGGAAGGAGCCAGTGGTTTTTCAATACAACAGGGCTTCCCTGCGGCTGCTACTTTCAAACCGTATAATTTATGGGTGTCCGGAGGTGTGGCAATATAAATGGCGTCGATGGAAGTATCTTCAATAAGCGCATCGGCGTTGGAATAATATTTTTTCACTCCGTGTCGATGGGCGTAATCCTGCGCCTTTTCTGCGGATCTGCGCATCACTGCAGCAAGCTCAAAGCCGGCTGTTTTTTGATATGCAGGACCACTTTTTACCTCGGTCACATCGCCACAGCCAAGAATTCCCCATCGAAGGATTTGTCCTGGTTTAAACATTTTCTTTTCTTTTAAAATGACAGAACAAAAAATTTTGTTGGGTATCAAAAGGAGTAGTATGATCTTCCGTATGGCAAGAAATTTTATCAAAATCCTTTTCCCACAACTGCTTCATTTGCGTTTCACTATATTGTTGAATCTCCAAACCACTGCATTTTTTCGGTCCATTTTCGGAAAAGGTTCCCAAAATAAGATAGGAAGGAGCTGCCTTTCGAACGCTATTTTGATAGGTATTCACTTGAGTGGGATCCGTCAAAAAATGGAAAGTCGCTCTGTCGTGCCATAATACGTAGTTTTGTTGGGGTTTAAATTCGGTGATGTCGCTTGCCAACCACTGCACTTTTTGGGCCGCTTCTCCCAAACGTTTTTGGGCTCTTTCTAAGGCTTTTTCCGAAATGTCTAAAACCGTGATGTTTTCATATCCCCTTGTTAATAAGGCGTCAACCAAACGACTATCGCCTCCTCCTACATCAATAATGGAAGCGCTTTTGTCAAGCTGTGCAGCGTCTATCCACTGCAGTGCGGTTTTTGGAACGGGTTGTGTCCAACTGACTTCATGGGGCTGTTTGGTTGCATAAACGGTTTCCCAATGGTTTTTTCTGTTTTCAATCATATTCAAAGATAAATTCTTGTTTTAAGAAATTCATCTTAAATCCTAAAACATTAAATTTCTAGTTACTAGCAAAAATTGAAAACCCTCCACTTACACAAGGCAAGTAAAGGGTTTATCAAACACCAAAATAAAAAAAATGGAATTAGGTAAAATGCTTTAATTTTTAATTTTCATTGAAAAAGTAAAGGAGGCTGAAAGATTGTTTTGAGTGTTGAAGCGCTTGAAAGAAAAAAATATTTTTAGCGAATAGAGAGGTACAACTTAAAGAGGTAACAGTCCCAGCCTCCGGGAGGGAATAGGTAAATTGGGAACAATTTTTTAGTTTGTTTAGAGTCATTCTTTTTTGTTTTCATTTACTAAAGTCATACAAATTTTATAGAAAAAGAAAAGCGAAGTAATTTGAGGTGTAAGAAAATACGTATACGGCGAAGATGAAGTAATGTGCGGTAATTTAAAGGATATAAGCGATAGTAAATCCTAAAACAACGGTCATTAGCTTTTTAAAATTAAAAGCATGCGACTGATTACTTTCAAATAAAATAGTAGTGGCGATGTGCAGTATCATCCCCAAAACAAGTGCATTTAAAGGTGTTTGCAAATGAGTTTCAAAATAGCTTTGTGTTCCAATCAGTGTGCCCAAAGGGGTCATCAATGCAAAACACGCCAGATAAAACAACTTTTTGATTTCCTTCATTGGAATTTTTTTAATCAAGGTGAAAAAGACAACTCCAATGGGGATTTTATGAACAAAAACGCCCCAGACCAAAGCCGTATTTTGTTCTAAAGGCATTCCCTCCACCAAGGCATGCAGCCCCAAACTTAGAAACAATACCGCAGGCAATCGTTCGGAGGTGTGTATATGGGCATGGCCGTGCTCTGCCCCATGAGACAAGTGTTCGAGCAGGGTTTGCAGCAATAAACCTCCTACAATCCAAAGTCCTATGCTGGAATCAGCAGTGCTAAATACAAGAGGCATCAAATGAAAAATGGCAATCCCCAATAAAAAAGAACCGCTGAATGCGAGGATCAGTTTAAACCCAAAGGCTGTGTCGGTGGTGGCACGACGGGCAATTCCCATACCCAATACGGCTCCCAAAAAAGGGAGTGCATAGGCTGCATACGGCGTTATTTCCATAGATTCTAGGATACTTGGATGGTTAGGACTCAAAATTAAAGTAATTTTAAAGGTTAATTCGATTCATGGAAGAAAATTTCGATATGTATGCCAAAACTCTATATGGGTTTGAGGATCTACTTGCCAAAGAGCTGAGTCTACTGGGGGCACAAAATATTAGTAAAGGAAATCGCGGGGTGGCGTTTCGTGGTGACAAAGGCTTTATGTACAAAGCCAACTTAAGTCTACGCACCGCGATTAAAATTTTAAAACCCATTCACAAAGCAAGCGTTAGTGATCCGGACGCTTTGTATCAAATGTGTTATGATTTTCCTTGGGAGGACTATATGGAAGTCACCACCACTTTTGCCATTGACAGTATCGTGTTTGGCGATTTGTTTGTGCATTCTCAATATGTTTCTCAAAAAGCTAAAGACGGTTTGGTCGATCGTTTTCGCGATAAAGTGGGGGAGCGTCCCAATGTGAAACTGAACAAACCCGATTTACAGATCAATATACATATCGAACAAGATCAATGCACGCTGTCGCTCGATAGCTCGGGGGCTTCATTGCATCAGCGCGGATACCGAACGGCGACAAACATCGCTCCGCTCAATGAAGTTCTTGCTGCGGGAATTATCCTCCTCTCGGGTTGGGAAGGGAATACCGATTTTTTAGACCCCATGTGTGGAAGTGGAACCCTAGTGATTGAAGCCGCCATGATTGCTGCAAAAATCCCGGCGAACATCAACCGTAAATCGTTTGCTTTTGAAAATTGGAAAGACTGGGATCCGGATTTGTTTGAAACCATCCGATCGGCACAATTGGAAAAGGTGGTGAATCCAGCCATAAAAATTATGGGCTACGATAAAGCTCCTTCTGCTGTGGAGAAATCATTGCAAAATGTTCAAAATGCCAATTTACAAGCCTTTGTCATCATTTCTAAAAACAACTTTTTTCATTCCGAAAAAACTACCCAAGGACCTTTGCATTTACTCACCAACCCACCCTATGGCGAACGCCTTGAAGGGAACATTAACGCCATCTATCAAAGTATGGGAGACACTTTAAAGCAGAGTTATCCCAACACCCATGCTTGGATGATTACGGCCAATATGGAAGCCATGAAATTTGTGGGTTTACGACCCAGTAGAAAAATTAAGATTTTTAACGGAAAATTGGAGTCTCGTTTATTGTACTTTCCTATTTATGAGGGAAGTAAACGCACCCACAAGTATATCGATTCCAAAGAAAAAGAAGAGGAATAGTCGCTTAGTCTTTCTTTTTTTTCGCCGTACGTAAAAAAGGAATTGAATAGGTCAGACTGTAATTGAAAGAAGCTCCAAATTTGTTATCCGTTGTTTTTTTGTTAAATCCGGGGATGTAAATATTGTCAAAGTTTTCGGGTATTTTGTCACTAATAAGGACATGCATCCGAGCGCTAAAACCGAGATAAACGTTTTTTAAAACCTGCACTTTGGTACCCACCACCACTTCTGCCCAACTGGCATTCAAACCCTCTCGATTGCCGGTTGCAAAATTATTGACCACCTCCGTTCTTGGCCAGTAGGGATCCCGATCCAAGATCGTATATGCGTTTAATTGTTGTTGGTGAACACTGTGGGCATAGCGAAGTCCCAAGTAAACTTGATTGTTCATGCCCTCCCAGTTTTCATACATATTCAGATCAAAACCAAGTTTAAAATAAGAGCCTTTCGCGGTAATATTTACTTCTTCGTATTGTTTGGTTTTGCTTTCATTCCCAATTTCTAGTGCGGCATAAAAATTATTATACACCCGAAGATCGGCTACCAACTCCTGACCACTAAAATCTGGTGACGCCTGAGAAAGGACGAGCCGATACAAATCAACGCCAAAACGAAGCGTATAGGGAATGGTCGCTGGGGCAATACTATCTGTTACCGCAGCTGCTGCTTTTTCTTCAGGGGGTGACTCCTGAGACCAAATAGTCTGCGTCAAAAGCAGCAGACTAATGCAGTAGCGCCAAATGTCCTTGTTGTTCATCTGAGATGGTATCTTTTAAAACGGTAAATCCAAAAATCCAATCCGACCCCGGATTGAGTTGGGTCACTGCTGGAGATTCAAATATAAAATTATGTCGGTAGCCACAGGCACTACTAATAAAAATGTCAGCACGACGATAGTTGATCTGCAGGGTGTCTATGTTTTCTGTTTCTTTTTCGAAATCCGTAATGAATTCAAATTGAGTAAATTCTTTTTCTGGATTTAATGCCAATACAATGGAGTCCGAGGAGGCAGTAATGGGCGTTTCATTACCAATGGCTCTTATTTTAAAATCATTGGGAACTTTTCTGATTTCAGGATTTTCAAAACTCCGCATCAAAACAATCATTTTGGGGCTGTCTTGCGTTTCAGGAATACAAATATCATCCTTTTCGCAGGAAAGCAAGAAAATTAATACAAGAGTAAAAAAGTGAAATCGCTTAGGATGCATGATTGGCTTTTCGTTGTAAAAGTACAACATTTTCCACATGATGGGTTTGAGGAAACATATCCACGGCTTGACTTTTTAGAACGGCATAATCGTTTTTCATCATTTCAATATCCCGAGCTTGCGTGGCACTATTGCAACTCACATAAACGATGCGTTCCGGAGCCAAATCCAACAGCTGCTGCACCACATCGGGATGCATTCCATTTCTCGGGGGATCCGTAATAACCACCCGAGCTTTTCCGTGGCGTTGGATAAAATCAGCGTTAAAACTATTTTTCATATCTCCCACTTCAAATACCGCATTTTCGATGCCGTTATTTTTTGCATTTTCAGCTGCGGCTTTGATGGCATCGGCAACGGATTCAATACCGATTATTTTTTTGCAGTGAGGGGCTAAAAACAAAGCTATGGTCCCCGTTCCAGTATAGAGATCATAGACGGTATCGGTACTTTCTAATGCAGCAAATTCTTTTGCAATGGTATACAGTGTTAATGCCTGTTTGGGATTGGTTTGATAAAAAGATTTTGCCGTAATTTTAAAAGTAAGTGCCCCCAACTGTTCGGTAATAAAATCTTGTCCCGAATGGCATATAATTTCTTGATCGTACAAACTGTCATTACCTTTTCCATTGATGCAATACAGCAGCGATGTGATTTGCGGAAATTGTTTCCCAATCCAATCTAAAAGTCCGATGCGTTGTGCCTTATCTTCTTTAAAAAACTGAAGCAAAACCATAAATTCACCCGCCATGGTATTGCGAATCATCAGGGTACGTAAAAAACCACTTTGGGCTACGGGATCAAAAAAGTCGAGCTTATTTTCCAATGCATAGGTGCGAATGGCATTGCGAATTCCATTGGAGGGTTCGGGTTGCAAATGACATTGGTTGATGTCCACCACTTTGTCCCACATATTGGGCTTGTGAAAACCCAGTCCATTGCGTTCAATCAATTCTTCAGATTGAATTTCTTCAGTGGTCAACCAACGTCTGTTGGAGAAGGAAAACTCCATTTTGTTCCGATAGTAGGAGTGCGGATCGGCGCCGGCAATGGGAAGTACCGTTTCGATTTCAACTTTCCCGATGTCTTTGAGGTTTCGCAAGACTCCTTTTTCCTTGGAATCCAGTTGTGCTGCATAGCTGAAATGTTGCCATTTGCAGCCTCCGCATACGCCAAAATGCGCACAAACGGCTTCTACGCGATGTGGGGATTCTTTAATAAATTTCAAGGGTTGCGCTTCAAAATAGCCCCTCTTTTTTTTATAAACAGTAACATCGACAACATCGCCCGGTACGACTTTGGAAATGAAATAAACAATTCCTTCAGCCGATTTGGCAACCCCCATTCCTTGCGTATTGATATCAACCACTTCTAGGCCTTTGTCAATCCGATTGATTTTATTTTTTGACATGCTGCAAATGTAAACGCATGCGGATAATAAATCGTTATTATTTTTATGTTTTTGAGCGGCATAATGGCTACTTTTGCTGCCTAGTAAGGACTTTGTTACTTTTACATGTATAATTGAAATAGAAATCATTATGGAGGTTCAAACAGATTCACAAGCATTTATTGCAATCGAGCACAAACATGGGGCGCATGACTACCATCCCTTGCCGGTGGTTTTAGAAAGGGGCGAAGGTGTTTTTCTATGGGATGTGGAAGGAAATAAATATTATGATTTTTTATCCGCCTATTCCGCTGTAAATCAAGGACATTGTCATCCGAGAATCATCCGTGTACTCAAAGCGCAGGCGGAACAATTGACCTTGACTTCCCGTGCCTTTCACAACAATCGGTTGGGACCCTATATGAAGTTTATGACCAACTACTTTGGCTTTGAGCGGATGCTGCCCTCCAATACGGGTGCCGAAGCCGTGGAAGCTGCCATAAAGATTACCCGAAAGTGGGGGTATACAAGAAAAAACTTACCCGAGAATCAAGCTCAAATTATTGTTTGCAAACAAAATTTTCACGGGCGTACTTCCACCATCATTTCTTTTTCAAGTGATCCTGGGTCGAAAAATCATTTTGGACCTCATGCACCAGGATTTTTACCCATTCCCTACAACGATATTGAAGCCTTGCGCAATACCCTTGCCGCGCATCCCAATGTTGCCGGATTTTTGGTGGAGCCTATTCAAGGCGAAGCCGGAGTGTACACCCCCGATAGTGATTTTTTAGCACAAGCACGAGCATTGTGTTCCGAATACAACGTTTTGATGATAGCCGATGAAATCCAAACGGGAATCGGTCGGACAGGCTCTTTGTTGGCGGTTTGTGGAAATTGTTCTTGCGAAGGGCATTGTGAACGTCAAGAGGCCACTTATGTTCGTCCCGATATTTTGATTTTAGGAAAAGCCTTAAGTGGAGGAACCTATCCCGTTTCAGCAATTTTAGCGGACAGCGCGGTCATGGATGTCCTTCAGCCCGGACAACACGGCAGCACCTTTGGAGGAAATCCCATGGCTTGTGCCATCGCTATGGAAGCCCTTTCGGTCATCCGCGATGAAAAATTGACCCAAAATGCTCGGAAACTAGGAAAACAATTTCGCGCAGCGATGAATGCATACATTGCACAAAGCACCATCGTTCGTTTGGTTCGAGGGAAAGGGCTACTCAACGCCATAGTTATAGATGATAGTGAAGAAGGCGATACCGCTTGGAACATCTGTTTGGCATTGAAAGAAAATGGTTTGTTGGCAAAACCCACGCACGGTAACATTATCCGATTTGCACCGCCTTTGGTGATGACCGAAGCACAATTGAACGATTGTATCCATATAATCACCTCGACGCTGCAACAATTTGAAAAATAACACCACTGTATATTTTGATAATGCGGCCACCACGCCCCTGCGGAAAGAGGTGATAGGGGCAATGGCCGAAGTGATGGAAAATTGTTTTGGAAATCCTTCCTCTACCCATGCCTTTGGACGGTCGGCAAAAGCTTATGTGGAAACTGCTCGAAAAGGAATTGCTAAAATCCTTAATGCACAACCACAAGAAATCATTTTTACTTCTGGAGGAACCGAGTCCGATAATATGGTATTGCATTGTGCTGTTCGGGATTTGGGAGTCAAAACAATCATTAGTTCCGCCATTGAGCATCATGCCATTCTCCACACTTTGGAAATCTTGGAACAAAATCACGGAATTGAGGTAAAATTACTCGAGGTTTCGGATAAAGGGGAAGTGGATTTCAATCAGCTGGAAGAATATTTAGCATTGGATAATTCTCCCAAACTGGTGACCTTGATGCACATCAACAATGAAATTGGCAACCTACTCGATCTGGAAAAAGTAGTCGTTTTATGCCAAGCGCATCAGGCCTATTTTCACAGCGATGCGGTGCAAGGCATTGGACACTATCCTTTTGATTTGGAAGCTTTGAAAATCGACTTTTTATCGGCAGCAGCCCATAAATTTCACGGGCCCAAAGGGATCGGTTTTGCCTACATCCGAAAAAACAGAAAACTAATGCCTTTAATTCACGGAGGAACACAAGAGCGGGGATTACGAGCTGGAACAGAATCGGTCCACAATATTGTGGGGATGTTCAAAGCCCTTGAAATAGCAAATGATCTATGGGCAAAAGAAAAAGCTCAACTCTTGGAGCTAAAAAAATATTTCCTCCAAAAATTAAAAACCCTGTTTCCCGATGCCATCACCAATGGTTTTTCCGGGGACTTGAAACGCAGTACCTATACATTAGTGAATGTGGCCTTACCCCTACCGGAATCTAAAGCAGCAATGTTGGATTTTCATTTGGATTTAAAAGGTATTGCTTGTTCCAAGGGAAGTGCTTGTCAATCGGGGAGTACCTCGGGGTCCCATGTTTTAAATGCACTAGGGACAGCTACGCAATGGCCCTCATTGCGATTTTCATTTTCAATTTTTAATACGAAAGCCGAAATTGATTATTTGATGCAGGTTTTAGAAGAATTTGTAACTACTTAAACCAATACCGTTTACGGATTTTGGAATAAAACGGCTCTATAGGTAGTACTGTTTCCCACTCTATCATTAGCAACTACTTTTAAATCCAAGCGACGCGGTTTATCTTCCAAATCATTAAAATCAAAAGTGAGGGTGTTGGTTTTGGGTTCATGCTCAAAAAGCACCCATTCGTCGTTGATGTAGGCACTGTAATTTTTCACTCCAGAAAAATCATCTTTTAAACGAATTTTTAAATATCTAAAATTCTTTAAGTTCTGACCATCTCTAAAATTTATGGGTAAAATAGTAGGTGCCAAACTGTCTCGAAGCACTGCAAAAGTTCCCAATACACTTGACTTTGCGGTCAGGTGGCTGCTCTTTCTAGCAGTGTTCAACAAGCTTGGTCTTCTATTGTTTCTAAGTAAAGCTATAGCACTCTGCGCCCGTTCTAAACTGTCCATGGAAGGATAAGTAAATTGAAGCACTAGGGGAGCCACCAGAGGAAACCGATCCCGATCGACCATAAGACTGTCTCCGGAACTCTCAATATCCAAATGTACAGTATCAAAAAAGGTGTTTTTTTGGAAATAAACCGATTTTTCACCGAATTCAAAAAGATAATCTTGTTCGGGATGTATACTTTTTCCTTTTGGGGTTTCGGGTTCGGATTTATTGGCTTCTACCCCTTCAATATAGGTTTCCACCCACGTAGCATTATTGCTGTAATCACTTGTTTTAATGAGTAATTGATAAGATTTTCCCGGCTCCACTTCAAAACGACCATTTTTAGAGCGATCCTTTAAAAAGGAAAGTTTTGTTTTAGGATGCCAATAGAGTTGATGTATTTTGTTGCGGTTTTCACGCAGCGAATAATAATCTACTATGAGGGGAATAAATTTAGAATCGGTGAACAGAAATCGATCCATTTGGTAGTTGTAAATTTCTATGCCATTGACCCATACTTGAATCCGATACACCCCGTTTTTATTGTAACTAGAGTCTTGACGATCAAAAATTCCTAAGCCCACATGAATTTGTCCGGCGGTTTTGATTAGGTTGGTTGTAAACAGACTGTCATTTTTCTGAGTGAGCGCATAAGACTTGGGGAGTTTGGAGGGAGTATGGTTTTCATAAACATAGAACGCTTGAATCTGAGGACGTTGATGATCCTCAATTTTTATAGGAAAAGAAAGTGGGTTGATCGGACTTTGATCCCTTCCATCGCGCATTTCAAAATGTAAATGCGGACCCGAAGATCCTCCGGTATTGCCCGAATAACCAATAAGCTCACCAAGCTCCACTTTTAGTTCTTCTGCTTTGGGGAGCAGTTGTAGCGTATAACTTTGTTTTTCGTATTGACGTGCTTTGACATAGGCTTCAATTTTGGGTGCGAATTTTTTCAGGTGTGCATAGACGGACACAGTGCCATTGGGATGATTCAAATACAACACTTTGCCATAGCTCGAAGTGCTCACTCGGATTCTACTGACAAACCCGGAGCCGATACTTTTCACTTCTAAGCCCTCTCTGCCATTGGTTTTTAGGTCTAAACCAGCGTGAAAATGAGTGCCTCGTAATTCTGCAAAATTTCCCGATAATAATAGGGGAATGTCAAGGGGTTCTTGCCACAGTTTCTCCCTGTTTTGTGCTTGCGAAAGGGTTAGGATAAAAATGAAAAAATATAAAAGAAAACGATTTTTATTTGTGAAGGTCATAGCAGTTTGTCGGCAAGTAGATTTTTTTTGTTACTGTATTGCAAGATATAAATTTTCAAATAGCAATTAATCATAGGCGTACTAAATCCCTTTGTTTTCTGAATTTTCAGAGGGTTGCAAGGGCTTTTGTTAAAGTTTTTAAAACTCCCAACTTATCCTCCACAAATCCATAAGGATTCTCTAAATTTGTATAGCGTAAATTATTTACAACAATTATGGATAAGCAAAATAACCCGACCCTTCTTTTGGAGCAAAAAGTTATTGCTTTACTCAATAAATTAAAAGAACAACATCTTGAAATTAATCTGCTGTCGAAAAAATGCGCAGCCTTGGAAGTTCAGAATGAGTCCTTACATCGGGATGTTGATCAACTTAAAGAGGAAAATAAATCTTTAAAAATTGCAAATAATCTACTCGGCAGTAACGAAGGTAAAACCATTACTAAAACAAAAATTAATAATTTAATAAAAGAGGTTGATTTGTGTATCAATCAGCTCTCCAATATCTAATCGCTGAATCCAATGAGTGATTCCTTAAAAATAAAATTGACGATCGCCAATAGGGTTTATCCTTTAACCATTGCACCAGAACAAGAGGCTTCTTTGCGTGCATCGGCTAAAAAGATAGAATCCACCATTCAGCAATTAGAAAAAAATTATGCCGTTCGCGACAAACAAGATGTCTTAGCAATGTGTGCCCTTCAGTATGCAGCCCAAACAGAAATGAACAAAGAAAAGCAATCTTCTGAAAACGACCCTGATAACCAAAAATTAAAGGAGTTGATCGATATGATTGACGTTCATATGGCTGAATACAATGTTCTTTAATTAGCAATACAACACTGCCTGTATTAGTATTTTTTGATAAACTCAACGAGCTTTTAATTAAAAAGGGTGAGTTTCAATTGTAAAAGCAAGCTGTCTTGAACAGATCCTTGACCAGTTGTGTAGCCTTAAACTTGATTTTTAGGAGTTTATACGAAAACGAAGCTAATACAGGTTTTTTTTAAAATTAAAACAACAACTATGGATACAAACATCCTCTTCCTCATATTTGCCGCAGCAGGCTTGCTGGTTGGATTTCTTTTGGGAAGTGTCTTACGCAAAAACAAATCCCAACAATTGCTTGAAAAAGCAACTACAGAAGCGGGAGAAATAATCAGCAATGCAAAAATTGAAGCGGAATCGATCAAAAAAGAGAAAATGCTTCAAGCCAAAGAGCGTTTTATCGAGCTGAAATCGGAGCATGAAAAAGATATTTTTTCCCGAGAAAAAAAGATTTCGGAAGTCGAAAAGCGATTGAATGATAAGGAGTCGCGCTTGAGTCACGAACTCAAACGCAATGGCGAACTCAATCGAAAATTGGAACAACAGAACAATCTTCTGACCAATAAGATGAATAATATTGATCGAAAAACGGAAGAGATCGAGTCTAAACTTCAGATTCAGATCAATAAACTTGAGGAAATTTCCGGTTTTTCCGCCGCCGATGCCAAAGAAGAATTGATTGCTTCCCTCAAAGAAAAAGCGAAGTCAGAAGCTATGGCATTCATTCAACAAAACATAGAAGAAGCCAAATTAACGGTACAGCAAGAGGCTCAAAAAATCATCATCAATACCATACAGCGGATTGGAACAGAAGAGGCGGTTGAAAATTGTGTTTCTGTTTTTAACCTTGAATCCGATGATGTGAAAGGAAGAATTATTGGTCGAGAAGGACGAAACATCCGTGCATTAGAAGCCGAAACCGGTGTGGAAATTATTGTAGACGACACCCCCGAAGCCATCATCTTATCCTGTTTTGATCCCGTTCGGAGAGAAATCGCACGACTTTCTTTACATCGACTGGTGAGTGATGGTCGCATTCATCCCGCGCGTATAGAGGAGGTAGTAAACAAAACACGGAAGCAAATCGATAACGAGATCATTGAGGTGGGAAAACGCACGGTCATCGATCTTGGCATCCATGGACTTCATCCCGAATTGGTTCGTGTGGTGGGCCGAATGAAATATCGCTCTTCCTATGGACAAAACTTATTGCAACACTCCCGTGAAGTAGCCAAGCTTTGTGGGGTAATGGCAGCTGAATTGGGCTTAAATCCAAAACTGGCCAAACGCGCCGGACTACTCCACGACATCGGGAAAGTGCCCGAAGAAGAAACAGAAAAACCACACGCCTTGTTGGGGATGGAGTGGGCTGAAAAATTCGGTGAGCAATCCGATGTGTGCAACGCCATTGGAGCACACCACGACGAAATCGAAATGACGACCCTTTATGCTCCCATAATTCAGGTATGTGATGCCATTTCCGGCGCTCGTCCCGGAGCTCGCCGCCAAGTATTGGACAGTTATGTACAACGTTTAAAGGACTTGGAAAACATAGCCTACGATTTCAATGGGGTAAACAAAGCCTATGCAATTCAAGCGGGGAGAGAGCTGCGAATTTTTGTTGAAAGCGATAAAGTCTCCGACGATCGTGCGGCACAATTATCCTTTGAAATTTC
>JABISF010000007.1 GCA_018699935.1 Flavobacteriaceae bacterium | reverse complement strand
TTCCATATACCTTTGGTTTTCGGGCTATCAATTGGAAGGAATTTATGTCGGATTGTGGCCCGTTACGATACTGGCTTTTGCCTTTGTGATTCGACAAAGAAGAAATGACGATAAAAACAAGTTGCTATGAATAATCAAACGCTTTTTATTTTTGGGGCTGTAATTTTTGTCATTTACGTCTATTTTTTATTGAATATCATCAGGAAAGAACATCGAGGAAAAGGAAAAGAAAAGATGAATTCTTTCGATTCCAATGATTTTGACGGGATGGGCAATCAAGGAAGAATTCCCAATAAAAAGCCGAAAAATCGTGCGATTTAATGGCTTATTAAATTACATGCGCTGAACACATATTTTTTTGCACCGCACTATTTTTTAATTTTCACAGCTCAATTGAAGTCTCAATTTTGAGAAGGTTTTATTATATTTGATTGTATTAATCATAAATCAAAGATCAATGAAGCATTTTTTTACAGTACTATTTTTAAGTTTATTTTTTTCTCTGACGGCTCAAGAGGGTGAGTTGCGGATCAATATGTGGTACGGAACAGTAGACAATTCCGATGTTGCAGAACTCCTGGAAAACGAGAAGTATTTTAAAGACCTTTGGCGTCAACAAAAAGAAGCAGGTCTCCTGGCCAACTGGGAGATGTGGAGATTGGTAAATCCAAACCATGACCATCCTCAGACAACTTTTGTGTATGTCAAATTCTATACGCCCGACAATCGCAACACCACCAGTACGACGAGTATAATCCCCGAGGGATTGGATGCACAGGCGTGGGAAATCATCCAACAAAGGCATTTGGGGTTGTATAAGAAGATTTTTTCTTCCGACCTGTCTTACAAAGGAGGCTTTAATAATTCAACTGCTGGATCAAAACCTGCAAATTTTGCAATTATGAATTATATGAATGTAGATTGGTATAAAAACTTTGAATACGAAAACATGGAGCTCAAAACTTTTATGCCGATCAACAAGGCGAATGGGATGAAGGCATGGGCACTTACCAAGGTGTTGGATCAACTGGGAACCGACCGAAAAGTCAACTATGTCACTGTGGATTTTTACGACAGTCTCGAGGAAATTTATACCCGACGTTCCAATACCGCTTCACTGAGTAAAGAGGTGGTGGCAGCGAACAAAAAGATAGATCAAATCCGTTCTTTGATCAGTTCCGATATTTTCCAATTGGTGGACTATTTGGAATAGGGTTTTCCTACATTCTCAATAAACAAAAACCCTCTATTTAGAGGGTTTTTTCATGAAACAAAAGGTTATGAACGATTTAGACGAATATCATGATGGCGGAGAGAATAATGCCCGCCAAGGTGAAATAGATTGCTTTTTTAAAAATGGCGGTATTGGGCAGAAACATCCAATAGGCGGAAACTACAAAGAACAGCAAGGCGATTCCAAAAAAGACATTTAAAAAATAAAGGGGAGTAGAAGAGGTAGCTTTGTGCATATTTTCCATCATCCCCAAAAATTTTGGGGGTTGCATTTGAATATAGGTCAATGCTCCGGTTTCTTGGTTGTATTCAATATTTTTTGCCCCGCGCATTTGGGGCGGTTTTTCCAATCCTTTTTCAATGATGCGCTCCACGGCGACTTCCTTTTTAAAAGTTTCCTTGTCGCGATAGGTCAAGGTGATTCCTGTCAAGGCATACATAAACATAATACCTGCTAAAAAGAATCCTAAGTACCGGTGGAGGACTCTAAATTTTGAACTGATGTTTCGATCGTTTAATTTCATTTGGTTGATACGTTTTAAATTCAATTGGGGAAAAATAAAACATTTTTAATTAGTAAAATTGACCTGCGCAGATTTTTTAGTTGTAATAAAAAAGGGGTAATAATTAATTCACCGTGGAAAGCGGGAAAAAAGAATTCTTTTTTCCCGCTTTCCATCAAATTTAATTATCTTAATGCTCTAAAACTATATTCATTTACACGCATCCAAAATACAGTACTTTTGGCAGTATCCTGAGGTGGGGGAGCTGTGTTTTATTTCTATTTTTTTCAGGTATGCTATCCGCACAAGATTCTGATGGAGATGGAATTGCCGACGCGATTGAATGCCCTCCCAACACAAATTCTTCCACCTTGTTGATACAAGGCGACTATTCAAGCAGCAGCACCGGAACATATCCCATACTATCGCCGCTCATGCAAATTCAGGGAAGCGGAGCGTCCAACCAAGCAAATTTGGGTATTACTTCCAAAACAATTAGTGTATCACTGAACCTTGATCCTGGAGATATTTTGGAAAGTTGTACCGTGAAATTTGATATTTCGAACAGTTTTGACGACGGTTTAGAAATCACCCTGAACGGGGTTAAAATATTGAGCTTTTCACAATTTCATTGGGATAATGATCACTTCAGAAGCGACCCGTGTTGTAATCCGGTAGAATATCAATGTGAAACTACGGAATTTAATGGTTCAGGTAGATTTGTCCAAACGGGACAAAATAAGTGGAGACCCTGGCAAGGAGATGGAAATCCAACCCTTGAAATCTCAGAAGGATCCATACGATTGATGGTAGACACCAATACAGGAGGAAGGGAGGATGCGCTTCCTTTTATGGATAGCACTGTTCCTGACTGGGCGCTGGATACAAATTTCGCCTACGATTGTCAAGCAGGATTTGAAATAATTTTTGGAAACACCAATCACAATGGGGCAGGCTCCATCAACGCCACCTTGCAAGTGGAGGCTTATATCAACCCCTGTTTGGACGATGCGGATAATGACGGGATTTTAAATATTTATGATCTGGATTCGGATGGCGATGGTCTTAGTGATGCTTTAGAGGGAACCGCTGATGTCAATGGCAATGGCGTGGCGGATTTTTTGGAATCGAGGTATTGTACGGGATATGATTCCAGTTTGTATGCAGATACTTTTGAGTTGGTAAATAATGCCACCTTAGTGAGTGACTATGTACGACTCACTGAAAATCTAGGGGGTCAGTCGGGCTCCGTTTGGAGTAAAAAGAAGGTTACACTCGAAGAAAATTTTACCGTAGAGGCAGAAATTTATCTTGGAACAAATAATTCAGGAGCCGATGGGATTGCTTTTGTGCTTCAGCCGAACTCCTCCAGTCTTGGAATCAGTGGAGGGGGGTTGGGTTATTTAACGATTAATCCTTCTCTGGCAATTGAATTTGACACCTATTACAACAGTGGTAGAGATCCCTCTGCTTCCGATCACATTGATATTAATATCGATGGATCAAGTTCGCACTCACAAGTGATTGCCGCAATTAGCGATTATGAATTGGAAGACGGACAATGGCATACGGTTTTGATTCAATGGGACGCAACAAGAGGTACCTTAGCCCTTACATATGATGGGACTTTACTTTTTGATGTGTTGATTGATGCTGTAGCTACTGTTTTTAGTGGGAACCCCAATGTCTATTGGGGCTTCACTGCCGCAACGGGGGGGGCAATGAATGAACAGCGAGTCAAATTCATTCAGATTTGTTCTGTGGATGAAGATTGTGCTTCCTCAGAGTATGATATTCAAACCACTTCCTCAACCATCTGTTTGGGAGACAGTACCACATTGAGTTCCTCGGTTAGTGGTGCCACTTTTTTGTGGTCCACAGGTTCCACCAGTTCCACCATAACCGTGCAACCCTCCACGACGACCACCTACACTTTAGAAATAAAAAAGAATGGAACTACCTGTAATAAAGAGATTGGTATAGAAGTCATAGATGCAGCCATTACAGCATCATCATTAAGTATATTCGAAGGTGAAACGGCAACTTTGAGTACCACCGTCATTGATGCTTCGTATTTATGGTCAAACGAAGCAAGAAGCAACAGTATTACAGTGCAGCCTTCAGTAACCACCACCTATACCCTCGAGATCACAAAAAATGGTGTGCGGTGTTCTGATACGATCCAAATAGAGGTCCTTTCTTCCAATATTACAGCCAGTGCCACAACGATTTGTGCCAGTGATACCGTTACCCTTACAGCCACGCAAGAGGACGCCACGTATCGTTGGTCAAATGGAGCCATCACTCAAAGTATTGACGTACAGCCTTCCGTGACGACAACCTATACGGTAGAAGTAACCAAGAATGGCGTTAGTGCAACAAACACCATACAGATTGAAGTCATCGAAACGGAGATTTCAGCGACGGCTACAACCGTTTGCGTCAGCGATACGGTTACGCTGAGTTCGAATGTCAGCAGCGCAACTTTTTTATGGTCCACGGGTTCCACCAGTGCCACAATAACCGTTCAACCCTCGCAAACATCAAACTATACCTTACAAATCACCAAAAATGGAGTGGTGTGCTCCAAAACCATAGCTGTAGAAGTGATTGATCCGGTACTTTCAGCAACGGCCACCTCCGTTTGTGTCAGTGACACGGTCACCCTCAGTGTTTCAGGAGTGAGTAGTGCTACCTATTTATGGTCGAATGGAGCGAAAACAAGCAGTATAGATGTACAACCCTCCAGCACGACCACCTATACCGTACAGATCACAAAATCGGGGATAACATGTTCCAATGCGATTGCCATTGAGGTGGCTCAATTGCCTTCGGTAACTGCCACTCCGTTGGATGTGACTTTTTGTGAAACACCCCAACTACAAACCATTGAGCAGCTGGGAATTAGGTTGGGTTCGATTGATTCATCATTACAAACCCAATGGTATGATGCTGAGGTGGGGGGAAACCTGATCGCCAGTTCAACGCTCATCTTGGATGGACAATTGATTTATGCTACGCAATCGATCAATTCTTGTGAAAGCGAGCGTCAAGCCTTTTTTGTTGAGGTGTTGGAAAATGAAATTCAAGACAGCAGTATCGGGATTTGTCCTGGAGCGTCAACTCTTTTGAGCTCCACCGTTAGCAGTGCCACCTATTCATGGTCCACAGGAGCAAACACTTCCAGTATTACAGTACAGCCCGCGAGTACAACAACCTATACCCTACAAATTCTTAAAAATGGAACCCTTTGTGAGCAGATTTTTGTGGTAGAAGTTTACAATGACTATGATTTTCTCGTTACCGCCATAACCAATCCCATCAAAGAAAATGGAGCTACAGCCACTTTTTCAGTCCGGTTGACCCAAGCCCCTCAAACGAATGTGTCGATACAACTGACCAATCAAAATCCAGAAGAGGTAACTATTGCCCCAGCAGATCTTTTGCTAGAATTTACTCCCCTCACTTGGAATGTTACGCAAACGATAAATCTTGTTGCGGTAGATGATTTTGTTAAAGAAGAAACTCAAGGTTTCCAGATTCAACTGGAAGTTGCGAGTAACTCAGATGTTGCCTATTTATGCACCGTTTCACAAACCCTAACGGGCTTGACCCTTGATAATGATGAAGCAGGTATAGAAATTACAATTATTGATCCTTTAACGGGTGAAAGCGGAGATGAAGGCAGTATTGAAGTGGTTTTAAAGTCACAACCTACAGCCACTGTTCAGCTCAATTTTGTGTCTTCCAATACAGCGGAGGGTGCTGTGTCCAACAGTTCCCTTGTTTTTACGCCCTCCAATTGGAACATTACCCAAACGGTTACCATTACTGGTGTAGACGATTTTCCTCCTTTTCCTGATGGTGCAGTGGATTATGAAGTTAGTGTGGAAAGTATCACTTCAGACGATGCCTATTATGGTGCGATTGAGAGCAGTTCAATTTCCCCATTTCTAATGACCAACCAAGACAATGACGCCCCGGCGGTGGTTTTGACAGTAAAAGACAATAATTACAGAACCAGCGAGGATGGCACGGACGTGGTCGTTTATTTTGAATTACTGTCCGACATCAGCTCAGGTGCTTCGGTTACGATTCCGTTGAGCCTAACCATAGGAAATGACGAGATTGCACTTTTGGAAACTTCCATAACGATTCCGCAAGCAAACTGGAATCAGCCGGAGCGGAATCAAATTACACTCACGGGCTTGGATGATTTCCTTTTGGATGGTCCGCAACAAGTCACCCTTATCACAGGCGATCCCGTATCCGAAGAGGCGGCCTATGATGGGCTAAAAGCTTCCGATGTAGCCGATGTGATTTTTTATAACGACGACAACGATGTTCCTGGTTTGGAAATTGGAACGCCTGAAATACTCTCTGAAGATGAAAATTCAACTTTGGTACCCATTCGACTCACTCAATTACCTAACGATGAGGTTCGCCTATCCCTAGTAATTACGGATTTAACGGAGGTCGCTTTGGGAATTTCAAGCTTAACTTTTACACCCGAGAATTGGAATTTATATCAACAAATACCCCTCTTTGGAGTGGATGATCCGCTGTTGGATGGAGATATTTATTCCAATCTTATTGTTACGGTAAGCGAGGCGACTATAGATGAAGATTATAAAACCTTAGACCCCGAAACCGTTGAACTCTTGACCTTGGACAACGAAGATATGGATGACGATTCCATCCCCGATGTCGATGACAATTGCATGACACTATACAATCCCGATCAATTGGATACCGATCAAGATGGGGTGGGCGACCTCTGTGATGCCGATCGTGACAACGATGGAATTTTAAATACCGTAGAGGGCGAAATTGATACGGACGGCGATGGATTGACCAACGACATCGATTTGGACAGCGATGGCGATGGTTGTTATGATGTAACCGAAGCCGGTTTTGAGGATGAAGACAAGGACGGTATGGTAGGTACTTCTGATTTATCGGTAGACGAAGAAGGAATAGTACTTTTGGTAGATGCGTACAAAACTCCCATGGATCGGGACCAAAATGCAGTGCCGGATTATTTGGAGCAACAAACGGCTCCGGACTCCGCAGCCTATCTCGTTCCAAGTGTGGATTATATTTTTGGGTCGACCCTTACTTTCCAACTACTCAATGATGCGGCTACCCAAGTGAATTATCAATGGCAGCGAAGTTTTGACAATGGGATTAGTTTTCAAAACCTTGTGAATAACACTGAATTTAGTGGGGTAAATACTTATCAGTTGACTTTAGTAAACGCAAATCTAACCCACAATGGACAGCAGTTCCGAGTGGTTTTGACTCCCTTTTATGCTTGTACAGACGACATTATTTCAACGGTTACCCTACTCGACTATCAAGAAATCTTGATTCCCAATCTAGTTACTCCCAATGGTGATGGATTCAACGATACCTTTGAAATTTCAGGCTTGCAAAAATATTCAAACTATAAGGTGGAAATCTACAATCGTTTGGGGTTAAAGCTCTATGAGAGCAGCAATTATTTAAACGATTGGGATGGATATTACAACGGCAATCCTTTGCCCATCGGGACTTATTTTTATATTGTCACCATAGGTGACGTGGTAGAAAAAGGATTTATCTATTTGCAAAGGTAACGTCACCCTTTTTTTCAAAAAAAACCGGATAAACGAATAAGAGTTGGTGTTTTTTCCCGATTTTTTTTATCTTGTTATTACTATATAAATTATTTGGTGATATTAGCAAACCTTCTTACTGTTGCCGTCTTTTGGCTACAGTTTGTAAATCTTTCAGATTTTAACGCTGCTCACGACAAAGGAACGGAGGGGTATGTTGGGAACTTGTCGACTACTCAACAATTTGGGGGTAGCAAGCACAAGACCGTACTTTCCAGTGCCACCGTTTCATCTTGTTTATCGCCTACATCAAGTCGGCTGTATCCCCACGAAAACCTTACCCAAGAGATTCAAAAAATCAGGGAGGAATATGCACGGATTGAAAAAAATAAAATCAATTATCAGGTGTACACCCTGTTTAAAAGGAGTTCAGATAATGTTCCATTTTTGGTGGATACATCCAAAGTGGAAGTGGAAGAAGACCATGGGGAGTATTTTTTTGTCCATGCCAACGAGCCGTACAGTACGTATAAAAAAACCATGCTTTCTTTGGATGATGCAGGGGACTTACGTTTTGTAGAAATTCAGCATTGGGATGCTATAGAGGGTTCGTTCAGCTATTCCAAAAATTTCTATTTTGCCCAAGGGGCACTTCAAGCTTTTTTTGTTTATGAGTATGGGAATTATTATGTCGGAGCGATCAATCATATCTACGAATACCGACTTTACAACGAATGGGAAGCCAGTGTAACGGATTCCTGTCCTAAAATAATTCGGGGCTTACACCGAATGATAGATGGAACAAATATTCACCGTATTGAAACGGTTTATCCGCTTGAAAACAAAAACTTAAATAAAGACGATTTGGCCGCATCCATCAAAAACTATTTTTTGACGGAAGATTTAGTAGCACTATCGAAAATTGATAAACTAGAATTTAATTAACCATAAACTAAAAATTATGCAAATGATCATCGGAACCGCAGGCGTTTTATTACTGGGATTAATATTGGTGTACAATACATTGGTTCGCTACCGAAACAATGTAAAAAAGACCTTTTCTTCCATTGACATCCAGCTCAAAAGAAGAGCAGATTTAATTCCCAACATCCTAAATTCAGTGAAAGGATATATGGAACACGAAAAAGGTGTTTTAACAGCCCTGACCGAAGCCCGAACTTCTATTCTGAGAGGCTCCTCCAATCAAAATGTGTCCGAAATGGCCAAAGGGGAGAATATGCTTAGTGAAGCTTTGAAATCCATGTTTGCCGTGGCTGAAAACTACCCCGATTTAAAGGCCAGTCAAAATTTTCTTGATCTTCAGGAAGCACTTGAAGAAACCGAGGATCAAATTGCTGCAGCCAGAAGAATTTACAACGAAAGCGTCAATACATTGAATACCAAAACGGAGGTTTTTCCCTCTAATATTGTTGCCTCAATGTTTGGGTTTAAAAAAGAAAATCTTTTTGAGGGAGCTCCCCAAGATCGTAAAAACGTAACCATAGAATTCTGATTTTGAAGAAAAGATTTTTTCCTCGTTTTTTTTATAGCCTACCTTATACAGAGGAGGACCTGCAGGCAGCGGCAAAAAATGCTGGTGAAACCCTTGATTTCCCCGAAGATTTTATCAGTGCCGAAACCCGTCGGAAAATTGAAGAAAATAGGCTCGAATTGTTGGCGCAACAGCAATATATCGATGCACATCCCAAGCATATCATAATCAATAGATTATCGTGGATACTGCTATTATTTGTTGTTGGTTCGCTCGGCATAATACTTTTTAATTTAGAAAATGAACCATTGGTTCAGTACAGAAAGCATCTTATTATGCTTTCTTTCGTAGTTATTACTGGAAGTAGGGTCTTTGCCACTAAATCTAGATCCTTAATCAAAGACTTTGTAAAACAAAAAGTAGCTAAAAAAAACAGTTGGTTGTATGATCCCAAGCTGAGTTATGAAAAGGCGGATGCCTTAAACACTCAATTTCCCCATGTTTTTTTTCGAGGCGATCAATCGATATCCGTGGAAGATGAGTTTTATGGTGTCCAAAATGTAGAGTCTAAATCCTATTATTTCAATTCTGGATTATATACGTACAAAATAAAAAAACGACGAAGAAAAGGAATTACCCGATATAAAACAATACGCAATCATTACATCTGTATAAAACTCGTGAAGCCTCTTTCGGTAGAGTTTTTGTTAAAGCCCGAAATTGCAGGAGGTATTTTTAATGTTTTTAACAGCAAAGAGATTGACTTAGAATCGGATGAATTCAACAAACTTTTTTCGTTTTCATATACTGGAAAAAAAGAAGAAAATTCAGCTGAAATTGTAAAAAACTTAAGTCCTGCTGTCCAGTTAGGTCTGATAGATTTGGCCAAAAGACGTCCTTCTTTCCGCTTCTTTTTTTCAAAGAACACCTTAGTTTTTTTGTTTCGAGGTGAACTTGTCCCTTCGTCTTTCATTGGGCTTTCAACGCTAAAAACAAAATCTTACAATTACTCTGGAGTTAAAAACGAAGATGTTGAGCGCATTGAAAATGAGATAAAAAACATTACTGATTTGGCTGTATCAATCACCAAATATTTAGATTAGATGAAATTCATTCCAATTTTATTCCTCATTTGCAGTTTGATGATGACTGAGGTTGCGGCACAAAAAATCGTTTATATCAATGCGAAAAGTGGATTAAACGTTCGAGCAACGCCCGATTTAAATGGAGACAAAATTGCAAAACTTGAATATGCAACCAAGGTCATAATTAGGAATCAAACCCGGCAATCAATGACGGTTGAAGATGAGGGAAAAACAATTTCTGGGGAATGGGTTGAAATTATTTTTGAAACGCCTCGCAGAGAAGAAATGTACGGCTTTGTTTTTGACGGCTATTTATCTAAATTAAAACCTGTATTTCCGGAGGAAGAACGAGAAATGCTCCAAAAATTGACCTATTTTGGCAAAAGTGCGCTCCCTTTTTTAAAGACGTATTATTCGGATGAAATTATTTTGGAGTACGATCGTATTCAAGCTCTTTTACATCTCGACTCAGCGCAAAAGCCCGAAATGATTGAGCTTTATGCGGATGCCATTGCATTGAGCAAAAAAATAACGACACAGATGAACAGAAAGTTCATCCGAGATAATGGTCAAAAGCTGGATACGTATCTGAATTTGGCATCTCACTTTGAAAAAGATGAAAATATATCGGGTTTTCGAAGTGATTGTATCATCGAATGTGTCCAATTTAAAATGAATTTGAGAACGGTCGATATAAAAAACTATTCCAGTAAAAAGATAGACCAAGAGTATTTTAGATTACTGCGAAAGGTTGACGATGGAGGAGCAAATCCTTTTGAATACAATCGTCCGGTATGGATCGAATTTCAAACGGATTACTCGGGCTATAGTGTGTTGGGAGATCGGTTTCTGTTGGGTTTCTTGAATGAAAGCAAAGTCTATTTAGAAGCCTTTAAATCAGAATTTAAAGAAACAGATATTCGTCAGGACAACATTCGCGCCTATCGTCAATTGGTCATTGATGGACTTGTAAATTTAAGGTATGGACTCTCAAAAGATCAAGTGATTAAAGAGCTTGTATTGATGCTTGAAAATGAGGTACTTTTTGAAAATGAAAAGGAAGCGGTAGAAAAAAAATATTTGGAGATTTTGAATAGTCCCATTCGAATTAAATACGAAGAACCGGGACTACAATTTGACTGTGTTTCTCGAGATTGTTCCTATGGATAGCAATAAAAACAGTTTCACGAATAGTTCCCATCCGAGCACCTTTTTTAAAATAAAAAGAGGTCTATCTTGCTGAAAATATTAAAGCCGATGAAAACGCTAACCGTGGATCAACTTTCCGTCTCCATCTACCCTACTGCCGGAGCCCTAGGGAAAGCCGCAGCACAGCAGGTTGCCTTGGATTTGAATGAAACTGTTCGTACCCTAGGGAAAGCAAGACTGATACTCGCCACAGGAACTTCCCAATTTCAATTTTTAGAACATTTACAAAAAGAAACCCTCCCATGGGATCGCATCACTGTCTTTCATTTGGACGAATATGTGGGGATTGCAGCCGATCATCCTGCAAGTTTTAGACATTATTTAAAAACCCGAATTTTGGAGTTTGTAAAGCCTAAAAAAGTGTTTTACCTTCATGGCGATGCCCCTTCCATTGCGGCCGAGATAGAGCGATATTCCGCGGCCTTATCCAAACACCCCATTGATGTGGCGTGTATTGGAATCGGCGAAAACGGACATTTGGCATTCAACGATCCCGGAGTGGCCAATTTTAAGGATCCGCTGCTTGTAAAAAAAGTGATGTTGGATCAGGAGTGCCGACAGCAACAGTTCCACGAGGGATGGTTTGATTCCCTAGAAACAGTGCCTAAAGAAGCCTTGACCCTGACCATTCCGGCCATTATGAATGCCCTTCGAATCTGCTGTGTGGTGCCCGATACTCGAAAAGCAAAAGCAGTTCATCAAGCTTTGAAGGGCGCTATTTCTGAAAATTGTCCGGCTTCTGTTTTACGAAGGCATCCCAATGCAAAATTGTTTTTAGATAAAGCTGCGGCAACTCTAATTGAGGATTAAAATTTTCAATAAATGAAGTGAATTTTTAGTACTTTAGAAAAACATTTAATTTCATCTCCTTAAACTATATTAACAAAATACAGTATCATTCAAAATAGTTATAAGCAAGCCGTAAGAATAATTCTTTTGACGGGACTTCAGTGTCTCTTTTTTTTAGGTCATGCCCAAGATGGCACTATCTATCCGCTGGAGGCACCTGCAGAGCCTAACGCCATTCCTTTGGGAACCGGCGGAGTGGAAGATCAACCGGCTCCAGAGACTTGGTTCCGACAGTGGGGCGACCCCATGGCGCGAAATATTTCCAAAGCCACACTGACGCCCTTTTTGCCCGAAGCCGGAAAGGCCAATGGTGCGGCTGTTATTGTAGCTCCCGGGGGTGGATTTCGTTGGCTTTCCATGGGGAATGAAGGTTGGGAAGTGGCCGAAGCCCTTGCCCAACAAGGAATAGCGGCTTTTGTTTTAAAATATCGATTGTTTCCTACGCAGGAATCTTTGGATGATTTTTCCGCTTGGATGAACCGCCCGCGTCCCGCTCCTCCAAAACCCGATGCTGCTTCCACAGATAAAGCACCCTCACCTCCTGTTCAACGCGACCTCTCCAATCCGTTGGAAGACGCCGAAGCGGCTTATGCCATGATACTGGAAAACGCAGTGGAGTGGGGGGTTGACCCGCAAAGAATTGGAATGATCGGATTTTCTGCTGGTGCAGGACTAACCCTACACGCCACACTACACTCCAAAAGCATGAAACTCGCCTTTATCGGCCCGATTTACGGGGGTATGGGGGCGGTTGAAGTTCCCGAGAATGCTCCCCCGATGTTCAATGTGATTGCCTCCGATGATTTTTTGTTTCGCTCCCAATTTGGAATCATCGATGCTTGGTTTAAAGCCGGTCGCCCTGTGGAATTTCATTTGTATCAAAATGGAGGACATGGATTTGGTTTAGGCAATCCCGATCGTACGAGCAATCGTTGGTTTGAGGCTTTTACGCATTGGTTGGAGGTAAATCGCTTTCTCGTTCCCAATGCTGCTGAATAAGTCCGTTATCATACTTCAATGCATGGAGTAGTTTAAAATTTATGGGTACTTTTCCATCTTTAAATAATAATGTTCCTTTTTGAAGTTGCGTCGGTATGATGGAAAGGATGATTTTATCGATAACATTCAATTGGAAGAGGTGGAGTGCCAATACGGCTCCGCCATCACAGTAGAGGTCTTTTTTGGCTGTGGTTTTTAGACGGTGAATCAATTCCGGTACGGCTCCGGAATAAAAATGCAAGGATGCAGCGAGGGTTTCTTTTGGCGATCGACAGATCACATACACCTCCTTATCCTCGTGGTACGGATAGCCCATGTCCTTTACCTTATCATAGGTTTTTCTTCCAACAATCACCGTATCGACGGAATCGATAAACGACGAATAACCATAATCTTCGCCAGCTGTTTGAAAGTCTTCAAGAAACCCTAAGTCGTCTCCAGGGCCGGCAATAAAGCCATCTTCCGACATGGCGATATAGAGGATTAGTTTTTTTGACATGGAATATATTTTTTAAGAGCGATTGTTGGAGCTACTTGTTTTTGATTATGTTGGCAGCGATTTCTAGGAGGATTTCATTTTTTCTATTAAACAAGCGATACGGGGAATTGTATACCAACAACAAGGGTTCTCCGATAGTTTCAAATGCATTTTCCTGTGCCAATTTCTTTAGTTTTGTACTGTATTTTTCACGGCTGGATGCAGTTGCATAACCGCTAAAATCCAAAGCGATAAAGTAAGCAGGAGTGGTTTGGAACACTCGAACTCCTGAGGATACAGGTTGGGGAGTGTTGTTTGCATTAAAGGTGTTGGGTAAGACAAATTCCATCACTTCTTCGCCCTTTGAATTGCCCATATACACCGGGGTAGTCATGGCAATTTTTGAGCTGCTTTCATTATTTCCAGAGATATACCCAAAAAGATTCCCAAAGCTATTGTCGGACTGTATTTTCATCACTGGAGGATAATATCGAATTTCAAATTGCTCTCGTTGTTCAATCACCGTATAGGTCTGTGATTCATATTGCTGCCCCATTGCTTTGAATATAAAAAGGTTTGAAATGAATAAAAAAATACAGTAATATTTCATATTTAAATTTTATATAAAAGTAAAAAACAAAACCCTCTTTACGATGGGCGTGTTGAAAAAACCCCACATAAATCATGGCTTTACCTGTAAATTTTTATTTTATTCGTATTGATAGACATCCCCATTTTTAAGGATGTATTGTTTTTCATTCAACAAATAAATTGTGCCCTTTTTGGTATCCAAGATGTTCTTTCCTTCTATGTGTGCAAAGCGATTGGCGGTCAGTCCAAAATAAATAGAAAAACTAATGATAATACAGCCGATGATAATGGCATAAGGGATAGTGATATTTTTCATCGCGATTGATTTAATGTCTAAATTTAATAAAATCTCTTTATTCCCCGAGAATCTTAAGAGATTGATTCTAAAACCATCCCCTCCTGCCCAGCACTTTTATATATTAACGTTATTCGTTCGAGGACGATTAGATTTTTTTAAGGGTTTCAGATTTTAAAACTTTAAACCCAAAAAAATAGCACCCCCTTTTTTATAAACTCATAAATTTGGAGAATAACAAAATCAAGGATGATCTATCTTCATAAAATACTTCCACTACTGGTGCTTCCGATTATGTTTGTTGTTATTTTGATCTTTATTGGTCTGCGCAAAGACAAAAAAAAGTTGATTCTTCTAGCGGTTTCATTATTGTATATAGCTTCTACAGCAATTTTTTCAAACTTTTTTTTTAGGCAGGTTGAGGGGGAATATGCCCGTACTCCGATGGCTGATATCACCCCAGCTGCTGCCATAGTGGTGTTGGGGGGGATGCTAAACATCGTGGAGCAAGGGGGTCAAATCTTTACAGAGTGGACCGATCCGGATCGGTTTTTTGGGGGAATTGCTTTGTATCATGCAGGCAAGGCAGATGCTTTGGTTTTTACGGCGGCTAAAATGCCTTGGCACACCGTTCAAAAAACGGAAGGAGCACTCCTCAAACAGTTTGCCCTTGAGCAGGGCGTTCCGGAGGAGGCTATCAAGTTGACCCAAAGGGTAACCAATACAGCGGAGGAAGCTGTAGCGGTGAAAGCACTTTTGGGAGCAAACAAAAAAATCATTTTGGTCACTTCCGCTTATCATATGTACCGATCCAAAAAATTATTTGAAAATCAAGGGTTTGAAGTGATTCCCTATAAAGTGGATTATAAAGTTTTGGAAAATCAGCAAACGACTCTTATGGATTTCCTGCCCAGTGCAAGAAATTTGGAGTTGACAGAAATTGGGGTGAGAGAAATTTTGGGCAGAATCTATTACGGAATCAAAGGATATCAATAAGTTTTTATGCCTTCCCGAGAGGAAGGCATTTTTAAAACAGAATGAAGTAAGAGCCTACTTAGAGTTACTTATTTTGGCGTTGCCACCTGAATAGTGTCGTAATATTCTTGGGTGACTTTTTCTGTCCACGTTGTAGGCGAACCTCCCCCGTAAATGGCAATATAAGAAACATCACTATCGGGCGTAGAACTGTGCCAGTGTTCAATGTTTTTATCACATTTAAGTACATCGCCTTCTTTGAGGATGACCACTTCTTTTCCACGTTCTTGATAATAGGCATTTCCTGCAACAATAATCAAAACTTGACCGGTTTCATGTTGGTGCCAATCCAAAGTTGAATTGGCACTAAAAGTAGCCAAAGTGATTCCTACATTCAGATCGTCTTGAGGTGCCACTAAACCTTTGAGCCAAGCACTGCCTAAATAGTGCATATTGGGGGCTTTTGTATTGGGGCTCAGGTCTTGTCCTTTGTAGGAGTTGATTTGATACTGAGCGGAAAGGTAGATGGAAAATAAGGAAAACAGTAGGGTAACGGAATATTTCATAATCAATGGATTTAATTAAAAATTGATACGACAAAAGTAGACAATAGTTGCAGCTATTTAGCTCCCTAATTACAG
>JABISF010000048.1 GCA_018699935.1 Flavobacteriaceae bacterium | reverse complement strand
CGATCGCGAGTATCCATCATGATTTTTCGAGGAGATAATTTTTTACCTGTAAGATTTGCCGGACAAACGCTCGTACAACGTCCGCATTCTGTGCAACTGAAGGCATTCATCAATTGCACCCAATTGAGGTCATACACTTCACTCGCTCCAAATTTTTCGGGAACAGCGGACGTATCACTTGATGCAATTGTGGATGGGTCGAACATCAGTTGAACCTCATGGGTTATTGCTCCATTGACGGCAAACTTCCCTTTGGGCTGCAAATTGGCATAATAAGTATTGGGAAACGCCAGTAGGATATGTAAATGTTTGGAGTAGTACAGATAATTTAAAAAACTAAAAATCCCTAAAATATGTGCCCACCAAAAGGTTCTTTCTAGGAGTATCAGGTGGGGCGTAGAAAGCTGAGTGAAAAGGGGTTGTAGCCACTGTGAAATAGGAAAGGCTCCGGCTTGAATATAGGGGTCAATGGCTCTGCTTTGAAGCAAGGCATCAGTAGCATTCATTCCTAAAAACAACACCATCAAAACGACTTCGTAGTACAGTATAAAGTTTCCATCTTTTTTGGGCCAGCCTTTCATTTCAGGCGCCCAAAAGCGTTTTATCCGTGTAATATTTCTTCGGGTCCAAAAAAACAATACCGCCACCAAAACCCCCAGAGCAAGGACTTCAAAGGAAGCTATTAAAACGGTGTAAAGAGCTCCAAGAAAAGAGGAAAACAAGCGATGTGTTCCCAAAAGACCGTCTAAAATAATTTCGATTAATTCAATATTAATAATTACAAATCCGACATATACAAGAATATGGAGAATCCCCGCAACGGGGCGACGCACCATTTTGGTTTGACCAATGGCGACCAAAAACATATTTTTCCATCGGCGGTTGGCTTGATCGGAACGATGGAGTTTTTTTCCTTTTAAGATGTTTTTGCGTATGCGAATAATATTTCGCGAAAAAAGTCCGAAGGCACCAAGACAGCAAATAGCAAAAATAATGTTGGGTAAATAATGCATTCCCTCGTTTAATTGGTGTTGTTGGATGGCTTTTCCTTACGCCCAAAAATCGAAAAGTGCACATATCGTTTGGGGTGTTCTTTCAAATCACTCAACAAGGCTTCCAAAGCCGCTGAAGATTGATTGAGGTTGTCATAAAGAGTGTCTTCTTGGAGTAGTTTTCCTAAAGAACCTTCTCCTTGATCTACTTTTGCAAGTACCGCAGACAACTGCGTTGCGGTATTTTTAAAAGCATTGACGGTTTCGGCTAATTTTATTCTTGAAAGCGAATCGCTCAAACGCTCTAAATTTACAGAAGTCGTGGCAATATTACTTAAAGAGGTTTCCATTGCTTTTTCGTTGACTCTAAGCATCCGGTCTAATGTAGTGGTCAAGTCATTGATTTTTTGAATGGTAAGGGTGAACCCCGCCAGCGACTCTTTTAAATTGGTTTGCGTTTGATGATTTAGGACATTGCTGACCCCGGCAAACAGGGAATCTGCACTGGTCAATAAAACTTCTATTTTATTTTGAAGTGGAGCGACCTGTTGGTTGATCAACTCCGTCAAACCGGGCTTGATTTCACCCATCAATAAATCTCCATCTTGTACCGGTTGGGCGGGATCAATAACCGGTAAAATTGCAATGGCTTTTCCGCCAATCAATCCGGCTTCATAGAGTTGTGCAACACTTTCTTTGGAAAAATTCATCGCATCACTCACCGAAAAACTTACTTTAATTTTGGAATAGTCTTCATTGAGATCAATGGCGGTTACTTTACCGATCGAAAGTCCATTGATGGTGACCTTGGCACCCAACATTAAACCTTCAACTTCATTGTAATAGGTATGTAGTTCGATGTTACGGTCAAAAACGGATGCCCCCTTGAGGTAATTAAATCCAAAAATGAACATAACTATGCAACCGATGACTAGAATTGCAGTTTTTACCTCACGAGAAAGCTTCAAAATATTTTTTTTTAGATGCTCAACAAAATTACTAATATTTTCTTTAATGGCATCATCGAATAGCCTCTAGTGCAGCTTCCAATGAAACTTTTTTTCCTTCGACAAAACCAACTAAAAAAGCGTTGGAATAGCCCGCCTTTTTTGCTTTGTTAAGCAGTTTTTTGGCACTGGAGAAGGAAGTCGCATTCCCAAAGAAATAGCGATACAAGCTACCATCATATTGTTTGCTTAATTCGTTTAAGCCTTTAAAATTATAGGATTTCAAGGGTAAATCGTTTTTCCCGGCAGCAAGTTGTACCTTAAAAACAACGGCAGGTGAAGTTATCTCGTTGCCCGTGTCCAAAGGCGTGTCGTCTTGAAAAACAGTTTCATGTTGAACACTGCTGTCCAGTATATTACGATAGTTTAAAATAGCTTTTGCTATGGCATTCGACATTTGAGATTGCCCCTTGGAAGAATTTAAAAATTTTCCTTCCGTCACATTGGTTAGAAATCCGGTTTCTACCAACACACTGGGCATGTAGGTATTGCGTAATACGGCAAAGCCCGCCTGTTTTACGGTTCGATCTTTACGATTTAGATTTTTTATAAAACTCTGCTGAATGGTGTTGGCCGCCTCTATGCTTTGATCCAAATAAGTTTCTTGCATCATCAACAAACTAATGACAGATTCCGGACTATTGGGATCAAACCCGGGATAGTTTTTTTCATAGTCTTCCTCCAAATAGATCACTGCATTTTCCTTTTGCGCAATTCTAAAGTTTCTTTCGTTTTCGTGCAATCCCAAAACAAAAGTTCCGGCACCGTAGGCCTCGGGGTTGGAAAAAGAATCGCAGTGGATGGAAATAAATAAATCTGCATCCACTTTATTGGCAATGTCGGCACGCTTGTACAATTCAATGAAAACATCTTTGTCTCGCGTGTAAACCACTTTTATTCCGGGTGTTTTTTCGAGTATTTTTCCCACCTGTAATACAATATTTAGGGCAATATTCTTTTCTTTAAAACCACTTCCTTTATAGCCCAAATTACCGGAATCTTTTCCTCCATGTCCAGCATCTAAGACCACCACAAAGTCCTGATCGCTGCTGTTGATCGACTGTCCATTTAGCTTGGAATGCGCCAAAAACAGCAACGCAAAACTGAAGTACAAATAGAAAGAAAATCGGTGCATGTGCCTGTCTTTTAGAATAAGGGAGTAAATTCTTTATACATCCTTAAAATATCATTAATTTTGGTACCCAAATCAAACAGCTACAAATTTAGGCTTTATCGCATTGCATTCAAAGTTTTCCTTTATCGTATTCTTAATCTTTGCTTTTGGAACCTCCCTTGTATGGTCCCAAGAAGCTGTTGATTCGCTTCCCCCAAAACCTGTTGTCAAACAAGAAAAAGCCCCTTTATTGTTGGCCAAAGTCAACTACAAAGCAATCGATTGTGTACGAATCGATCGCAAAAACAACAAACTCATCCTTTTTAATCAAGCTGAATTGTATTATCAAGACATTGAGCTGCGCGCCGGAATTATTGTTTTGGATTACGATATCAATGAGGTTTATGCCGGACGAATTGAATTGGACACTGCCAAAGGTCCCGAACAATACCCCTATTTTAAACAAGCCGGAAATGTTGTCAATCCGGATTCAATTCGGTTTAATTTTGATACACAAAAAGCATTGATTTGGAATTCAAAATCGGCACAAAACGGCATGGATGTTTTTGCGGCATTAACCAAAAAAGAAAATGATTCGGTGTTTTTCTTAAAAGATGCACGGGTCACCACGGCTGGTAAATTGGTTGGAGATGAAAGTGAAGGCATTGATTATTATTTTAAAATTCGAAAAGGAAAAATCATTCCCGGAGGAAAAATCATTACGGGTCCCACCAATATGTTTGTCGCCGACGTGCCTACCCCCGTAGGACTCCCTTTTGCCTATTTTCCCTCTTCTCAAACACAAGAGTCTGGATTTATAGTTCCCTCTATTGGAGAAAGTAATTTAAGAGGTTTTTATATTCAAAATGGGGGGTACTATCTTGCTATTTCTGACTTTGTTGATCTTTCGTTGATTGCAGATTATTATACCAATGGGAGTTATGGATTTCGCTCCGATTCTCAATACAATATGCGGTACAAATTTCGGGGGAACTTTAGTTTTAGTTATGAAAATTTAATCAATTCAGAACGCGGTCTCCCGGACTATTCAAAATCAACCGTCTTTAACGTGCGGTGGTCCCATTCGAAAGACCCCAAATCCAGTCCCAATTCCACCTTCTCTGCCTCCGTAAATTTTGGAAGTAGTGATTACTTTAGGCAATCTGTAAATCAGTTAAATACAGCCAACTTTCTAAACAACAACTTAAGCTCTTCGGTTTCTTATGCACGTAGCTTTCCAGAATATCCACGCGTCAATGTTTCATTGACCACAGCCATGTCGCAAAATTCCAAGTCCAAATCCGTCAATCTAACCTTGCCCACTTTTCAGACCAATATGGAGCGAATCTATCCTTTTGCACCCAAGGTGGGGGCTAAAAAAGGGATACTTCAAAACATAAACTTTCAATATACCGGTAGAGCAGAAAATCGAATCATTACTACAGAGGACAATTTATTTACCGCAAAAATGTTTGATGCTGCTAAAAGCGGGATGAAACACAGTATTCCGCTGAGCACTAATTTTAAATTAATAAAATATTTAAGTATTTCCGCCAGTGCCAACTATGAAGAAATTTGGACGCAAAACCGGGTGCGCTATCGTGATTACGATCCCTTGATAGGTGAGGCGGTTCTTGATACCCTTAGTGGAATTGGGACATTTAGACAGTATAATCTGAGTGCCTCTTTGGGAACAACTGTTTATGGAACCTTCAATTTTGGAGCAGGGAAAAAGATAGAATCCATCCGACATACGATCAGACCTTCGATCAGCTACAGCAATAAACCCAGTTTTGAGAAATACTATGACACCTATATTGTGGATGCAGAAGGAAATACTGCGGAATATACCCGCTTCAGAAATAGTCTTTTTGGACTTCCCTCACGTGCGCTTTCCAACAATATGGGAATATCCCTGGGAAACAATTTTGAAGCCAAGGTGCGAGATAAGGACAGTACCGCGACCGGACCTAAAAAAATTGTGCTTTTAAATAATTTTAATATTGCAACTTCTCACAATTTTGCAGCCGATTCATTGCGGTGGAGCCCCGTCCGAATGAGCACCGGCTTGAGTTTTTTTAAAGGAAAAATGAGTATTAATATGGCGGCCACCATGGATCCCTATGCGCTCAATGAACAACTTTCAAGAATCAATACCTACAACATTCAAGCTGGTGGTGGATTATTACGCTTAACCAGTGGGAACCTCAATTTAAACTATTCCTTTTCGAGTACGCAATTTGAGGGTGATGAAGAGGAGGAATTCGAAGCGTATGAATACGAATCCATTTCAAGCGGAGGTCGTGATGATGACCTTTTTGGCAAAGTGAATGATTTTACGGATCGCCGGCTCAACCAAGACGACAATAAGGAAACTGCTACTTACCCGAGCTATCGAACCAAAATTCCTTGGGATTTAAAACTGGCCTATTCCCTCACCTATAACAACAGCCGAAAGCAGCAAGACTTTTCCAACAATTCCTTAATGTTTTCGGGCAATGTGGATTTAACTCCGAAATGGAAGATTGGACTTTCTTCTGGATATGATTTTAAGGGAAAAGGGTTTACCTATACCCAACTTCGGTTCAACAGAGATTTGAAAAGCTGGCGTCTTGATTTCAGTTGGGTTCCCTTCAGTGATCGTGCTTCTTGGAATTTCTTTATTGGGATCAAATCGGGACTCTTGAGTGATATTAAATACGAAAAACAAAGTGAACCCTACCGACAAAAACGCTAGGTTTCTTTTACTTCTAAAAACTTTTGATATGAAAAAAACAATCATCAACACACCGGAAGCCCCCTCGCCTATTGGTCCCTACAATCAAGCGGTATTGGTAAATGACACGCTGTATTTGTCCGGTCAAATCCCATTAATTCCAGAAACCATGACTTTGCTATCCGACACGGTTGAGGCAGAAACAGAATTGGTGATGAAAAATCTAAAAGTAGTTTTAAAAGCGGCTCATATGGATTTTGAAAACGTGGTGAAAACCAGTATTTTTCTGGATAACATGGAAAACTTTGCTGCTGTTAACAGCGTATATGGAAGCTTTTTTGACGAGGCAACAGCCCCAGCACGAGAAACCGTGGCAGTGAAAACACTGCCCAAGTCGGTTCGTGTGGAAATCAGTATGATTGCTGTAAAATAAAGCTCAGTTTAGACCAAAGAGTTGTTGAGCATGTCTTTATGAAAACTGACCAGTTGGTCAATGGGTCGCTGAACAATACGTCCCAGGGTCAATCCTTTTTCCTCCAATACACTTTGTATTTCTTCGGTCAGATAAAAAGCGATGGAGCCAATAAAATGGACAGGGACTTCTTTCGCATTTTCAAATTGCAAAATCTGATGATTGATAAAACGCTCTAAACCATTTTTGATGATCTCTTGGAATAAAGGAACACTTTTGTTTTGAATAAGAAACTTAGAAAACGTCGCCAAATAGGTGTTTGGATTTTCCTTTCGATAAACATTTTCTTTTATCGTATCGGGAGATAAGTCATACTCATTTTCAAAAGCAGCGCGAATGTCCGCTGGCATTTTGTTGAAATAATAACTGCGAATCAGTTGCTTACCATAGAAATTTCCACTGGCCTCATCCATCAAGATATAGCCCAAAGAAGTGACTCGTTGTTCAATATATTTGCCATCGTAATAGGTGCAATTGGATCCTGTCCCAAGGATACAAACGATCGCTTTTTGGTGTATGTCTACCGTTGCGTAAACGGCGGCATAGGTGTCCTCTTTTATATTGATTTCGGCACTTGCAAAAATCTGTTCAAAAACCTTACGGATCCGCTCTTGTGGGGAGGCTACGCCGCAACCAGCTCCATAAAAATATAGCTGGGTGACGTTCATCCGGTTTTGAAACAAATCGTAATTATTGATGATTCGTTCATTTAAAATGGCACTTGAAAGCACCTGTGGATTCAAACCAAGAGTTTGGGTGGAAAAGAGTACATTTCCCTCCGCATCAATGGCAATCCAGTCGGTTTTGGTAGAACCGCTATCTACAACTAAAATCATATATCGCGCTGATTATAGTTGGTGAACGTGCTTGGCAAGGTCAATCAATTTATTTGAATAACCACATTCGTTGTCGTACCAAGAAATAATTTTAAAGAAGTTGGAATTGAGCTCCATACCGGCTTCTGAATCAAAGATAGAAGTGCGCACGTCTCCAACAAAATCTTGAGAAACTAAAGGCTCGTCGCAATATCCTAAGATGTTCTTCATCGCACCTTGTGAGGCACTTTTCATGGCTGCTTTAATTTCTTCATAGGACGTTGCTTTTTCTAAACGAACCGTTAAATCTACCACAGAAACGTTGGCCGTAGGAACACGGAAAGCCATCCCTGTAAGTTTTCCAACCAAAGAAGGAATTACTTTGGTAACGGCTTTAGCTGCCCCAGTAGAGGCTGGCATGATGTTTAATAAAGAACTTCTTCCACCTCTAAAATCTTTTCGTGAGGGACCATCTACTGTAAATTGCGTTGCTGTTGTAGCATGCACTGTTGTCATCAATCCTTCTGCAATTCCAAAGTTGTCATCCAATACTTTTGCTATAGGTGCCAAACAGTTGGTTGTACAAGAAGCATTGGAAACGATGGTTTGATCTGCAGTTGCAGCCGTGTGATTCACTCCCATAACAAACATAGGAGCATCTGCAGAAGGTGCAGAGATAACCACTTTTTTGGCTCCTCCGTCAATATGCAATTGGGCTTTTTCCAAGGTGGTAAAAATTCCGGTACATTCGGCAACTACATCCGTTCCTAAAGCACCCCAACCAATGGCTGCAGGATCGCGTTCCGCCGAAATTCTAACCGTTTGTCCGTCTACGATCAAGGCATCTCCTTTTACTTCAACGGTACCATCGTATTTTCCATGCACAGAATCGTATTGTAAAAGATACGCCAAATGGTCGATGTCTAATAAATCATTAATACCTACCACGGTTACATCTGATTGTTTCATGGCCGATCTAAATACCAATCTTCCTATACGTCCAAATCCGTTGATTCCTAATTTAACTCCCATAATACTAATTTTAATGTTTGATTTTTGTGTTTATACTGTTAATATATCCGATACTCGGATAAGATTTTTATCAATTTTTGATTTCCCTTTAATTGCCTTAGCCAAAGGGGTCAAAATCATTTTATCATTGCTCACCCCGACCATTACATTGGATTGTCCCTCCAAAAGCGATTCCACCGCAAAAACGCCCATTCTAGACGCTAGAACACGGTCGTAACAACTAGGGCTTCCGCCTCTTTGCATATGTCCCAATACAGAAACACGCACCTCATAATAGGGCATGTTTTTTTCGACATATTGAGCAATTTCAAAAACGTTTTTCCCGGTTTTATCACCTTCAGCAATCACAACAATACTGGAGGATTTACCAGATTTTTCACTGTGTTTGAGCGATTCCAACAAACGGTCCAAGCCCATGTCTTCCTCTGGAATTAAAATTTCTTCAGCCCCGGCTCCAATTCCTGCATTCAATGCAATATGACCGGCATCTCTTCCCATGACCTCCACAAAAAACAATCGATTGTGGGAAATGGCAGTATCTCTAATTTTATCAATCGCTTCAATCACTGTGTTTAAGGCGGTATCATAGCCTATGGTTCGGGTTGTGCCATAAATATCATTGTCTATAGTTCCGGGAATTCCAATGACAGGAATGCCAAATTCGGATTGAAAAATCATTGCTCCTGTAAAGGATCCATCTCCTCCAATCACCACTAAGGCGTCGATATTATTTTTCTTTATATTTTCAAATGCGCGCTTGCGTCCATCTGGAGTGCGAAATTCTAAACAGCGTGCGGATTTAAGTATGGTACCTCCTTTATTGATGATATTGTTGACACTCCGCGCATTCATCAACTTGACGTCATTTTCGATAAGTCCTTGATAACCTCTGTAGATCGCAACACATTCTAAAGATGTATAGGCTGCCGCACGAACAACAGCGCGCAAAGCAGCATTCATACCCGGAGCATCGCCCCCTGAAGTGAGCACCCCGATACGTTTAATTTTTGTAGTCATTTATTCAAATTCAGCACAAATTTAATGATTAAATTAAGATAGCCGAACGTGGGTGGAAAATATGCTTAATTTTTATTGACAAAATCAATATTTACAGCATTTGCTGTATTTCCCGCAATGGTAGGTTCTGATTTTGCAGACTTCGCACTGGTTTGGGTTATTTTCGAAATCATCTCTTTGAAAGTGTCAAAATCAACATCATAGGAGATTCCAACCCCTTGGGTGTATCCCAACTCATCACCGATATAGCGGAATTCATTTTCTTTATTAAAAACTTTGGCTTTGAGCGAACCCTCCTCATTTAAAATAAAATCAATTTGAACATTTCCCACAATGAGGGTTTGTTCTACCCCCCCAACGGGGACTCCAATTTTACCGTTTAACAAGATGCGATCACTAATTTGGGTGGATAAAGTAAAACCCAAACGGTCTTCGGTGGCAATATCCAAAACGGCATTTTTGTCGCCTTGTAAGTAATCGATTCCAACTTTCAGCTTATCATTTTCCTCTCCCAACAATTCACTAAAAATATCCGAAGCTTTTTGGTATAAATTATTCGTGATTCCTTGCATGGAAACACTCACCTCATTGATAAAAATACCTTGGGAAAGAAGCGAAATGGCTTGCAGTTGACTTCGCTGCGGGCTCGAAAGGCGATAATTAATCTCCGAAGCCACCGTACCACTCGTGTTGGGAAAATCAATTTCAAAAATGGGGTTATCGGGTTTTAACAAATTGCCTTGAAGGCGGATGATTACCTCGGTTGGAATTTTTTTATTGAAATTGGGATTGTCCAGCAACAAGGCCGGATTGGCACCACCAGGTACTTCGTATACCGCTTCGATGTCCATAATTGCTCCCAAAGGATTGCCCTCCCAAACAATCGTTCCACCGGGCTTTACCTCAAATTTTTTGTCTAGAACCCCTAGATTTTTAAAATTATAGATTCCGTTAAAAGTGATGAAATCGCCCCACATATTAAACTTTCCGTTGGTATTGATTTCCATAAACATATTCCCTGCCCCACTACCCCTGAGGAAACTTCCGGAATCTTGATCGATCACAATTTCGATTTCAGCATTGTTGTTGATGTCCAATTCAAATTCCATTTCCAAACCGTTAATTTGCTTCAAAGAGGGGTTTTCTTCTTGAGCGGTCAATGGATTATTCATTCGCTTTTTATCAATAAATTCAATAAAATTGGATTCCGAAATTCCATAATCTTCTGCCCAAGGCACTTTGATGGAAGTCCCTTTCTCCGTTGTTCCTTCGACTGAAATCAATAAATTATTTGTCGGACCACTCACCCCCACACTTCCGTCCAAATAGCCTTTCCCAAAAAATAACACATTTTCCTCTTGGGGTTTATTTAGAATCATGATTCGTGGGGAAGTAATGTCTAAATTTGCATCCCAGTCCGTGAAATTGGTATGCGAAAATTGCCCTTTCAGGTTGGCTTGTGTATTTTCCTCTGTATCCTCCAAGCGGGTGTTTTCAAAATCAAAAGTTTGATTGTACAACCGAACATTGGCCAATGCAGTAGTATAATCGGTGTTTAAAAAAGGGATGGCAAATCCTCCGTTGGTCAATTGTAAATTTCCGTTGTGTTGTAAGTTTTCCAATGGACCCCAAAGCGTGGTGTCTCCACTTACTTTTCCTCGGATACGGTTGATGGCGGTTTTGCCCAAGGCCGACAAAAATGAAATGTCAAAATTGTTAAAACGAAGGTTAGAATTCAATGAGGCCGTGTCGAGTTTAAGAAAGCTACCGTCAACTTCGAGCGAATTGGTCTGCCCTTGGCGTATCCCCATATCAAAGTTATAGGAGTTCAATTTTGTATTGCCCTGTGAATGGAAGGATAGCCTCCCCAATTGTTCCTTGTTCACCACCAAATCATCAATATTTGTTTGCAACACCAATTGATTCCGCTCTGGTGACCTTTCATAGAACAATTCCAAATTGGCTTTTCCCGCTACTTGCAAAGTTTCCCGTTGGGGGAAAAAGCCTTCAAGAGCTACATTTTTCAGTGAAAGATTTAATGCACGATTATTCGCATTGATGGTGTTTCCGGAGAATTGAATTTCTTGTGCTCCGGATCGGAATAAAAGTTTTGAGACCGCTATTTTTGAAATAGAAGGATTGTAGACAATTTGCCCCGTTTTTTCATCTTCTGGATTGAGCTCCCAAAGATTTCCTTTAAAATCCACAGTAGACTTTTGAAGTCCAAAATGTGAATTTCCCTGTGGGTCTCGTGTATGAAAAAAATTGAGTTCATATCGGTCGCGTTGCTCCAATCCGCCCAATAACTCTGTTCTAAAATACAAAGTATCTTTGAGCGTAGTGCTGATCATATTAAAGTTTTGGATGGAATTGTTTTTATCCTTGTAGGCATCTACACTCACAAAAGTGTTGAAAATTGGGTTTTTCGTATCCAACTGAAAATGAAGATTGGTGAACTTTGAAGTTCCCAAGGTCAATAGTGGAGAGTCCACATTGATGATGGAGCGTTTTTCTCCGGCAGCCACCGTGCCATTGATGTTGATGTTTTTATCAATATTTAAATCCGGATATAAAACATCTAAAATTTTACTGTAAATAATAAACCTAAAATCAAAATTCTGATCGGGACGGGTGTTTACTTGCGGTAAGAAAGTGTACACCTTTTGAATGGCATTTTGGAAGAGCAGCGGGAGTTCTTTGGAAAAAAATGAGCCTTTAATACTGCCGGAGATACAATCTGTATTTTCAATGGCTAGCGTGGTATTATTCCCCTCTATGGATTGTCGAATCGCAATAGGATTGATCGCTATGGTTTTATCTCTATTTTCAAACATTGCAGAAGACAGTCTGAGCGATCCTTTTATATCATTAAGGGAAGTTCCTTCGAAATTGGCCAATACAACCGAACTAAAAAGCGCCTTGCCCCCTCCCAAATTGGGATTGAGCACATTGAGATCAAACTGTTCCAAATTGGCAACCAACGAATAGGATGGAATGGGTTTGGTGAAATCAAAAAGCACATCACTTTTAAGTTTCAGCACTTTGGAATCGGAACGAAGCGTACTCCGTAACTGCTGCTGCTGCAAACTTCCTTGAAAAGATAGGCGCTCTATGGGTATATCCTGTAACTCTAGGACGAGCGCTTCGGCTTCCCAATTCACTTTCGCATTTTCCAGCGTAAGTCCTTTTCCGCTTACTTTTAAAGGCCCTGAAAGGGTGAGTGCTTGTGGTTTTTTTAATAAGCTCCCAAAACGAAATTGATTAAAATCAAAATCGAAATGATAAGAAGCGCTATGACGTTTTGATTTATTAAAGATGATCCTGTCCACCCCTCCTTTAATGATTTGATCACCTAGGTTGGTCTCCATAGCAAGATCAAACTTCAACTCTTTTTTCCCAAAACCAAATGTTCCGTTTAAATCGATTTGCTCTAATACGTTCAATGATTTTGGGAGTTTGAGTGCTTTCCCATCAGCTATTAAAAAAGCTTTCGGTTTCCAACTAAATTTTGAGAATTCGGATTTAAACTGTAATTGCTCTGGAACAAAAAGGGATTGAATAGTAAGTGCTCCTTGGTAATATAAATCGGGATGTGAAAGCGTTAAAGTAGAAAAGTTCAACGCATTGAGCGTTCCCTCAGAAGTCCATTCAAAAAATAAAGGGGATGTGTTTTTGAAATAGTCTGAGTCTTCCCTTAGTGTTTGTAAAGCAAAACTTCCTCTTAGCTCCGAGGTAATTGTAACCTTGCTGCTGAAATCCGAAAAGCTGGCTTGGTCATTCTCTAAAATTACTTTTCCACCAACATCCAAGTGTTCGCTTTTCAGTGCAAGAGCGTTAACTTCTAACAAACAAGGATCGTAATGCAATTGGCCAAAAAATTGTCCGCGTTCCAAAAGGCTGTTCGGAATTCCAAAATCCATACTCGAAAGGCTGAGATCAATTTGATCATCGTTTAATGCCAATGCTGTTGCCAAAAGTGAAATATCTTGGAGCATAAATGTTTTGGATATCGTTTCCGTCAGGTCTGTATATTGAAAGAAACCAGCTGATACGGCAATGCTTTGGACTCCAATTTTAAGGAGTTTTTTGTCTTCACGATTCGTTTTAAAACGCTCAAACAACAACGCCAAAGAATGCGTTTCTTCCCATTTGTATTTGGTGAGATTAAGCTCCAAACCTTCCAAGTCTAGGGTCTCTAAGCCAAAATCACCCTCCATGATCGCTTTCAAATCCTTAATGGAAGTAGACATCGAAGCGATGTACAGCAATGGATTTTGATGGTGGTCTTGAATACGTACTTTTTTCAATTCCACCTGTCCGTTGATTTTCATCAAAATTTGATCCACCTCAAATTGCTGCTCGGATTGGGCGTTTATTTTATTCACAAAATAATATGCAATTTGTGTTTGAACCGCCGGAATTAACAAAATCAAAAACAATAGCAGTATTAGGGAGAGGATTCCTCCGAAAATCAAGCTTATTATTTTATACCGCTTTTTGATGTTAATCGTTTATTTTTGTAACGTTTAAAAAAACTAAAACGTGCATCCACCCACTTATATTTTGGCGATCGAATCTTCTTGCGACGACACCGCAGCAGCGGTATTGAAAGATCGCAAAGTGCGCTCCAATTGCATTGCAAATCAAGAAGTCCATCGCATTTACGGCGGAGTTGTTCCTGAATTGGCGTCTAGAGCACATCAATCAAAAATTGTCCCGGTGGTGGATAAGGCACTGAACGATGCAAATATCGACAAAAATCAGCTATCCGCAATCGCTTATACTCGAGGTCCAGGATTATTGGGATCATTGTTGGTCGGAAGCTCTTTTGCCAAGTCTTTGGCTTGGTCGCTGGGTATTCCACTTTTGGAAATCAATCATATGCAAGCTCATTTGCTGGTGCATTTCATTGAAGATGAACGATTAAAAACCCCGGACTTTCCTTTTTTGGGAATTACCCTTTCCGGCGGACATACACAAATTGTCAAAGTGGATCGTCATTTTGAAATGGAAGTCATTGGTACGACTTTGGACGATGCCATTGGAGAAGCCTTTGACAAGTGTGGTAAACGGATTGGATTGGACTATCCGGCCGGTCCGGCATTGGATCGTTGGGCGCAAAAAGGGAATCCGAATACGTTTGACTTCCCGATTCCCAAAGTAGATGGTTTTGATGTCAGTTACAGTGGGGTAAAAACAGCTTTTATCAATTTTATTCAAAAGATGGAGCGAACCCAACCTCATTTTATTGAGGAAAATAAAGCGGACATTTGTGCTTCTTTACAGCGGGTATTGGTAAGTATTATTCTAGAAAAAATAAGTGCCGCTGTAGCCAGCACCCAGATCAACCGCATTGCCATTGGAGGCGGTGTTGCTGCCAATTCCGAAATCCGTAAACGATTAGAAGAAAAACATACTTCCCAAGCTTGGCAAATTCATCTCCCGCCCCTCGAATACACCACCGATAATGCCGCCATGATAGGGATTGCAGGCTATTATAAAATGCAACAAGAATCCTTTGGTCAACTCAGCGATGTTGCCCAAGCTAGACTCCCTTTTTAATGACTTTATTCTTTGATCAACATATCAAAAAGGACACTCAAAACGTTCGATTTTCAAATGAAGAAAGTAAGCATTTGTACAAAGTATTACGAAAAAAGTCCGGGGATTTAATTCGTGTCACCAATGGAAAAGGTTTGGCTTGGGAAGGACGTTTGGATTTTGTTGCCGAACGCGGTAGTGTTGCTGTAATTGAAAAGGTGGAGGAATTTCCTATGGCAAAAAGACAATTGCACTTGGCCATTGCGCCTACCAAAAATATGTCCCGTATGGAATGGTTGGTGGAAAAACTTACTGAATTAGGCATCCAAAGCATTACACCCCTACTCTGTCAGCATTCCGAACGCAAAGTCATCAAACCCGAACGACTGCAGAAAATTATGGTGGCGGCACTAAAACAATCCCAACAGTATTTTATTCCCCAATTACATCCAATGCAAGCTTTTCACCCATTTTTAGCCCAACTTCAGGGGACTGGTCATTTAGCCCATTGTTACCCCCAACCCAAAACTCCGTTGAAAGCCCTTTCACTGCAAGAAGAACACACCACTTTATTCATTGGTCCGGAAGGTGATTTTAGCCCCGAAGAAGTCGCTGCTGCCGAAGCCCGACAAGTGACCATGATTAGTTTGGGACCTCAACGTTTTCGCACTGAAACTGCTGGTTTATTAGGCTGTCATAGCCTCCTTTTAAACAGCCGTTTATAAAATAAGTTTCCTATCTTTAAACCAATGAATTCAAAAGAACTTACCTCCGGAATTGTTTGGGCTGTTGTCCAACTATTGCTCGGTGCCCTATTGATTTGGATTTTATGGCAATTGCAAAGTCTGATTGTTTATATCGCCATTGCAGCAGTCATGAGCCTTATTGGTCGCCCCATCAACAAATTTTTAGCAAAAAAATTGCACTTCAGCAATTTGCTCTCCACGGTCGTCACCTTGTTGGTGTTGTTGGGCGCATTGACTTTTATCATCTCTTTATTTGTCCCTTTACTCATTCATCAAGGGGAAAACCTATCACTCTTGGATGTGGATAGTTTAAAAGAAAAAGTGGCGCAGTTAATTGAACAAATCAGTGTTTACTTTCAACTGGACAGTCGTTTTTGGGATCAGCAACTTTCTACTGAAAACCTCTTTAAAAATGTAAATCTTTCGCTTTTACCGGAGTTTCTAAATCAAATTCTAGAAATTTTAGGGGGGTTTACCATCGGTCTTTTTTCCGTTTTGTTTATCCTCTTCTTCTTTCTGAAGGACAGCAATATGTTGGAACGATCCATTTTAACCTTGGTCAACAATAAAGTTGAAGGGCGCGTGGCAAAGTCTTTTGAAAAAATTAAAAATCTGCTTTCCCGTTACTTTTTAGGGCTATTGCTACAAATTTCAATATTGTTGATCATCTATAGTTTAGTACTATTTATTTTCGGAATTGAAAACGCTTTTGTGATTGCTTTTTTATGTGCATTACTCAATTTAATTCCCTATTTGGGCCCTATCATAGGCGGGATATTAATGCTCTTGCTCACCATGAACAGCAATATAGATGCGGATTTTAGTACGGTTATTTTACCGAAAACCATTTATGTGATGATTGGATTTATCGTAGGGCAGTTGATTGACAATTTTTTTAGCCAACCCATTATTTTTTCCAACAGTGTAAAATCTCACCCCTTAGAAATTTTCATCGTCATTCTTGCCTCTGGCACTTTGTTTGGTCCCGTTGGGATGATAGTTGCCGTACCTACCTATACTGCAATAAAAGTGGTGTTGCAAGAGTTTTTGGCAGCCAATAAAATTGTACGTTCCTTGACCAAGGATTTTTAGCGGTATTTATCCAAATAGGTTTGCTGCTTTTGAAGCGCTGAGATAAATTCATTTTTGAGTTGTGCAATCAACTCCGCAATGGGTTTAATGTCGTGTATGCTGGTTACCCCCTGCCCTGCCGACCAGATGGTTTTCCAGGCTTTGGCTTCCGCCTGGGCGGCTTCCAATTCATGACCTAAATCAATTTTTTTAGTTTGTTTCCATTGCGCTTCAGTGATGCCCATAGCTTCCAAGCTAGGGCGTAAAAAACTGGCATTAACACCGGAAACAGCAGCCGTATAGATGATGTCCTCTGCCTTGCTGTTGATAATCATTTCCTTGTAGGCAGCATCGGCCATACTTTCTTCTACATTGATAAAACGGGTACCCATATACGCCAAGTCTGCTCCCATTTGCAACGCACTGGCAATATCATTGCCGGTACTGATACACCCCGACAGCAAAATTGTTTTATTAAAAAAGGATTTAATTTCATTAATCAATGCCAAAGGATGTAGCGTTCCGGCATGTCCTCCCGCCCCTGCAGCCACAAGTATCAATCCATCAACTCCGGCTTCAGTAGCTTTTTCGGCATGCCTTTTTTTGATGATGTCGTGAAAAACCAGTCCCCCATAACTGTGAACGGCAGCTACCAAATCGGGGACAGCACCCAAAGAGGTAATGATCAAAGGAACCTGATGTTTGACACAAATTTCCAAATCCTCACGAACCCTGGGGTTGGTCGGATGGACAATAAGATTTACCCCAAACGGAGCAGCTTTTTTCCCCGTTTCTTCTTCAAAGGCTGCCAGTGCTGTTTTAATTTCAACAACCCACGCCTCAAACCCCTCTGAGCTGCGCTGATTCAATGCTGGAAATGTACCAACAATGCCGTTTTTACAACATTCGATGACCATTTGAGGTCCCGAAATAAGAAACATTGGAGCCGCCACGACGGGAAGTTGCAACGAATTAAAAATTGAATTTTTCATAGTGTTAGTTTAAAGCGGTTGAATCGGTGTTTTTTAATAATAATGTCCATTCAAATTCAAAATGTGAGACTTGGTCGCCCTGTTCGTCCACCCCTGTGGAACTCAACCATAAGGTTCGTGTTTTGTTTTCGGGACTCAAACTTGCGATGGCTTCCGCAGCAATTTTACCTTGATCACATTGAAAAACAATTCTTCCCCGTGCTTTTTTGGAAAAACCAGCTTTGTTGTTCAGCACCAAAAAAGAGACTTTTTTGTTACTCTTTTCAATTTCTCGCACCAAGAGCATTCCTGTGGTCAATTCTGCTGCCATCCCTTGAACGGCCCAAAAAATAGACTGAAATGGATTTTGATTAAACCAGCGTAATTGAACTGCAGCCCTGCAGATTTGCGCATTTATTTCTTTTACTCGAATGCCACACCACCAAACCGAGGGAAGCTTAAAAAAGGTATAACGGTTAATTTGAGCAGGAGTGTATTCCAAAATGTTCAGTTTAATATGGATGAACTATCAATATACTCTAAATTAAAAGCTTCTGCAACTTCTTTATAAACCACTTTACCCTGAACGATGTTTAAACCTCGTTGCAAAGCCTGATTCTCTTGACAAGCTTTTTTCCACCCTTTGTTGGCCAATTGTAAAGCGTATTTAAGGGAAGCATTGGTCAAGGCGATGGTAGAGGTGTTAGGTACTGCTCCGGGCATATTGGTCACGGCATAATGAATAATACCTTCTTTGACACGTATGGGATTTTCGTGGGTAGTGGGTTCGCTGGTTTCAAAACATCCCCCTTGATCAATGGCCACATCCACCAATACCGTTCCCGGCATCATGGTTTTAAGATGCGTCTTAGTGATCAGTTTTGGGGCTTTTGAACCGGGTATCAATACCGTTCCGATGATAAGATGCGAACGCTGAATTTCCTTTTCTATATTATAGGTGTTTGAAAACATGGGAGTTACATTGGAGGGCATCACGTCTTCTAAATGCCGAAGCCGATCTAGATTATTGTCAAAAATGGTTACGTTGGCTCCTAGGCCAGAAGCCATTTTGGCAGCTTCTGTACCCGCTATTCCCCCTCCTAATACCATTACATGGGCTGGAGCAACGCCAGGAACACCTCCCAATAAAATTCCAAAACCCCCTTGTGGTTTTTCCAAATACTTAGCCCCTTCCTGAGTCGCCATTCTTCCGGCGACTTCGGACATAGGAATCAATAGGGGTAGTTTATTGTTTTCCGAAACCGTTTCATAAGCCAAACAAATGGCTTTGGAGGCAATCATTGCATGAGTCAAGGCGGCACTGGAGGCAAAATGGAAATAGGTGAACAGCAATTGATTTGGCTGAATGAATGCATATTCTTCTTCCACGGGTTCTTTGACTTTGATGATCATTTCCGCTGTTTTATAAACGCTTTGCAAGCTGTCTACAAGTTGGCAACCCACAGCTTTGTAAGAAAAATCTTCAAAGCCGCTGAGCAAACCCGCTCCTTTTTGAACATAGACCTCGTGTCCTGATTGAATCAATGCTTGAGCCCCTGCTGGAGTAACTCCAACACGCGCTTCTTGGGGTTTAATTTCTTTAGGGATTCCTATTTTCATAAATGTTTTATTTAAAAAATAATTGCTCCAAATGTACATGCTATTCTACATTCACAGGATAAATTTTAACTTTTTTCTGATTCCAAAACCCTTTGCATACGGAATCGATTTTGAATTAATATTTTTTTCTAAATTGTTGTTTTCAAGAACTAACTTTTCTATCAATTTCGTATTTTAGATTAACTTAAAACCCTAGTCATGAAATATTTCAACAAAACCAGAACCATTGAACAAAAAATATTAGATCGCGAAATGATGCATCATTTGGAACGTCAGACCAAACTATTAGAAGATATTCTAAAAGTATTGTCGCAACGTAACTAAAAATAAAAAGAGGTCGTCTAAAATTACTTTTGGACGACCTCTTAAAGAATACGTGGTGAACGCGACAGGATTCGAACCTGTGACCGTCTGCTTAGAAGGCAGATGCTCTATCCAGCTGAGCTACGCGTCCTTTCTGTTTATTGATAGTGCTTCGCACAGTATTATATAAAATTTAAATTGTCATTAAAATTAAAAATCACAATCATAATTACAAAAGGTGCGAAAACAGGTTTCAAAGAACGAGAGCAAAAGTAGCTTTTCTTGCCAAGATGCTGAAACTAATTTATGAATAATTTACTGTAAAGTGTAAAGGGTTTACACCCCCCTTAAATTAAGTGTAAAGTGTAAAGGGTTTACACCCTTCCTATTTAAGGTTATCTGACTTTGGGTTAAATAAAAAGTTCGGTCACAAGGACGTACCCAACTTTCTGATTTTGGTATATCTAAAAATGAAACTCGGTCACGCAGTCGGAAAATACGACAGCGTTTTAGGAGTTTGTTCCAGATTGGATGACTAACAAAATTATGTTACACTCACAGGCCAGGAGTAACCCCTGTGCCCATTTTTTTGACCCCTAGACACAAAGTACTAAACATATTCCTGTTAAGACCAGTAATAGAAGGAATTTAAGGGGTTGATGAGTCTTATATTT
>JABISF010000047.1 GCA_018699935.1 Flavobacteriaceae bacterium | reverse complement strand
TTTTAATATTAAAATTAGGAGTTACCCCCTTGTTTTCTAGCAGCTGGAGGGCTGCCAAAAACATGATAATGGGAGCCTTGTCATCTGCTGCGGCTCTCGCAAAGATGCGCCATTCATCATCGATCACACCATTTAATCGATCCCAAGCTATAGGACGCCACAGCCCCTTTTGATCTTTTGCCTTCAGTACCGGAAGAAAAGGATCTTCTTGATCCCAAGCTTCAGGATTGACGGGTTGTCCGTCAATATGGAAATAGAACAATACCGTTTTAAGTGCTGGATCATACACCTTTTCGGCAAATAGGATGGGAAGGGTTTCGGATGCCAAAGGGCGAGTGCTAAAGTTTAAATTCTCAAACTGCTGGGTCACCCAGAGGATGTTTTCAGACATTAAATCCCTGTTTTCGGGCAGATTGGGAATGCTCAAAAATGCTTTATGTAGCAAGATGGTTTTCTTAAAATCTTCATTCGTAACGGCATCATGAGGTTGAGCAAAGAGGATGAATGAAAGGAGTGACAGTACTGTAAAAGATATTTTTTTCATAATTGATTAGTTCCGTAATAGCTCTTTAATGGAGGAAGGGGTTTTTTCCCATAAAAAAACCTTACAATTTGAATTTCATGGCAGTGGCAGGATTTGGTATTATTAAAGGTAAAAAAACGCTTAATCAGACCATGATGACTTTCCGCCAAGTTTTATACTTTGCGGAAAGTCAATAAACTATTTCCCTAAAAAAGCCCGGCACTAATCAATAAACAGTTCATCCAAGGCAACTTCTTTAACGGTTCCGTATTGTTTTAAATTATTAAAATCAATCTTATCTCGATTTCCGATTAACAACAAGCTGTGGGCTTTGTTTTGGATGTATTGTTTGTGGAAATTCGACAAGCTTTCATAATTCATCAATTGTACTTCATTGTAAACATCTTCGCGGATGTCTCGATCAAGACCTTTCTCTAGGGCGGACAGATAGCTAAAAATCACATTGGATTTGGTAATTCGTTCACTTTCAATTTTGTTTAAAATGGCTTGTTTCGCTATCGAAAAAGCTTGTTCCGACTCGGGCAAATGATTAATCAAGTCAAACATGGAAGCGAGGGCTTCTCGCTGTTTGTCGGATTGAATCCCTACATAGGAAAACAAGTAATCGGCTTTGTCTTTTTCTCCGGCCTGACGATAGGTGGAAAAAACGGAATAAGCCAAGCCTTGTGCTTCTCGGATTTCTTGGAATACAATACTGTTCATCCCACCCCCAAAATATTGATTGAACAACTGTATGGCCGCTGTTTTGGAATTGTCCAAGAGTTCGAGTTTGGAAAGCAAAACGATTTCAGATTGAACCATATCGTAATGCGTCCAATACACTGTAGGATCGTCAAGGTCTTTTTCTTCAAAGGTTTTGAGTGCACCCACTTCGGCAAAAGTTTCTGGCACCTTATGATAGGTGCTAATCAACTGGCTCAATTCGGATTGCGATTTATTTCCGTAGTATAAAATTCGATGGGGATAATTGCTCAAACGACCGATCCAATTGGTCAGCTCTTCGTGTTGAGTGGTTTTTAAATCAGCATTGGAAACCAAATATTTGGTGGGGTTGTCGGCGCCATATTTCACATAATTATACAAGCCGGATTGTAAAATAGATCCTTTATTTTTCTTGTTGTCTTCCCGGCTTTTAATGATTCGGTCTGCCAATTTGTCCAAAGCTTCTTGAGTGCCCAAGGGTTTTGCCAAAACGGATTCAAACAGTCGAAGTGCTGCTTCCATATTTTCACTTAAACCATTGAGTGAAACATAGGTTTTGGAGCCGTCGCCACTAACTCGGACACCAAGACTGCACCCGAGCTTATAAAACTCCTGTTTCAAAGCTTCAGGACTAAAATCTGAAGTACCCACATAGTCCAAAAAGCCGGTAGCCAAACCAATTTTGGGATCGAGGTTGTTTCCAAACTCAAAGAGGTAGGTGAGGGAAAACAGATCATTATCTACATTTTTTTTGCTGATAACGGGCAGTTGGCCAATGTTAAAGTGCTCTAAATCTGTACTGAAATCCAAAAATTTGGGTTGTAATTTTTCAACCTCCATATTGGCGAGTGTTTCATGGAAAGGTGATCGGTCGTTCCGATTGAGAGGGACTTTGTTGATGGCAGGCTTTTCTACTTTTTTAGTATTGGGATCGGCACCCGTTTTTTTGTAAACAACCGCATAATTATTCTTGTAATGCGTTTGCGCAAATTGCATTAAATCTTCTTTTTTAATTTTAGAAATTCGATCAAAAAACGCTATTTCTTGCGCCCAAGGCGTGTCCGTAGTAAACGCCATCACCATTCTATTGGCACGTAAATAGTTGGCGTAATTGGAGTCGTCTTTTTGCATTTCCTGCTTTTTTAGGTCATTGATCACCGCTTCCAACAACCAATCATCAAAATCTCCGGTTTTTATTTTTTCGATTTCTTCTAAAAGCAAATCCCGAACCTCTTCCAACGTTTGTCCTTCTTTTGGAGTTCCCCGAAAGGTGTGGATGCTATAATCATTCATCACATCCACATAGGCTCCGGCACTGAGCACTTTTTGTTTTTGTTTTAAATCAATATCAATAAGTCCAGCATTGTTGTTGGCCAAAAGCATATCAATTATGGTTACATACAACCATTCCTCACTTTGATTTCCATCAAAGCGAAAGCCCATCCGCAACGATTCTTTTTCAGGACCTAAAACCTCAATACTTCGGGGGGCGTCGATAGGTTTTTCCGCTGTTTTCTTCCATGATGGCAACGCTTCATTGGCAGTCCAGTCTCCAAAATGTTTATCGATCAAGGCAATTGTTTTGTCAAAGTCCAATTCGCCACTCATACAAATCGCCACATTGTTGGGGCGATAATAGGTATTGAAATAATTGATGATTTCTGTGATGGAAGGATTTTTCAAATGATCGATGGTTCCGATTACAGTTTGCGTTCCATAAGGATGCTCTTTAAAAAGACCACTGTACAGAGCCTCTTGCATTTTCCAATTATCATTGTCCAAACTGCGATTTTTTTCCTCATACACAGCTTCCAATTCGGTGTGGAACAATCGATTGACAATTTGTTTAAAGCGTTTTCCTTCCAACGTAAGGAAGCGTTCTACTTCATTCGCGGGGATGTCCACCGTATAGACGGTTCGGTCTTCGGTGGTATAGGCATTAAGACCTTTTCCACCCAAGAGGGCAATCATTTTGTCATATTCATTGGGGATGGCAAAAGTAGCGGCCGTATTGGATACTTCATCGATGGTTTTGTACAAGGCTTTGCGCGCATCGGGATCGGTCAGTTGTGCATATTGATTAAACAGCTGTTCAATAGAATCCAACAATTTTTTTTCTTCGGGATAGTCTTTGGTGCCAAAATATTGATTGCCTTTAAACATCATATGTTCCAAATAATGTGCTAAACCAGTATTGCTGGCAGGATCGTTTTTTCCACCTGCTTTTACAGCGGTAAAAACATGAATACGGGGGGCATTTTCAAAATGACTTAAATAGACTTTTAGACCATTGTCTAAGGTATAGATACGGGTTTGGGTGGGATCGTCCGTAACATATTCGTAAGTGTATCCTCCCGATTGGGCTGTTTTGGTCGCAAAGGAAGTTTTTTGTGTACATCCTGTATAAATAAATGAAAGGACGACTAAAAAAAAGAAGGTTAGAGCGGGAAGACGCATTGTTTTCATGGCTTATATTTAAGGTTAACGAAGCTAAATTACATTTTTTTAATCAAATTTTTAAATCCTTGATCGATAGTGATTTTATAATCAAATTAATGGGTGATTTACGGCGTTTTTCCTTTAATTTGTGTGCTATGAATACAATCAAACCCTTGGAATTGCATCAATTGGCCATGGAAGAAGTGGGAAAGTTTCTAGAAGCGGAAGGCTATGAGTTTTTGGCGGTGAATTCCCAACCCAAACGGTCGCCCCAGTTTGTTTGTGTGAAAGATAAATCCCTTTATTTTGTTTTGGTCAAAGCGTGTCTTTATCCGGAAAATCCAAAAACCTTTGCCCTTGAAAATTTAGAAAAAATAAAAGATCATGCACGCACCAACAAAGCGCAATTATTTTTTGCCGGCGTGGGTTTTGCAAATGCCGAGAATTATGAATTACCCCTTACCAAAAAGGATCCCTATGCAGTTAATTTCAATGGACTTCAAAAAGTGGACTAAAGGGGTGTTGCTTCTGCTGTTGTGGTCTTGTGAAAGTCCCCCCACACCAGCCGTCAGCCTTTCGGGGGTAGCCTTGGGCACTACGTACAACATTCAATATGTAAACGCTGAACTCTCTCTTACTCAGGCACAGCAGAGTATAGATTCCCTTTTCAGAGTGTTGAATCAATCGCTCTCTACCTATTTACCCAATGCTGATATATCAAAAATCAACGCGGGGGACAGTACTTTGGTGGTGGATGTACATTTTCAAAAGGTATATCATAAGGCGGCAGCGGTATGGCAAGCAAGTGATGGGTATTTTGATCCGACGGTGGGTGCTTTGGTCAATGCCTATGGCTTTGGTCCGGGAAAAAAATTACAAGAAGTGAGTGCGCAACAACGCGATAGTATTTTAGAATTTACGGGTTGGGACAAAACCGAGCTAACGGAGCGCAATACCATCCGCAAAGCCACGCCCTCGGTCTACTTTGATTTCAATGCATTGGCAAAAGGCTATGCTGTGGACGTGATTGGGGATTTTTTTCGAGCGAAAAAAAGTACCGATTTTTTGGTGGAAATTGGAGGGGAGATCGTCGCACAAGGGAAAAGCCCAAAATCCAACAGCTTTTGGAAGGTTGCCATCGATGATCCTCAACAAGGAGGAGAACGGCAATTTGCACAAGTACTTTCGTTGGAGAATCAGGCTTTGGCCACCTCGGGAAATTATCGCAAATATTTTGTCCATCCCACCACAGGTCAACGCTGGGTGCATTCCATCGATCCCAAAACGGGTAATGCTTTTCCTTCTAACATTTTAAGCGCTTCAGTGTTGGCTCCCGATTGTATGACTGCAGATGCCTATGCCACGGCGCTTATGGTGATGCCCTTGGAAAAATCAAAAGCTTTGATCGAACAAAACCCAGATTTGGAAGCCTATTGGATCGTAGCCGACAGCCTTGGCGGGGTGGAAGAAGTTTTTTCAAAAGGGTTTTTAAAGGAGTGATTTCTCACCCAACCCATCACTTCCATTTTTCTATTGTAATTTTAATAGTACTGCCTGATAGGGCAAAAGACTTACTTTGTTTGCTTCCCTTTCCAAACTATTGTAATTGTTGATGAGGAGGGCTCCAAAGTGATCAATTTCGGAGAGCGTAATCGCTGTTTTTTCTTCTGAAAAATTTAATAATACAAGCAACTTTTCATCCCCCAAAGTTCTTGTAAAAGCATAAATGTCGGGATGTTCAGCTTGTAGCAAGGTATAGTCTCCATAAACCAAAACCGCATTTTCTTTTCGGACTTGAGCCATTTTTCTAAAATGATTCAAGATGCTGTTGGGGTCGACTTCCTGTTCCGAAACATTGATTTGGGTGTAATTTTCATTTACTCGTTTCCAAGGCGTGCCCGAGCCAAACCCGACATTTGTACTGTTGTTCCATTGCATGGGGGTGCGTCCATTTTCACGAGAGCTATAATTCAACACTTTCATAAAAGCGTCGATATCCTCCCCTTTGGCTAGGGCTGCTTTATATTTTCCTTTGGCTTCCACATCCACATAGTCTTCAATATTGGGCATATCGATATTGGTCATCCCAATTTCATCGCCGTAGTAAGTATAAGGGGTTCCACGCATGCTTAACAAAAAAGTGTTAAGCATTTGAGTGGAGGGCGTTCTGAATTTGGGGTTGGGGTTTCCAAAGCGATTGACCAAACGCGCATTGTCGTGATTGGATAAGAAAATGGCAATCCATCCTTTTTCTGCAAAAGCCTGATCCCAGCGTGTGAAGACATCTTTAAATTCAGCCAAGGTATATCTTTCCGGGGTTCGGGACATGTCTACCGTTTCGAAATGATAGGCCATTTGAAGTTCATTGCGGTCGGCGTCCACCAAGTCATGCGCGTCTTGAAACGTACTTCCGGCTCCTTCTGCCACAGCAAAAACATTGTACTTTTCAATCACTTCATGATACATTTCATTCAGATAGGTGTGCAATTGGGGTCGCATTCCGTACCATTTGACAAAGTCTTTTTCATGCCCTTCGGGAAATTCCGGCCAGGTAGTGTCTTTGCTGGCAAATTGAAAAGCATCCATTCGAAAACCATCAACGCCTTTGGCCGCCCAAAACTTCATGATGTCATAGACTTCTTGTCGAAGTTTCGGGTTTTCCCAATTTAAGTCGGGTTGTTCTTCGGCAAAAGTGTGCAAATAATAGGCATCCGTTGGGGCGTCGTATTCCCAGGCACCCTCGGGGTCAAACAAGCTATGTCGGTAGGGGGGGACTCCCTTTTCGGCAGGCCACCAATGGTAGTAATCTCGATAGGGATTCGTTCGTGAGCTTTGAGCTTGCTGAAACCATTCGTGCGCTTCACTGCTGTGATTGACCACCACATCCAACACAAATTTTATCCCCCGCTGGTGAAAACCCTCCAACATTTCTTCAAAGTCCTCCATATTCCCATAGCGGGGATGAATGGCTCTGTAGTCGGAGACATCATAGCCATTGTCAACCAAAGGGGACTGGAAAAAAGGATTCATCCAAACCATGGTGATCCCCAAACTTTCGATATAGTCTAATTTTTCAATGACTCCTTTAAAATCACCAAATCCGTCACCATCAGTGTCCCGAAAACTTTGAGGATAAATTTGGTAGAGAATTCCTTCTTTCCACCACGTTCTTTCAAACGCAGACGCGACTTCTTGCTTTTTTTCAACATTTGCACAGCTGCTGAGCATTGCCATCAGGGGGCATATCCAAAGCCATTTTTTCATCCTACGATTTTTAAGATTTTTAAAAATAAGGTGTTTATCGATTTTAAAGGGACTTTTGATTTAAATATTTTTTGGATTAAAAAAGGTAATGGATAATAATTGCTTGTTATGTTTTGTATTAAAACGATTGGCAAGCACATATTAATTTTTTACAGCCACCGGAATTCGTTCCGCTTTGGGGAGTCCAAAACGTTGTATTTCTTCTTTGGATAAGCTCTTTAAATAAGCAATTCCACGCGCATCAAATCCTATGGCATTCAGACGTTCATAATAATCTAAGCCATATATCCGAACATGGTCGTATTGTCCAAAAATCCGAGTGCGTTCTTTGGAATCGGTGACGGTTGCGTCTTCAAAGGTTGCGTTACGGTTTTCGTCCAAAGGAACTTGTGCGATGAGCGTCCCCCCTTTTTTTAATATCCGATAGAGTTCTTTCATGGCTTTTTGATCATCGGGGATATGTTCCAAGACGTGATTGCAAAAAATTAAATCGTAGTGATCGTTTTCAAAGGGGAGTGCACAAATATCCGCTTTCACATCGGCAAGCGGGGAGTGCAGGTCGGTGGTGGTATAATCCCAGTTTTTTAGGGCTTTAAACGTGGCGTAAAACACTTGCTCTGGGGCGATGTGTAAAACCCTGAGATTTTTTTTTAAAAAGTCTGTTTCTCGGCTGAGGTACAACCACAACAATCGGTGGCGTTCCAAGGATAAAGTTCCCGGACACAGGGCATTAGAGCGGAGTTTTTGATAACCGTAGGGAAGAAATTTTCGATACGAACTCCCATCAATGGGATCGGTAAAACGATTTCCTTTATAATATATTTTAATGAGCGGTCGTAACCAAATACTCAATTGAATCAATAGTGGTCTTGGGAAAAGGTTGAGCAACCATTTCATACCGCAAGGCGAACTTTTCGAAAGGGGGTTTCCTCCTCGCTTTCTATTCCCAAGGCATCATAAATGTATTGAAAGGTTGAAAGCAATTCGGGCTTTCCGTCCACCAATGCGACATTGTGTTCAAAATGTGCGCTGGGTTTTCCATCAGCGGTGAGTATGGTCCAGCCGTCGTCCAATTGCTTGATGCGTTTGGTTCCTTGGTTGATCATGGGTTCTATGGCAATGACCATTCCTTCGATAAATTTTTTACCCCACCCACGACGACCGTAGTTGGGAATTTCGGGGGCTTCGTGCATGGTTCTTCCCAGTCCGTGCCCAACCAATTCGCGAACAACCCCATAGCCCTCTTTTTCACAATGCGATTGAATGGCATGCGCCAAATCTCCCACCCGTTTTCCAGTTCTAAATTGTTCAATTCCTTTGTACAAGGAGGCTTTGCTTACCGTCAAAAGTTTTTCGGTTTCCGGATCGATGTTTCCCACCGCAAACGTAAAGGCGTGATCGCCATAAAACCCATTTTTTAGGGCGCCACAGTCGATGGAGATAATGTCGCCTTCTTCCAAAGGAGTCGCGTTGGGAATGCCATGTACCACTTGTGCATTGGGACTCATACACAAGGTGTTGGGAAAGTCGTACAATCCCAAAAACCCGGGTTCCGCCCCGTGATCACGGATAAAACGCTCGGCCAATCCATCCAAGTATAAAGTCGTCACGCCCGGTTTGATTTCGCCGGCCAACATTCCCAAAGTTTTGGAGACAATCAGCGCACTTTCGCGCATCAATTCGATTTCTTCGGCATTTTTTAATACGATATCTGACATGGTTTAAAAATCTGCGTAGGCGTCTTTATAGGGTGCTCTCTTTAATATTTTAGAAAAATCTTCAATCAGACTTTCCACAGGAAATTCCACGATCCGATTGATTTCTTTACCCTCTTCCATAAAAATAAGAGTGGGAATATTAATAATTGCATAGGTTTTTTCATAGCCTTTGGGACTGTCTTTGGCTTCCGAAAGCCCATACATTTCTATGTCCTCATTGCTGACTCCCAAGGCGTCCAAGAGTTTAAACATTCCTCCCAATTCGCGTTGGGTATCGCCACACCAAGTGCCCAAGAATAACTTAAAATGCAAGCCTTTGGCCAAAGCGGCATGTTCAGCAATCCAGCCCTCGGGAATTTTCAGAGTGTCATATTCGGGTTGCAACCAAGCATTGAATTCTGGAGTGTTCAAATTGGCGCGATTCATGGGGCCCACCAAAACGGTTTCACCTTCCTCGCCTATGGAACTCGCCACTTCAAGCGGTTGTAAAGGAGCTTTTTTTGTTATTCCATTGTTACAGGCCGACCAAAGAAAAAGGCTCAGCACGAATGTAAGCGTTGTTTTCATGAGCGTATGATTAAAGATTTTTGTGTCATCGTTGGAGGGGGCGTAATGCCCAACAAATCGAGTACGGTGGGGGCAATATCCCCTAAAATCCCTGCGTTTATTTTTTTCTTCTCAGCATCTACCAAAATAATGGGAACAGGGTTGGTGGTATGTGCGGTGTTTGGGCTGCCATCGGGATTGATCATGGTTTCACAATTTCCGTGATCGGCAATAACAATGCTGACATATCCGGCTTCCAAAGCCGTTTCGATGACCGATTGCGCACAAGCATCCACCACCTCACAGGCTTTGATAGCGGCTTGCATATCGCCCGTATGTCCTACCATATCGGGATTTGCAAAATTTAAACAAATAAAATCGGGAGCAGCAGTTTTGATGTTGGAAACGATAGCATCTCGAATGTCATAAGCACTCATTTCGGGCTGCAAATCATAGGTCGCCACTTTGGGCGAGGGGCACAAAATGCGTTCCTCTCCCTCAAAAGGGGTTTCACGTCCTCCGTTAAAAAAGAAGGTAACATGAGGATATTTCTCGGTTTCTGCGATGCGAACTTGGGATTTACCTGCTTTTGACAATACCTCCCCTAAAGTATCGGTCAGGTTGTCCTTATCAAAAATCACATGAACGCCTTTGAACGAATCATCGTAATTGGTCAAGGTCACATAATGTAGGGAAAGCGGCTGCATTTCAAATTCAGGAAATGCTTTTTGCGAAAGTACTTGGGTCAATTCTCTTCCCCGGTCGGTACGGAAATTGAAAAATAAAACCACATCCTCATCTTCAAGTGTTGCTCCATTTTTGGAGTGATACAAAGGTTGTATAAATTCATCCGTCACCCCGTCGGCATAACTGGCTTTCAAACTGGTAGAAAAATCCTCGGTGGCGGTTCCTTTTCCATGTACCAATAAATCATATGTCATTTTAACACGCTCCCAACGTTGGTCACGATCCATGGCATAATAGCGACCGATCAAAGAGGCGAGACGGCCCCCGCTTGCAGCTAATTTTTTTTCAATGCGTTGCACAAAACCCAAGCCGGATTGTGGATCCACATCGCGTCCATCGGTGAATGCGTGCAGGTAAACTCCCTTCAATTGATAGGGAGCAATCACGTCCAACAGCCCTTCAATATGATTGATGTGGGAGTGGACTCCCCCATCCGAAAGCAGGCCCAAAAGATGTACGTTTTTGCCGTTCTCTTTTGCATATTCCAGCGCTTTTTTGAGCGTTTCTTCTTGTCCCAAGGTATGTTTTTCCACCGCCAAGTTGATCTTGGCCAAATCTTGATAAACAATGCGTCCAGCACCCAAATTCATATGACCCACTTCGCTATTCCCCATTTGCCCATCGGGGAGCCCAACATGTGCACCATCAGTGCGTAAGGTACTGTGCGCATAGTGCTGATACAAACCGTCAATAAATGGAGTATTTGCTTGATCGACGGCAGAAATCTCTGGATTGGGAGATTTTCCCCAACCGTCTAAAATCATCAAAAGGGTTTTTTGAGCCATATTAAATTTTTTGCAAAGATAAGCATTCCTATTCGCTCCTTTGGAAGGCGAAGGCTTAAAAAAAAGTGGTTTCTTTGTAAATAAATCCGCTATGGAAGGTGTTGTTTATCGATCTACTGGAAGTTGGTATACCGTGAAATCGGGAGACACCTTTTATCCTTGTCGGATGAAGGGCAAATTGCGGTTGGAGGGGATCAAAAGCACCAATCCTGTGGCGGTTGGCGATCGCGTTCATTTCGATCTAAACAAAAAGGACGAAGCCCTAAACGGTGTCATTACTGAAATTTTTCCACGACAAAATTATATCGTTCGCAAGTCGGTCAATCTTTCCAAACAAACGCACATCATAGCAGCCAATATCGATCAGGTCTTTTTGATGATAACCCATAACAATCCTCCCACTTCTCCCGTGTTTATCGATCGGTTTTTAATTACTGCGGAGGCGTATCAAATCCCGGCAGTTTTGCTGTTCAATAAATGGGACGCTTATACCGAAACTGAAAAAGAAGCGGTGTTGGAAGTAAAGGCAATTTATGAAGCGATTGGCTACGAATCTTATATCATTTCGGCTTTAAAGCAGCAAGAAACGCAAACGGTAAAGGAGAAGATGAAAGGGAAAGTGAGTATGTTTGCTGGGCACAGTGGGGTGGGAAAATCCACCCTGGCCAATGCTATTGCTCCGGGCTTAAATCTAAAAACGGCTGCGATATCCACCTCTCACCAGCAGGGGCAACACACCACCACCTTTGCCGAAATGTTTGATTTGGATGAGGCCATCAGCATTATCGATACGCCGGGCATCAAAGGTTTTGGAGTGGTCGATATGCAGGCCGAAGAGATAGGAAACTATTTTCCTGAAATTTTTGCTCGAAAAGGAGCTTGTAAATTCAACAATTGCTCCCACTTGAACGAACCCCAATGCGCCATCATTGATGCCGTTGACCGTGAGGAAATTGCACTGTCCAGATATCAAAGTTATTGTCAATTATTAGAAGAAGATACCACTTATAGAAGTTAATGAGAGTCGTAATACAACGTGTCCGAAAAGCTAGTGTTTTGATTAATGCTACCGAAAAAAGAGTGATTTCGCAAGGTTTGGTAGTGCTTTTGGGGATTGAAATGTCCGATACCGAAGAAGATGTGTTGTGGATGGTCAATAAAACCCTCAATTTGCGCATTTTTGGTGATGAAAACGATGTGATGAACCGATCCTTGCTCGACATAGAGGGGGAGTTATTGGTGGTGAGTCAATTTACACTGATGGCTTCTACCAAAAAGGGAAATCGTCCTTCCTATATCCGAGCTGCGACCCACGAACACGCCATTCCACTCTATGAATCCTTTCTCGCAGTAGCTAGAGAACGAATGGAACAAGCAGTTGTTTCGGGAACTTTTGGTGCAGCCATGCAAATTGATTTGGTGAATGACGGTCCGGTAACCATCGTGATCGATTCCAAAAACAAAGAGTAGTTAGAGGATATTGACCTCGGTTTCTAGCGAAATTTCAAATTTTTCTTGCACAGCATTTTGGATTTTTTTGGACAAGGTCAAAATTTCACTCCCAGAAGCTTTTCCGTGATTGACAAGTACCAAAGCCTGATTTTCGTGGACACCGGCATCACCCTCACGATACCCCTTAAAACCAAGGGTGTCGATCAGCCAAGCTGCTGGAATTTTATAGTAGCCTGTTGCGTTGGGATAAAAAGGGAGTTGGGGAAAATTCTTTTGTAAGCGTTTAAATTGATCTTCAGCGATGATGGGATTTTTAAAAAAACTTCCACTATTCCCAATGTATTTGGGATCCGGTAATTTGGATTGGCGAATGTTGATGACAGCCTGCGCCACTTCTTGAATACTTGGATTTTTATCACCAAAAAGGGTTTTTAAAGCACCGTATTCCTTGTGGGTTTGGTGGGGTGCTTTTTGAAGTTTAAAGACCACGGAAGTGATGATAAACGTTCCTTTTTCTTGATTTTTAAAAATAGATTCCCGATACCCAAAGGCACATTTGTCCCTTTGAAAAGTTACCGCTTCTAAAGTAGCCACTTCAAGGGTATTACACTGTTGCACCACAGCTTCCAATTCCACACCGTAGGCTCCAATATTTTGAATGGGAGCAGCACCTACACTGCCGGGAATAAGGGCTAAATTTTCAACCCCGCCATAGTTTTGTTCCAAACACCACAGCACAAAGAAATGCCAGTTTTCTCCGGCTTGTGCTTCCACCCAAACCTCTTGTTCCGTCTCTTGAATAACTTCTATACCTTTCAGATTCAGCTGTACTGTGAGCCCCTCATAATCCTTTGTTAAAAGCATGTTGCTCCCCCCGCCCAAAACCCGAAAGGCATGGTGGCGATGGGCTGCAAGAACGGTTTTTAAATCCGCTAGATTTTGAACTTCGACAAATTGTCGCGTACGGACATCGATGCCAAAACTGTTATAGGGTAATAGCGAAACGTTTTCTTGATAATGCAACATATTTCAAGATAACAAACTCCTAGGACTTGTTATACACTTGCAGGGCTTTTTCTAGGATTTCGGCGGCACGTTTTAATTTTTCGGCACCCAATACAAAAGCGATACGAACTTCGTTTTTTCCGATTTGTGGAGTGGAATAAAATCCTGTGGCCGGAGCGAGCATCACGGTTTGGTGCTTGTCGTGAAAATCGTTAAGTAAAAATTGCGAAAAGTCCTCTGCATCTTCAACGGGTAGTTTTACCATACAATAGAAGGCACCCATGGGATGCGAAACCGCAAGATTTGGAATTTTTTCCAAAGCTGCAATCAAAACATTTCTACGGTGCGTGTATTCAGCTACCACTCCTTCCAAATAGGAAGAAGGCGCATCCAAGGCAGCCTCGCTAGCAATCAGCGCATAGGCAGGCGGAGAGAGGCGAAGATGTGCAAATTTGAGAGCCATTTTCATCAACTCTTTGTTTCGGGAAACAATACAGCCCACACGTGCGCCACACATACTGTAGCGTTTGGATACCGAATCGATCATGATGGCGTGTTCGCTCCATGCCTCGTTTTGCATCACCGAATAGTGTGCCTTTCCTTCGTGTATAAATTCCCGATAGACTTCATCTACGATTAAAAAAATGTTGTGTTTTATAGCCAAACTGCCCAAGGCTTCAATTTCTTCCTTGCTGTAGACATAACCGGTTGGATTGCTGGGATTGCACAATAATATTCCACGGGTCTTCGCATTGATTTTTGCACTGATTTTATCTAAATCGGGCAATTGAAAACTTTCTTCAAAGTCGGAAACAACTGGCACCACATTCACACTGGCGGCACAGGCAAAACCGTTGTAATTGGCATAAAAAGGTTCGGGGATGATCAATTCATCGCCGGCATCACAAATCACGTTTAAGCAAAACGTAAGTGCCTCACTCGCCCCTGTTGTCACCAAAATGTCATCGGCTTCAATGGCAATGTTGTGGGTGGCGTAATAGGCACAAAGTTTTTTGCGATAGCCTTCGGTGCCTTGAGAAGGTCCGTAGGGTAGTAGCTTCAGGTCTGCATTTTTAACGGCCTCTAGGGCAGCTGTCGGTGCGGGAATATCGGGTTGACCGATATTGAGGTGCAGCACTTCGACCCCACGAGACTTCGCAGCATCAGAAAAGGCAACGAGCTTTCGTATCGGTGAAGCGGGTAAATCCGTTCCTTTTTTAGAAAGTTGTGGCATAACATAGAATAAGTTGCAAAGTTGCTAAAATATTTAATCCAAAAAACAAGCTGTTAAAATTTGCTGCGATTTTCTTTTTTACCCTACAATTGTTTAACTTTTCTGAAAATGCCCCCAATGAATAAATGTGTGCTCTCTGCCTTGTGTTTTCTGTGTTTTTCCAGTTTTGCTTGGACTCAAGAGACATTTCAATTTACAACAGCTAAAAAAAAACAGCGACTCACGTTTGAATTGATCAACAATCTGATTGTTATTCCGGTGCGGGTTAATGGGGTGGAACTTTCATTTTTGCTCGATTCGGGGGTCAATTCTACGCTCCTTTTTAACAATTCAAATGTCAACCAACTTCATTTTGAAGATAAAACAGCTTTTCAGGTCACCGGATTTGGTCGGGACGATTCCGTTACGGCTTACCTTACGGAGGGGAATACCATTCAAATTAAAAACATTGCTGCAACCGCAGAGTCCATTCTTCTGTTGGAGGAGGACAATTTTGAGTTTTCAAAACGGATGGGAGCACAGATTGACGGAATAATCGGATATCGCTTGTTGGAACCCTTTTTAGTCACCATCAATTATTCCGAGGGCTTTTTGTTGTTTCAATCTCCGGAACATCGAAGCGCAAAAAAATGTAGAACGTGTGACGTATTGGACTTGGAACTATTTCAAAACAAACCTTATATTTCCGTTGCCGTTCAACAGAACGACACCCTTCACATTAAAGGAAACGCACTTCTTGATACCGGCTCCAGTGATGCGCTTTGGTTGTTGGAGAAAAAGAATGATGTGGTAGCTATACCTCCTTATTTTGATGATTTTTTAGGTCGTGGTATCAATGGAAATATTTATGGAAAACGCGGAAAAATCAAGGAGCTTTCGTTTGGTAAATCAAGATTTTCCGGCGTAAAAGTGGCTTATCCGGATCCGAGTGCTTTTGATAAGATAAGAATCATCGAAAACAGGATTGGAAGTGTCGGAGGGGAGTTGTTAAAACGTTATAAAGTTATTTTTGACTACCGCCACAAAAAGTTATATCTCAAACCCAATCGGCTGACCCATGCTCCTTTTTATTACAATATGAGCGGGCTTTCTATTCAACACAAGGGAATGGCATTGAACAAAATCCGAACGACCAATGCGTTTGGAGTACAACAAAATGGTGAGGATTATGGAACGGCGATAGAAATTCACCTGAATCCACAATTTCGCATTGAGCTTATTCCTGTATATGAAATTTTTGAAGTTCGTGAGTGCTCCCCCGCAGCCCAAGCGGGTGTCCGAAAAGGAGATGAATTATACCGGATTAATGGCAGAAAAATAAGCTTGATGAAATTAAATCAAATCAATGAATTATTTCAAAAAAAACCCGGGCATCCCATTCGAATGGAAGTCAGACGCAATGGAAAAATTCTAAAATATAACTTTGTATTACAGCCGCTCTTTTAGCTTTTTGGCAAAACCGTTCCTTTGATTTTTAAGGCAACCATAGGGGAAGCTTCCACATTGGTGGTCAGCGTTATGGTTTTTCTAAAAGGCCCTTGACGATTGGTATCGTATTTCACTGCAATTTCTCCTTTTTCTCCGGGAGCCACAGGACCTTCCGGTTTTTTGGGGATGGTACATCCACAGCTGGATTTAGCATCGGTTATTAGCAAGTCGGCATCACCGGTATTGGTGAATGTAAAAACACGCTGTCCATCACTTCCATTTTCTACGGTACCGTAATCAATGGTGTCACTTTCAAAAGTGATTTGTGGACCTGTTTGTGCAATCGTGTAGGACAACGTCCCCAATGTGAAGACAAAAAATAAGAGTAACTTTTTCATAATTGAATAATTTGGTTGGGTTAAATTTAAGAATTTTCTTTTAAAACTTTTTTGCGTTTTAACGTTTAAAAATCCATTCAATCTCATTTAACAATTTTTTTTGATAAATACGGATTCGAACAGATTTATTATAAATACCGTGCCAAGACCGTTTCTCCTCTTTTTTTTATAGAGAATAATTCGACTTTATGTATTAGTGTGCTTACTTTTGCGGAATAAAATAGATAATCCAAGCGCATGGAATTTCCTTCGAAGTTTAACGCCGAAAGTATCGCTTCTAAGTGGTATGAATATTGGCAAAAAAACGAATATTTTAAATCGCAGCCCGATGCGCGAGAACCCTACACCATTGTGATTCCTCCACCCAATGTGACGGGTGTCTTACACATGGGGCATATGTTAAACAATAGCCTTCAGGACATTATCATCCGACGGGCACGAATGCGGGGTTACAACGCTTGTTGGGTGCCAGGTACCGACCATGCATCCATAGCCACTGAAGCCAAAGTGGTGGCAAAGTTAAAAGCGCAGGGAATTGAAAAAAGCAGTTTGAGTAGGGAGGAATTCATGAAACACGCTTGGGATTGGACACACGAATACGGAGGTGTTATTTTGGAACAACTCAAAAAGTTGGGGTGTAGTTGCGATTGGACGCGTACCAAATTCACCCTCGATCCCGATATGTCTGCCTCTGTCATTGAGGTTTTTATTGATTTGTACAATAAAGGTTTCATTTATCGTGGTTTTCGAATGGTCAACTGGGATCCGGAAGCGCAAACCACCCTCTCGGATGAAGAGGTGATTTATGAAGAACGCCCCGGGCAATTATATCATATTGCTTATTCTTTGGTGGATAGCGATGAAAAAGTGATCATTGCCACCACGCGACCGGAAACTTTATTAGGGGATACAGCGGTTTGTGTTCATCCAGAAGATGAGCGCTATCAACACCTCAAGGGAAAATCGGTTATTGTTCCCATTGCAAATCGTCAGATTCCTGTGATTCAAGATGAATATGTTGAGATGGAATTCGGGACGGGTTGTTTAAAAGTCACTCCAGCTCATGATGTCAATGATAAAGCGTTAGGAGAAAAACACCATTTGGAGTGTATAGATATATTCAATGCTAACGGTACACTCAATGCCCATGGATTGGACTACGAAGGGATGGATCGTTTTGTGGCGCGTAAACAAATTGTAAAAGATTTGGAAGCCCGTGGGGCTTTGGTGAAAAAAGAAAATTATACACACAAAGTAGGAACGTCCGAACGCACCAAGGCGGTGATTGAACCCCGTCTTTCGGATCAGTGGTTTTTAAAAATGGAAGCCTTGGCGCAACCGGCCATAGATGCGGTGATGAAAGATCGCAGTGTGGAGTTACTTCCAGAAAAATTCATCAATACCTATCGCCATTGGATGGAGAACATCCGCGATTGGAACATTTCTCGGCAATTGTGGTGGGGACATCAGATTCCTGCCTACTATTACGGTTCGGGCAAAGAAGATTTTGTAGTCGCACAGCATGCGCAGGAAGCCCTTCAACGGGCCATAGAAAAATCAGGGAATACGCAGTTAAAGGCCTCTGATTTAAAACAAGACGAAGATGTACTGGACACTTGGTTTTCTTCTTGGCTTTGGCCAATTTCGGTTTTTGACGGAATCCGAAATCCCGATAATCCCGACATCAATTATTATTACCCCACTCAAGATTTGGTGACGGGTCCCGACATATTATTTTTCTGGGTTGCCCGGATGATTATTGCGGGCTATGAATACAGAAAGGAGCAGCCTTTCTCAAAAGTTTATCTCACCGGATTGGTGCGCGATCCTAAAGGACGTAAAATGTCCAAGCAGTTGGGGAATTCTCCTGATGCATTAAAATTGATTACCGACTATGGGGCAGATGCCGTTCGTGTGGGACTCATGCTGAGTGCCGCCGCCGGGAATGATTTGCTGTTTGACGTGAATTTGTGTCAACAAGGAAAGAATTTTGCCAACAAAATTTGGAATGCCTATCGATTGATGGATGGCTGGGAAGTGGATGCGCAATTGAAAATCCCCACACATGCTGCGGAAGGAATCGAATGGTATGAAAATCAATTTCAAAAAACGTTGCAGTGGGTGGATCACAATTTTGAGAAGTACCGTATTTCGGACGCACTCATGTCTATTTATAAATTGATTTGGGAGGATTTTTGTTCTTGGTTGTTAGAATTGGTTAAACCCGATTATGGAGCTCCGGTCTCAGGAGCCTTACTCCAAAAATTGAAAACGCTTTTCGAAAACAATTTGCGATTGCTCCACCCCTTTATGCCGTTTCTTTCCGAAGAAATTTGGCATTTTATAGCCGATCGGAAAACGGACGAAGCCTTAGTGGTTTCCTCCTGGCCCAAGCAACAAAATTTTGATGAGGTGCTTTTAGCCAATTTTGAAATCGCAAAAGAAATTGTTGGTGGAGTTCGCAACTTTAGAAAAGAAAAACAGCTCGGGTTTAAGGACGTCTTAACACTGCAGTTGACCAATAGCGATGAACCCTTAGCTTTCGAGTCAGCGATTGTCCGTTTGGGTCTATTGGAAGGCATGGAATATCAAAACAGAGTGGAAACACAACGTGGAGGAGCTTTTCGTGTAGATAAACTGTCGTTTTTTATTCCATTAGACGAAGCCGTGGACGTAGAGGAAGAACGGGCTAAAATTGATGCGGAAATTAAATACACCCAAGGATTTTTGGCTGCTGTAGAGAAAAAACTATCCAATGAGCGGTTTGTCAACAATGCTCCGCCTCAAGTGATCGAATTGGAACGCAAAAAAGCAGCAGACGCTAAATCCAAAATTGCAATTTTGGAAAAAAATCGCAAAGCCCTCTAGGCAAGATGTGCAATTGGTTGCTCGCCTCCGCGAACAGTTTGATTGAGCTCCACATCAATGGGCGTACCCACGGGTAGAAAAATATCCACTCGAGAACCGAATTTGATAAAGCCCGCATCAGCACCTTGTTCTGCTGTTGCCCCCACTTTGGCATAATTGACGATGCGTCTTGCGACCGCTCCGGCTATTTGACGGTAAAGTACTTCGCCAAAAGTTTCATTTTGTACAACGATGGTAGTACGTTCATTTAATTCAGAGGATTTGGGATGCCAAGCCACTAGATATTTGCCCGGATGATATTTGCTAAAAACCACCGCTCCACTTATGGGATAACGAGTTACATGCACATTTAAAGGCGACATAAAAATGGAAACCTGCAGACGCTGATCTTTGAAATATTCTTTTTCAAAAACTTCTTCAATAATGACCACTTTTCCATCCACGGGCGCAATGATTTGTTTTGCATTAGGGAGGGTGTTGCGTTTGGGATTCCGAAAGAATTGTAAAATTAAAACCAGCAGGATGAGAAGTCCCACTTGAAGCAAAGTTTTGAGCAACGGAATTGCAATAAAATAATCCGTTGCGAAAATACCTACGGCAGTAATAATAAAACTGAATAAGATTATTTGATGACCTTCTTTATGAAACATAAATGAAAAAATATAAAATACAATATACAAAGGGAGCAGAAAAAATAATACTATCCATGCGATCAAAAAAACCGCCGTGCCCCGGAATCAGAGAACCGCTGTCTTTCACTTGAGCAATTCGCTTAAATTTGGATTGTATCAAATCTCCAACGGTGGCTGTGGTGGCAATACATAAGCCCATTACAATAAATTTCCAAAGCGTAAATTCCGATTGAAATTGATAATAAATTCCACTTCCAATAACGCAAAAAATAAGCCCTCCCATAAATCCTTCCCATGTTTTCTTTGGGGAAATAGCAGGAAATAAATGGCGCTTCCCCCATTTTTTACCCACGAGATAGGCAAAACTATTGTTGATCCAAATGAGTGAGTATACAAAAATGGGCACCCAAGGCCCCAGTCCTTCGGAGAGTTGGTAAAGAGAAAGGATGCTAAAGCAAGAAAAAGTTAAATAAAAAAAGGTCAAAGCCGCTTTGAGCGTATAGGAGTAAGAGGTCGTCTTCTTTTTTTTAAGTTGTAACCACAAGAGTGAGTTACTCAACACTGCCAATCCAATGATTGCCCATTGGGTGGGTTGGGGAATCAACAACTGATGGGCACCATAGAAGAGTAGTGCCAAAAAAAGCAGCGGTATGGGGCTATTATAGGCAATCAAGCGTTGAAACTCAAAAAGGGCTAATGCACTGAAAAGGAAAATTACACCCGTGAAAAAGAGTTCTGAATAAAAGGCAGAAAACGTAATCAACACTACGTATAAGATCCCGGAAACGCTACGAATTAAAAGTTCCTTCATCTGTGCTTGAGGTGTTGAAGTATATTCCAGGTATGCCATTTTATGAATACCTCAAGGCAAAAGGGAGGATGTAAAGTCAATACAATCAAAACGAAATATCTTGAAGCAGCAAATATATGTTTTTTGCATTTGCGGTTTGCGAGAGCGAGATGTTTTCTTGTTTATTGGGATTTTTTGCCTGTACGGTGGTAATGTTGCTAGGAATCTGCCGATCGTATTTTCCTTTCAACAAACTCATCCCTTCACTCACATCTTGGACAAATTGTTGCGTCGTTGCAAAAATGATGAGTGCGTCCGGCAATTCATTCAATTTGTAATGTTTAATTTGTTGGTCACAAAGCAGTAGGGCGCCTGTATTGCTGATCAAATATTCGCATGAAATAAAGGCGGTTTTGTACTCCGTCAACTTTTTTTGGACGGTTTCAACGGGTGCTAACTGGAAGCGTTGCGAGAGATTCGTGTTAAAAATTAAAATATCTTCTTTACTCCACTGGTTTTCTTTACAAATGGACTCAAAATGAGAATTGACAATCTCCTCCGATTCTGAGTACAAAAAACGTCCACCTTGATGGGAAAACAGTTTTGCAAACTGAATGTCGATAGGGTCTTCCGATTCTGGAAGATAGGGGCTTTGATCAGCTTTTTTGTTTTTGTTTGATCCAAAAAATCTGTTCCAAATTCCCACTTTATTTTACTTTTTTAAGGCTGCTTTTTTACGTTCTTTCTCTTCTCGAATTTTTTCTTCATTGGAAATATAAGGACGTTTTCCGAGTATATTTTCCAAATCATCCTTAAAAATAACTTCTTTTTCTAACAATCGGTCCGCAAGTTGAATTAATTTGTCTTTGGATGTTTCAAGAAGATCCAAAGCACGGGAATATTGTTTTTCAATCAATTCGGAAATTTCCTTATCAATTACCTGCGCAGTCTTTTCAGAATAGGGTTTAGTGAAGTTGTATTCGCTCTGTCCTGAGGAGTCGTAATAGGTAATATTTCCCAAGGTGTCATTGAGACCGTATACAGAAACCATGGCACGTGCTTGACGGGTTACTTTTTCCAAATCGCTCAAGGCACCAGTGGAAATTTTGTCAAACATTACTTTTTCGGCGGCACGACCTCCCAATGCAGCACACATTTCGTCCAGCATTTGTTCGGTTCGGACAATTTGTCGCTCCTCAGGCAGATACCAAGCCGCTCCTAGCGATTGCCCTCGGGGTACAATGGTGACCTTCACTAAAGGTGCTGCGAATTCCAGCAACCAACTGACAATGGCATGGCCCGCTTCGTGAAAGGCGATGGTTTTCTTTTCTTCTGGAGTGATGATTTTATTTTTCTTTTCCAATCCACCCACAATCCGATCCACAGCATCTAAAAAGTCCTGTTTGCCAACTGCTTTTTTATTCTTACGTGCAGCGATCAAGGCGGCTTCATTACACACATTGGCAATGTCAGCTCCCGAAAAACCGGGAGTTTGTCTGGATAGTAATTCGATATCCAATGCCTTGGCTACTTTGATGGGTTTTAGGTGTACTTTGAAGATTTCTTTACGTTCATTAATATCGGGCAAGTCCACATAGATCTGACGATCAAAACGCCCGGCACGCATCAAGGCTTTGTCCAAGATGTCAGCACGGTTGGTGGCGGCAATCACAATGACGTTGGTGTTGGTGCCAAAACCGTCCATCTCTGTAAGGAGTTGGTTTAAGGTGTTTTCTCTTTCGTCGTTGGACCCAGTAAAATTATTTTTTCCACGTGCTCTACCAATGGCATCAATTTCATCGATAAAGATAATGGCAGGTGATTTGTCTTTCGCTTGTTTAAACAAATCACGTACTCGCGATGCCCCCACCCCAACAAACATTTCTACAAAATCAGAACCGGAAAGTGAGAAGAAGGGCACTTTGGCTTCTCCGGCAACGGCCTTGGCCAAGAGGGTTTTCCCAGTTCCTGGTAAGCCCACCAAGAGGGCACCTTTGGGAATTTTACCTCCCAAAACGGTATATTTTTTAGGGTTTTTAAGGAAATCAACAATTTCCTGAACTTCTTCTTTTGCTCCTTCCAGCCCGGCTACATCTTTAAAAGTAGTGGTGATATCCGTTTTTTCGTCGAATAATTTGGCCTTTGATTTTCCGATGTTAAAGATTTGACCTCCGGCACCTCCTCCGGCTCCTCCGGACATTCTGCGCATGATAAAAATCCAAACCGCTACAATGATAATGATGGGTAAAAAGGACAGCAATACATCCAACCAACGATTTTCCAAAGTGGTAAATTCCAAACGAAAATTCACTCCATTTTTACGCGCCTTTTCTAATTTTTCTTCAAAGAGTTCCAAGCTGCCCACTTCAAATTGGTAGTGGGGTCCTGCCATATTGTTTTGACCCAGTATGTTGGTAGATTTTAATGCTTGATGCTCTGATTTTTCTAACGCCTCAGGGGTGAGTGTAACCCGAACACTGCTCTTATTTCGAATCACCACCACCTTGCTCACATCGCCAGCGTTGAGGTAGTTTTCAAAATTTGAAATATTGGTTTTTTGTGTGGATTGCCACGAATCATCACCTCCAAAGAGGCTCATGCCCAAAAGGACAGTGATTACAATTCCATAAATCCAGTAAATATTGAATTTAGGTGGGACGTTCTTTTTTTCTTTTGTCATAGCTTTTTAATAGTTGGAAGCGATGGAAGTGCATTCTGCATCTCCCCATAATTCTTCAATATTGTAATATTCTCTGATATGTTTTTGAAAGATATGCACCACTACATCTACATAATCCATCAACACCCATTCTGCCATTTCTTCTCCTTCGGTGTGATACGGTTTTTCGTGTAGGGTTTTACTAACATGTTTTTGGACAGCATTAACAATGGCGCTTACTTGGGTATTTGAGGTACCACTACAGATGATAAAATAGTCACAAGGTGTATTGTCAATCGCTCTTAAATCAAGAATTTGTATATCTTGCCCTTTAACATTTTCTATACCATTTACGATTTCATTCACTAAATTGGTTTCAATAACCTTTTTATTTACCATTAAAGTACCCTATTTTAAACAAATTTATAACTTTTTGAGAAAGCTTACCTAAGTAACGATGTCCAATTTTAATGTAATCAAACTTAATGCCATCCCTTCCACAAGTGATTATTTAAAGAATCAATATGTACAGGGAGCATGTTCCGACGGGGATTTGGTTTGGGCGTCCGACCAAACCGCAGGTCGAGGGCAGCGGGAAAATCCATGGGAATCTCGGGCAGGTCTCAATCTTACCTTTAGTGTTTACAAGGAGTTCAAGGAGATTGATCTAAATAATATTTTTCTGATCAGTAAAGTCACATCAATTGCAATGGCCGAGGCATTGATGGTTTTGGGCATCCCCCAAGTCAAGATTAAATGGCCCAACGACATTTTGTCATGTGATAAAAAGGTGGGAGGAATTTTGATCGAAAACATTGTTCAAAAGGCGCGGTTAAAAGCGACTATTATTGGTATTGGGATAAATGTCAATCAGGTTGATTTTCCGGGATTGACCCAAGCGACTTCAATGGCAAAAATCACCGATCAACTTTTTGATCTCGAAAAGGTATTTGCTGTTTTTAGGGCAACTTTGGGGGCTCAGTTTGAGAAATGTTTGATGCAAAATGCAAATACACTCCAAGATAAATACCTGTCCTATTTGTGGAAAAAAGATGAGAAAGTGCATTTGTACAACGAAAAAGAAACCTTTGTAGGGGTTTTAAGAGGGGTTGATAATTGGGGTTGTATACAAGTTGAGCGAGAAAAAGGAAAAGTTTTCACCTACGCTTCCCATCTGTTTCGAATGGATTATAAAAGTTAATGATGCTTTATTGAGGCCCCCAAGTGGCAGGGTTTTCACGCCATTCTTGCAGCCAAGTTAAGGCGGTTTCTGGGATGGTTTTTTGTTGTAAAGCAACGGTTAGTAAAGTGTCATAATCGCAAAGGGTGTGCAAGTGTACCTGCGCTTCGGAAAAAGCGGTGGCCGCTTTATCAAAACCATAGGTAAACAAAGCCAGCATGCCCAAAACCTCCGCTTGGGATGCTTGCAATGCTTTTACGGCATTCAAACTACTCATGCCGGTACTGATTAAATCTTCGATCACCACTACTTTTTGTCCGGCTTGAAGCTGCCCTTCAATTTGATTTTGACGACCGTGTTTTTTAGGTTCGGGGCGCACATAGATAAAAGGTAAATTTAATTCGTGTGCCACCAAAGCTCCAATACCAATGGCTCCTGTGGCTACTCCTGCAATGATGCAATCGCTGCCATAGCGCGCTTTTACTTCAGCAGCCAAACTGCGGCTTAAAAAATTTCTAATAGCTGGAAAAGAGAGGGTGATTCTATTGTCACAATAAATGGGAGAACGCCATCCACTTGCCCAAGTAAATGGATTTTCCAAATTCAATTTAATTGCATTTATTTGTAATAGATGTTCGGCGGTTTGCTGAGCAATATTTTGGTTAATTATCATAAGCAAATGTATAAAGTTTTTTACAATCAAAAACCAATCGTTTTAACCACTTTTTTGGATCAAAACAGCGACAGCAACCCCCTCCTCTTTATAAAATATATTTCTACCGAAGACATTATGAAAGCTCTTAAGTCTAAAAAGACGGAAGGGATTCGACTGTATCACCCGGTGAAAGAAAAATTGGACTTCCATTTTTTTAAAAAATTTCCCGTGGTAACAGCAGCCGGAGGACTGGTTCAACATAAAAACGGGAAGTATTTGTTTATTTATCGCAACGACAAATGGGATTTGCCCAAAGGGAAGATTGAAAAAAAAGAAATCATCATGGAAGCTGCGGTGCGTGAAGTGATGGAAGAAACTGGGGTGGCTGATTTAATCGTAAAGAAAAAATTGCCCATTACCTATCATATATACAATGCCAATGGTAAATTCAAACTCAAAAAGACACATTGGTTTTTGATGCACACCCATTATAAGGGTGCTTTAGCTCCTCAAGTGGAAGAGAATATTCAAGAAGCTCGTTGGGTTACTCAGGAGGACATAATGGGATTGATGGACAATGCCTATGAAAACATCAAATTATTAGTAGAAGATCTCACTGCGAAAGTCAAATCTTAACACCCCGGGGTACCAATTGCGAAAAATCACCTTTGTATTTGATGATTTCTCGTACAATACTGCTGCTGACATAGGAGGTGTTGGCAGAAGTGAGTAAAAACAGAGTTTCAATTCCAGAAAGTCTGCGGTTGATGTGTGCAACACTTTTTTCAAATTCAAAATCGGCAGGATTGCGGAGTCCTCTGATGATGGCGGTTGCTTCCACAGTTTTACAATAATCTATAGTAAGACCGGAATAGGAAGCCACTTTGATTTTGGGTTCACCTTCAAAGGTGTTTTTTATAAATTGGATGCGCTCTTGCAGCGGAAACATATATTTTTTATCCGAATTTTCACCCACAGCGATAATGAGTTCATCACAAAGCGGAAGTGTTCGTGCTATGATGTCGGTATGTCCAATTGTGATGGGATCGAAAGATCCCGGAAAAACCATGCGTTTCATCGCTTTTGAGTTTATGTTTCTTTACTGCTAGGGTAAAAGTAATTAATTTTTTTTCAGTGTATTTTTTAAAAGGGCGTCAAAAAAATCAGCCAACGATATGCCGGCTACAGCCAACTGCTGCGGAACAATACTTTGGGCGGTAAGCCCGGGTATGGTGTTGACCTCCAAAAAATAGGGGGTTTTATCGACTAAAATAAATTCACTGCGCACGATGCCCCGCAGCCCCAAAGTGGTATAAATTTTTTTGGCAAGGGAGGCAATCTGGGCAGTAGCTTCCTCCGAGATTCGCGCAGGCGTAATTTCCTCGGCTTCCCCTTCATACTTGGCTTTGTAGTCGAAAAAAGCATTTTGAGTTTGGATTTCTGTCATGGGGAAAACCTGCAGACTATTGTTCCAAGGACCTACTCCTACATTGATTTCTACCCCGTCCAAAGCACTTTCAATAATCAGTTGCGAATCTTCTTCAAACGCCTTTTCAATTGCTTCGAGAAGATCTTCTTTATGGTCTACTTTATAAACACCAAAACTACTGCCCGATCGGTTGGCTTTGACAAAACAGGGCAAGCCCACGGTTTCTATAATTTGATGCAAATGGATAGGGTCGTTTTGATTGAGCTCATAATGTTGTGCCGTAGGAATATTTTTTTCTCTCAATAGGGTCAAACAATCTCTTTTGTTAAAGGTGAGTGCTGCTGCATAGCTGTCGCAACTGCTGAACGGAATGTTCAATAATTCCCACAGTGCCGCCAATTGACCGTTTTCTCCCGGAGCACCGTGGATGGCATTAAAAATAACATCCAATCGTACAGTCCCATTTTCACCCTGCAGGGCGAAATCTCCTCGGGAAAGGGTGTAGGTGTTGCCGGCACGGTCTTTGGCGGTCCAGGCCTCGGGTCGAATCAGGATGTAATAACAATCCCAATCCTCGGGGGAAAGCGCATCAAAAACGGTTTGTCCGCTTTTCATCGAAATTTTATACTCGGAGGAATAGCCTCCACAAACAATGCCTACCTTATGCTTTGTCATCTCAAAAAAAATTATTTTCAAAGGTAACGCATTTCATTGCAATCGTTAAGCAGCGGTTTTGTTATCTTTACCTCGAATTTTAAACGATGCAGTTACTTCGGTTTTTATTGAGTCGGCTTTTCTTAAAACAACTAGGCTATACCGTTGTTTTTTTAGGATTGGTATTTATTTTGGTTTCATGGGGTTTAAAAGTGTTTACACGCCACAATGAATATCAAAAAGTTCCCAACCTAAGAGGGTTGACCTTGGCTGAAGTGTCCCAAAAAGTGGCGGAAGAAAAGCTACGCTATGAAGTGATTGACTCCACCAAGTTCAACGCTTCCCTTCCCCCTTTTACTGTGATTTCTCAATTTCCGGAAGCGGATAGTGAAGTGAAAATAAACCGAAAACTTTATTTAACCATAAATCCATCGGGCTATCGAAAAATTACCGTTCCCAACATCATCCAAATCACCCGTCGCAATGCCGAAGCCATGATCCATTCCGTAGGATTTGAAGTTGGAGAAATCACCTATCAGGATAATATTGGAAAAGACATGGTGCTTGAAATCAAGCATCAAGGTGAAACCATAAAACCGGGAATACTGCTCCCTCGGATGTCCACCATAGACTTGATACTCGGGAATGGAAATCGATAAATCAGCGGAGGAAGATGCATGGGCATCGGAGGCCTTGCACGAGCATTATGCCTTTTCGGTGGACAGCGGTCAATCTCCATTGCGGATTGACAAATTTTTAATGTCCCGCATAGAAAATGCTACGCGCAACAAAATTCAGCAAGCGGCCAAAGCAGGAAGTATTTTTGTCAATGGAAAAAGTGTAAAGTCCAATTATAAGGTCAAAGGCGGCGATCAAGTACAAGTGTTGCTGTCGCATCCGCCCTATGAAAATTTGTTGGTCGCAGAAGCTTTGGACATTGAAGTGGTATATGAGGACGACTACCTTGCGGTGGTCAACAAAGCCGCCGGTATGGTGGTGCATCCCGGACATGGCAATTACAGCGGCACGCTGTTGAATGGACTGTTACATCATTTTGAGCAGCTTCCAAAAAACAGCAACGAACGCCCGGGTTTGGTGCATCGAATTGATAAAGACACCAGCGGCCTTTTGGTCGTTGCCCGAACAGAAACCGCCATGACACATTTGGCAAAACAGTTTTTTGATAAAAGCTCGCAGCGAAAATACATCGCTTTGGTTTGGGGCGATGTACAAGAAGCGGAAGGAACCATTGAAGGGGCCATTGGACGTCATCCCAAAAACAGATTGCTGATGGAAGTTTTTCCAGACAACAGCCAAGGAAAACCGGCCATTACACATTTCAAAGTGTTGGAGCGCTTTGGCTATGTCACTTTGGTGGAATGTCAATTGGAAACCGGGCGAACACATCAAATTCGGGCACACATGAAACATATAGGACATACCCTTTTCAACGATGTGCGCTATGGCGGAGACAAGGTGCTGAAAGGAACTACCTTTAGTAAATACAAACAGTTTGTAGAAAACTGTTTTTCGTTCCTTCAAGGCCAAGCCCTTCACGCGCAAACGCTGGGTTTTGAGCATCCACATTCCAAAAAATATTTACAATTCGAAGCTCCACTTCCGGACTCTTTTCAAGCACTGATTGAAAAATGGCGCGATTATGCCAAACATAAGAATTTGTAATACTGGTATTTAAACCCTCAATCTTGGCGGCTTGGATGCTGAAAGAAATACTCGTAGTTTTGAATTTTAATGGCTATTAGCTTTAAAAACGGCAACTTATGAAAATGGTTATCTCTCCCGCAAAATCGCTGAACTTCAGCGAAACGCTTCCGACACAAAGCTTTTCGGAACCTTGCTTTCTCAAAGAAGCCCATCAGTTGAATGCTTTATTAAAAAAGAAGTCCCCCAAGTCCTTGGGAAATTTGATGCATATTTCAGACCAATTAGCGCAATTGAATTGGCAACGAAATCAAGATTTTGAAGTGCCCTTTAACCCCGACAACGCCCGACCAGCCATCTATTCCTTCAGCGGTGATGTCTATCAAGGGTTGGATGCTTATTCCCTTCCACCGGAACAAGTCCAGCGTTTGCAGGATCAGCTTTTTATCCTTTCCGGTTTATACGGTTTATTAAAACCTTTGGATTTGATTCAGCCGTATCGTTTAGAAATGGGGACGGCATTTAAGGTGGGCGCACGAAATAATTTGTACGCTTTTTGGACCAAAAAAATCACTATGGCCTTGAACGATGTTTTGGAGGAGGACGAGTTGTTTGTCAATTTGGCCAGTAATGAATATTTCAATGCCGTGGATGTTAAGGCTTTGAAAGTTCCCGTGATTGCCCCTGTTTTTAAAGATTATAAAAACGGCAAATTGAAAGTAATTTCGTTCTTTGCTAAAAAAGCACGGGGAATGATGGTGCGCCATTTGATCGAAACGGCTCAACCCAATAGAGCAACTATTTTGTCCTTTAACGCAGACGGTTATCGCTACTCCGAAGCGGAAACAGTGGACGCCAAAGCCCCTGTTTTTATTCGTTAGTCTGCGGTTTTTTTAGTTTTATTTTTTTTCTTCTTCGTACGCCGTATGAGCCTTTAATAATTTTTCCTCGGCGTGTTTTGCGGTCTCCTTTTCCCATGGGTTTCAATTTGGGGGTTAAAATGAAGAATAAATATAAAAGCTTTCAATCAAGAATAAAAATCGTGTTCCATTTATTCTTTTAATGCAGCAGCAATTCCCAAGACGTTGTTTTGCAAATACGACTTTAAAAAAGCTTCATCAACACATTCTTTTCCCAACAGATCCGCTGGGGTCAACAGGGTTTTTAAATCCAAAGTTAGAAACGCTTTCAGCATGGGAATCGACAAAGGGGCGTAGCTGTAATGCCAGGGTTCGTAATAAAAACCAGGACGCTGGGCGTCATTCGTATAAGGCAACAAAAAACCATAGCTGGCAGCATTTTTTTGCATCCATTCAAACATGGGGGCATAGGGCCCTTGGTTGTGGAATTTTTGACTGACCAACACATCCCCCTCTGCAGGAGGATTTCCATCAATCAAATCCACATCCGTACCCCAATGGTGACGGGAGGTTCCCGGCAAGGTGGAGTAGGTGATGATTTTGGCAATATTTTTCTCTGGAGATAGACCCGCCGCTGCGTTGGCCTTGAATTTCCGATTCCATATTCCTTTTTGACGGTCGTAGGAGCGATAGGCCGAAACTATTTTGAGCTGGATTCCCTCTGCTTTTGCGGCTTGTTGCATTTTTTCAAATGCGCTTCCGGCTTCTTCTAACAGGGGCACTTGGTCGTTGCGTAAATCCGGCTTTCCTTTACCCAACAAGAGTTCTTTTGAAAAGGGGGTTTGGGGCAGCGCACATTTTATTTGGCTTAGGGCACTGATCCCGATGGCGGTGGCCAAAAACTGACTTCGAGTCATGGGTTGAATTTTTTAAAAAAACGTTGGTGGGTTCCAATGCCCGCAATTTCAAAGGTTGCGCCAATGGCCTTAAACCCGTTGTTAAGATAAAGATTTTGTGCCTGTATTCGGGCATTTAACCACAGGATTTCTAAACGGTGTTCGTTGGAAAGGATGGCTATGGCTTTTTGAATGAGTTGCGATGCGATTCCTTTGCGTTCATAGGAGGGAAGTACGGCTATGCCTCGGAGTTGATAACCCAACGGGTCGGGCGCCTTGGGATAGGGATTGGGAAGGGCACTCAGAATACCGACCAAACGGTCTTGATCATAGGCACCCAAATGCAAACTTTCCGGGTGGGTGTCGTTTTCAAAAGGGCAGTTGCTCAACGGACGTCCTTTTCGGAGCAAGGGATGCCGCAGGGCAAAGGTGGTTTTGGCGTCAATACGTAGGATCTTAGTTTCCAAAAATGCGATATTGTAAAAAAATTAACATTCCTTAGGTGTAAATCTTTTAAAGAGACCTTATATTTATTGAGTGAAAAATACATTTTTTTTATCGATTTTGATGCTGTTGAGTCTGAGTCTTTCAGCACAGCAAAGAAAGCCCATCAAGGGAAAATTGTTATACAAGAACACCAATGTCATTGCTGCCAATGTGATCAATAACTCAGCCCAAATCAACACCATTACGGATGATACCGGCGAGTTTGAAATCCCGGTAGCATTGGGAGACGAAGTCATTTTTTCATCCCTACAGTACCGGATTCGTGCGGTGGTGATCACAGAGGAGATCCTCAATCGGCAACGCCTGATTGTTTCGGTGAATGAAAACGTCAACGAATTGAATGAAATTGTAGTAACTCCCGAAAACACCGAAAAATTTCTTGATCTCATAGAAGAAGAATTTAAAGGATACGACTACGAGCGCGATAAATCTTCGCAGATTGTCAATGAAGCCTATGACGAAAGAGTCCTCAAAAATGGATTGGATTTTGTCAATATCGCCAAACTTATCGCCATGGCAGTATCCAAAAAAACACCCGAAGAACGCAATCGGATGAAACCCAGTGAGATATTACCCATGGTTTTTGACGATGCTTTTTTTGAATCCGATTTAAAACTCAAAAAAGATGAGGTGGTGGGGTATTTGGAGTATATCGATAAAAAAATGACCACCAACAGCCTGCTCAATCAAGATCGTAAATTTCAATTGATTGAATTTTTGATCGATCAAAGTATTGATTACAAAAAATCTTTGGATGACACCAACTAAGTGGACCTCAATTTTTGCAGTGGTACTACTTCTTTTTTTGGGAAGCGGTTTTCGTAGCCATAAGTTTTATGTAAGTACCACCACTATAAACTATAAAAACGAAAAGAAGGTGCTCCAAATTTCCGCTCAAATTTTTATTGATGATATGGAGCTGGTGTTGCGCCAGCAAAATCCAACCCTCCAACTGGCACCCGATTCTGACGAAAAAGAAATCAATCAACGCATTTCGGACTACTTTGCTGCGCAATTGAAGCTCTCCTTGGGAACGGTCGTGCTGCCCCTAAATTATTTGGGAAAGGAATACAAAAACGACATCTTGGTGAGCTATATCGAAGTGCCTTTCGAACAGCTGTCCGATAGTTTGGTCATTGAGAATACTTTGCTTTTTGAACAATTTGAAGATCAAAAAAATATTATACATTTTGTAAATGGTGATAAGCGAAAAAGTTTCTTGTTAAATGCAACCCAACCGGCGGCTCAGATTGCATTAAAGAATTTTGAGTAAATTAGAAACACCGAGCATTAATTCTATTATATTTATACGTTAAATAATTTTAATACTATGAAAAAAATCACATGCAGTCTTCTTTTTATGTTTTTGTTTTCCAGTCTTATAGGTCAAGAAAAAGGGCATAAAAACGAAAATAAATTCAAACAACTCAAAGAAGTATTTGCCGAACCCAATCGCTATCACAATGCTTCTGGAGCTCCCGGCGTGGACTACTACCAGCAGCAGGTGGATTATGTTATGGACGTGGAATTGGACGATAAAAATTCCCGGCTTTATGGAGCGGAAACGATCACCTATAAAAACAATTCCCCGGATGCATTGCCCTATTTGTGGATGCAATTGGATCAAAATATTCGCAAAAAAGACGCTCCTGCCATAGAAAAGAATGGCAGCAGTACGGCACCTATCATGACTCCAAGCAGTTTTGTGCGAAGTTATGTGGACGCCCCTTTTGATGGAGGATTTCAAATCGAATCGGTGGTAGATGCCAATGGCAGTGCTTTGCCTTATAAAATAAATGAAACCATGATGCGGGTTGATCTGAGCCAACCCATACTTCCGGGAGGGCAGTTCGTATTTCGTGTCAAGTGGTCTTACAACATCAATAATCATGTTAAAAACAGAGCCCGATCAGGCTATGAATTTTTTCCCAAAGACGGCAACAAAGCCTATGTAATTGCACAATTTTTCCCTCGGATGTGTGTCTATAACGATGTGGAAGGATGGCAGAATTACCAGTTTTGGGGCAATGGCGAATTTGCCCTCGAATTTGGAGATTATGAGGTAAGTATTACCCTTCCTGCCGATCATATTGTGGAAGCTACAGGAACGCTTCAAAACCCTAAGGAGGTTTTATCTCGAGAAGCGTACAAACGTTTTAAAGATGCTGAAGAAAGCTTTGATGCGCCTGTGATCATCGTGACGCAAGCCGAGGCTGAAGCCAAAGAAAGTAGTTTTTCCAACAAAAAAAGTACTTGGAAATACAGTGCCAAAAACGTACGTGATTTTGCTTTTGCCAGTTCGCGAAAGTTTATTTGGGAGCGCCAAGCTGTTCAGGTAGGCCCCAACAAAGTGATGGCCGTTTCGCTCTATCCCAAAGAAGGAAATCCACTTTGGGAGGAATATTCCACCAAAGCAGTGGTGCAGACCCTTAAAACCTATTCCAACTATACCTTCGATTATCCTTATCCCAAAGCGGTTTCGGTACATGCCAAAAACCAAGGAATGGAATACCCGATGATTTGCTGGAATTATGGACGTCCGGATGAAGATGGAAATTATTCCGATCGAGTGAAATTTGGAATGATCAGCGTTATTATCCACGAAGTGGGGCACAATTATTTCCCAATGATCGTCAATTCTGACGAGCGACAGTGGGGTTGGATGGATGAAGGTCTAGATACCTTTGTGCAATACCTAACTGAGCAAGAGTTTGGTGTAAAATATCCGGAATCCATCAAGGGTTTGGATAAATATCCCTCGCGGCGTGGAGACCCTTCTAAAATAGTACCGTATATGGCTGGAGATCAAGACTTTATATCTCCCATTATGTCCAATCCCGAAAACGTATATCAGTTGGGACCTAATGCCTATGCCAAACCGGCCACAGCACTCAATATTCTTCGTGAAACGATCATGGGCAAAAGTGCTTTTGATCACGCTTTCAAAACCTATGCCCAACGTTGGATGTTTAAGCATCCAACGCCGGAAGATTTCTTCAGAACGATGGAAGATGCTTCTGCCATTGATTTGGATTGGTTTTGGAACGGTTGGTTCTACACCACCGACTATGTTGACATCGGCGTAAAATCTGTTAAAAAATATGTAGTGTCGGATCAACCCAGTAAAGCGGCCAATGATTATTTAAAAGAAAGGGAGTTAACCTTAGAGGACTTGCCTGAAGTACTTTTTATGGTGGAAGCTACTGAGGAAGCTGCTTCAGGTGGAGACAATCCCACGGCGCAATCGGAAATATTAAAAAATTATCTCAATGAAAACAGTGCCGATTATGCCGATGTGGAGCTTCCAAAAAATATCTATGCGGTAGAATTTGATAAACCCGGTGGTTTGGTCATGCCACTGATTGTAGAATATAGTTATGCCGATGGCACTGTGGAACGCAAGACTTATCCGGTACAGTTGTGGCGTAAAAATGATGCTGCGGTGACCAAGGTGATAGCGACCGACAAGGAATTGGTGGGAGTTCGGGTGGATCCTGATGGAGAAACCGCAGATGTGAATACCGAAAACAACAGTTGGCCAAAAGAAGAAGCTACCTCCGATTTTGAGGCCTTTAAAGAAAAATTAAAAGGATGATAAAAGTGATGTAATAACACCGATCTTAATGCTTTTTCAACGGGATTTATTCAACAAACCTCTTATATTTGTCAAAATTGCTATACATGCTATGGTTTATTAGTGGAGCAGAAATTGTCTTCGTCTTTTTTATTGTTTTATTAGTCTTTGGTGCGGACAAAATTCCCTCTATTGCAAGAACCCTTGCTAAAGGAATGACTCAGGTGCGTCAAGCCACCAATGACATCAAAAATGAAATCCAAAAATCGGTGGATATTGAAAGCCCGACCAAAAAAGTCACTTCTGAAATCAAAAAAGAGGTGGATCAGCTCAAAGGGGATTTTGATGATTTAAAAGATTCTATAAGCCGGGATCTCTAGCGGACCCAACTCAATGACAAGCCATCTCGAAGCGGAAGTAAGGTCGTAAATACACGAGGGTCAGTGCTTAGTTTTTGGTTGTACTTTTTTAAGGCTATCGTACTTTCGTCTTTGGGGTCTGCCTCCTGTAATACTTTTCCACTCCAAAGCACGTTGTCGGAGATTATCAAGCCGCCTTTTCTTGTTTTTGGCAACACCATTTCAAAATAGTGTTCATAATTGGGTTTGTCGGCATCAATAAAGACCAAGTCGTAGGGTCCTTCAATGCGCGGTAACAGTTCCAAGGCTGCTCCCAAATAGCTTTTGATCTTATTGTGGTAAGGACTTTTAGAAAAATATTTTTGTTGAATGTCCACCAATTCTTCGTTGCAATCCAGCGTGTGAAGCACGCCATCTTCGGTCAGTCCTTCGGCCAAACACAAACTCGCATAGCCGGTAAAAGTTCCAATTTCAACGATGCATTGAGGCTGGAGCAGCTGCGCCAACAAACTGAGAAAACGTCCTTGCAGAGGGCCGCTCAGCATTCGGGGTTGCAGTATTTTTTGATGGGTTTCTCGTTCCAGTTCCAACAGGAGTTCTGGAACAGCAGTACTGTGTTGGGTGGCATAGTCAAACAAAAAATCCTCTTGTGATTCCACTGCCTTTAGTCGGTTTTAGGTCGTGCGTAAGGAAATCGATCCAACAGTTGCGGCAGGGCATAGCCATCCAAACCATTGATGCTAACAATTTTTCCTTTGTCCAACTGTACCCAGCCGTCTTCCAATAAAAGACCTTCGTCGATAAAAAGTTCTTGAATCATACCAACAATGAGCAGGGTGTTGTTTTCTTTAATCAAATATTCGTTTTCATAACTGCACAACAGTTGTATGGGCGAACCTTTTACAAACGGAATATGAGTACCCGCCTTGGTTTCAGCCACCAAACCTGTTTTTTCAAATTCAGAAATTCCTTCTGGATAACTGGCTGAACTGTGATGCGCGGCAGCAATTTGATCTGCAGTAATTGCATTGAGACTGAAACTTCCATGGGCTTTAAAATTGCTGTAGCTGTGCCTGGGCACGGTTGTGGGACGCAAAATAAAACCGATGTATGGAGGGTTGCTGCCTAAGTGGATCACCGAACTAAACACGGCTAGATTTTCTTTTCCCGCTTCCGATCGCGTGCCAATCAGCTGTGCTGATTTATATCCGCTCACGCTGTTGATCAAATTGAGTCGGTAGATTTTGTCCTGCGCTTCGATGTCCGAAAGCGTTATATGATGTTGCATTTTTTTTCGGTAAAGATAACGAAATCAGCCGGCTATTTTTGTTCAGAATTTCGATCGAATTGAATAATCAAAAAGAGTAAAACCAAAACGGCCACCACAAGAATACCCATATACTGGTAGTGATCTCCAATTTTTTTAGGATCGACAAATCCTTTTATAAGGTTTTGATCTAAAAAGCCAATAAATAGCCCCAAAGGAATTAAGATGAGCAGAAATTTGAAGCGTTTTATTTTTTTTTGCATGATTATTAATTCTTTACGTGCTAAAATAAGAATAGATTTTCTAATTTCGAAGGAACACAAATAATGATAAAATTATGAAGGTCACTTTTTTAATACTTCTTTTGCATCTTTTCAACCCGCAAACGGATTCTATTGAAGGTGTTTGGGTTACACAGGACGACGAAACCGGGGTCAAAAAATCGGAAGTAACTATATATTGGGAGAACGACAAACTATATGGCAAAATCACGAAACTTTTGCTGCCCGAGGATCAAGGAAAAAAATGTGTCGAATGCAAAGGGGAGGACCGGGGCAAACCCATAGAAGGGATGATTATTGTGAGGGATCTGGTTTATGTGGATGACAATTTTGAAGACGGTACCATCACGGATCCAAAGTCCGGCAAAGTATATGATTGTTATATTGTAATGGAAGATGACAATACCCTCAGGGTGCGAGGCTTTTTAGGATTCTCTATTCTAGGCCGCACACAAATCTGGGAGCGAAAAAAATAATCCCGCCCCCGAAAAGGTAGGATTATCAACAAACAAAGTTTAAATTTAATTTGGCAGTCATATTAACCATAACTTTTTCTTTGACCCCCAGAGTTTAAAAAGGTTTAAAAGCGAGTTTATTTTTTTTAAATTAGAGACTGAATTGCCGGGAATGAATATCTTTGCGAAGAGATACAACTGCATTCAAAACTAGGGTGTTTAGCTCAGTTGGTTTAGAGCGCTACCTTGACAGGGTAGAATAAATTACTTATTAACACCTAAATTACTTCAAAAAGCACTATAAATACTATAAAACAGGTAATTACTGTTAATTAAGCTCCTAAATCTTTTAAAAGGTAGTGGGCACTATTTTGGGCACTATTTGTAAATTAGCCCTAATGAGTTACTCAATTACACTTGATTACCGAAGAGGAACAAAAAAGCCAATCAAAGAATTAAGGATTAGGGTAAGAAACTCTTCTGCCAATATTGATGTTAGAAAAGTAACAGGTATTAAGGTTTTAGAAAGCCACTTCAATTACGATAAACAAACTCTTTCTGTAGAAAGCCAACATTACGATTGGTTTAATAAAATCAAGAAGCGTATACCTGATGAAATAATGTCTTTGCACAATGCTGCTTATACAGTTGAAACTGCCATCAGAAATCTATTAAATCTTGAAAAGATTGAATCTGCAGGAGAAAAATTATTTGAAAACTACGTTGCCAAAACGACTAACTCTGAAAGCACAATAGCAAATAGAAAACATTCTGTTGATTGGGTGCACAATAATACAGAGTATAATCCTTTAACAAAGCTGCACCTGTCAGATGAATCAATAGTAAATAAAATAGCAACTGCTATAAAGCAAAGTCCAAGTAAGTCGTTAAGTGGTGCAGATAATCATTTAAAAAAACTTGATGATTTGGCAAACATTGCTTTTGGTAGCAAGGGAGGTAAAACACTTTTCAGACCTTTTCAGCAAGGTGGTCATTATATTGCAGGTGCAAGTTCAGGAAGTTCAGACCCAAAGTATGCCGATGCTTTTGAGTTTAAAAATGGAATTAAAAACATTAGAACAGGACAAGACCTTGAAGCTACTTTAACCTATCTTTTAAGTTACTGCCTTTGTATTGATGGGCAGGATTTATCAAGAATTGACAAATCAAGAATCAATCATTTTGATTACTATAAAGATGACGGTTCAGAGGGAATAAAGATTGCAAATAGATATATAAAGCACCAAAACGCTTTTCATTTAAAAGATGCATATATTTTTGACAGAACCTTGATAATGAATAGGGGTAAGCAGCAGCAAAGAGAAAGCACAGTTAAGTTTAATTTATATCCAATCCCAAGAATATTTGAACTGCTTAAACTTATTATTGAAGAATACAGACCTGAAAGAGCCTACAATGGAAACGACGCTTACAGGTTATATAATTTTCAAACAACTGATTTTGAGGGTAAGAAAAAGTGGAAGCAAATAACTAATACACTAACCGATAAATTAAAAAGAATGAGCAACACCTATCTTTCATCTCAAAGAGGAACATTTGCAAGTAATATTTCTGATTTAGGAGTTCCTTCTGAAGTTGCCAAAGCATTTTTAAAGCACTCATTTAAACAATCAACATTTGAAGCACACTAT